>JABEUQ010000214.1 GCA_013044265.1 Acidimicrobiaceae bacterium
GCCGTCATCACCTTGAATGACACCAGCGACAACGTGATCACGAAACCATCATCACCGTCAACGTCGTTTCCATCATCATTTGACGCGTCCGGCAACACCCGTCAATCGACTCATCAGCGGCCCAGTGAAGGGTTGCTGCCCGGTTCGATCTCCGCGGTTCGAGATTCAAATCCGGAATGACTCCGCTTCGTAGGTATATTCAGATGATGTCCCGCACAAATCCAGGTGAAACCAACTCCAACCTGGACCCCGTTCTTAAAGCGGCGATGAATGACCTGACCTCTCTGGTCTATGACTCGCATGTGACGAGTTTCCTGCGGCCGCGCCAACTCACAACTCACTTCCATCTCGACGGCCCACAAGGCACCGGACGTGCAGCCTGCGTCGCCATGTTCAAACACCTTAAGCACGTAGGTGCCGACTGGGATACCGCCGTGCTATGCGATTGGGCGACTCGACGAGGTTGGGTCGAAAGGGACATTGCCCTGCTTCGCGAGTTCGGGGACGGGATCCAATCCGGTATGAGGTTTCACACGGTCCCTCAACCATGGGCGCGGTCGATGATGGAATCGTGGCTTCGTGGTGTACCCATGAACGCAACCGCGCAACCCAATCTTCCTCTAAAGATCATGTCGTGCTGCCGGAAAGATGCCGAGCTCCCTCCAAGCCGGGCCGAAAAAATGGCTCGGTATTCCGCGCGTTTCACGCGCAACTGAATCTCCGAACGTCGGTGGGCCAATGTCAACATTCTCCGAGTGGTGGTTCAACCAATGAAGGATCTCCCGATCTATGTAAGGAGTCTCAACTCCGAAGTGAGTCAAGCCAGGTAAATGCCATCTCTTTATTCGAGGCGACCTGGGTCCATCCAGGGCTTCTTGCCCTCAGCGTGACGTTGCCACTCTTTCATTGAGTGGCGCCCCGCGGTGTCTTGGTAGTGATACCTCACCCCTGCCAAGACGCCGGCAGCATAGTCATCAAGGAGTTGTGCATCCCTCGTTTTCCATCCATTGGTCGTAGCCCAGCGTCGGACTAAGAACGGCGGAATTTCGTATCCGGCGTGCGTGAGGTGGTTGAAGATTGAGATGGCGTGGCTGCGTGCACTTGAGTCCAGCATGACACGGTAACGCCGAAACTTATCTCTTAGACGTGGTCCGCGTCGGGGGTAGACGCGCTCGGTCATCGATATCAGAGCCTCGACGACCACGGGATCGAGGGATCGCGCTTTGGAGGAGTCTCGCTCTGTCATTCTTCAACTATGCCGTATGCACATGACAAATTGTCACACGTCTTTCGAGCATTCAACAGCTCTGGCATTGACTTGAATCAGAGGCCCAAAGCAACAAGAGTGCAACCATGCATTGGCGCGTGTTCGTCTAGAGAGGTGGTTTTAGGCGGTCGACAAGTCGGCGAAGATCTCGGCGACGGTTTGCAATCTGGCTTGGTATTGCGATTGTGATCGAATTGCTCCAGATCCACGAGAGCGAACGGAGGATTCTGTTACGGGGATATCTATAACGAATGGCCCATGGAAGTCGCCGGTCGTTTGACCTAATCACCCCTGCGCGCGGCATGTCTGGCATGTCCGCATTGTACGGGGCTGAGAGATTCTTTGGTCCATCGAACTGAGGACTCGTCGAAGGGCCGACGTCAACAATCTCCGACTGGAGAATTCAACGATGGAACTAGGATTCGTCATCGGCACTTGAAAGACAACCTAGAACTCAAGCCACCATGTGCACGAACCGTTCGGAATGGTTGAGAACTTTGTCGAGGTCACCGGGGTGATGGCGGATCGTCCAATCGACCCTACGCAACGAGATGTGGGCAACATATGCACGGAGCGAGTCGGCACTGGCAATCTCCTGTGCTCGATTCCAAATTCGCTGCTCGACGCCTGTCTCAGTGATTGCCTCTGACAATCCGAAACTGAAGGTTACGAGGTCAAAGGCTCGATCGCCCCAGGCACACCCCTCCCAGTCGATAACAGCGGATAACCGTCCATCGACCCGCAGCATGTTGCGATGATGGAAGTCAAGGTGGACAATATCTCGGCTCGGAAGTGTGGCAACTGACTTGCCAACAGTTTCAACCCAATCGAGAAGCTGGCGCGTTCGGTCGCTGTGGGCGCGAAGACTTTCGTGAACGCAGTACTCATCAGCGCCTTCGAGGAGTGTCCCGCGAATGTAATCAGACCAACTGGTGGTCTCTGAAGTCCGATCAACCTGGAGGTCACTCAGCGAAAGAACGCTATCAACCAAATTGTGACCGACATCGTCGCTCCACATTCCATCCACCGCCTTTTGCAAGACGATTACTCCTCCCGGTACTGGGAAGGGGTCTAGGTATTCAGGAATTGGATACTGGGTTCTGCGCAGTAGATCGATCCGCTCGACCACACGAACGTAGTAGGCGAGATCCGCTGAAATATTTGACCACTTGAAGACGAAACGCTCCCCGTTTGCTGCTCGGGCGAAATAGGCGCCGAACTCGCCTCCTGGCGCGCGTCCTTCGAGTGACATGACCATGGAATGTTGGTCTTGCAACTGTTGAAGGCATTCTGCCGCGGTCATGAGGACCAGTCTTTCATAGACCATCTTCGGGTCACTCATGCGAATCGGCTTCTACGGTTCGAGTGCGCGCTCTGGTGCTCATTTGTCAGTCAAGTTGTTGGGCCGACGTGACTGTTTTGCAACCTCGCACTGGAGGCTAGACGACAGGTGTTCGAGGTTCGTTTCAAAGGACTGAGATCGACACGCTCCGAGTTGCCGTTGCTGCCCCTGGGCATGTGGCGACCCCCACCCCAAGGAAGTTAGGGCTTCCTCGATTTGTCGCTAGGACAGTTCTAGAATCATCTCTTCTATCTCTGCACCCCTGGCGGGAGCGAATGACACTTCAGTGCCGACAGTCTTGAAACCCGCCTTTTGTAGGACGCGTAATGATCCGGTGTTGTCCGAGGCGACTCGAGCGCGGATCGGTCGTACGTGAACGTCTCGTAGTAAGAGTTCCAGCGCGCGGCTCGCGACACCC
>JABEUQ010000215.1 GCA_013044265.1 Acidimicrobiaceae bacterium
CGACGCCGACGCCGACGCCGACGCCCGAATTAGGCAATGGCGAAGATCCAGATGAGGCATTCGAGTGACTCTCACTCGTCAATATTGTGTACTCTGCCACGAAGCGGGTAACGGTGACTGCCCCCCCTACGAGTTACGGCACTCCGCAGCGAGTTTGGCACTGGCACAAGGGGTCAATCGACAAGTCGTGATCGAAGTCCTAGTGGTGTTCGCCACTTCGAATTCAGAATCTGTGAACTGCAAATAGAACACACGCTGTTAGGGTACGAAATTGGGGTCTCGCATGGGGTTACGCGACATCTTTGGCCCCATCGGTGTTCGCGCCACTGGTGCGGTTGGGCGGAGCACATCCAAGCGCTCTCAGTTGTTCTCTACCGAAACTCCCAAGATGGTCCGGAGGCCACCTGCGGTAATCTTCGAACCACTTGACAACTGCATGTCGCCTCAACCTCTCGGCGCCATTTTCGTGACCGGCTCCACACGGAAGCATCGAGTGACTCACCAATCGTGCACGGTCCCGTCAGCCAATCGGTTGTAGGGCAAATACGCCACTTCGTAGGGGTACTTGCCCGCTTCGTCGATATTTAGCTCCACGCCTAAGCCTGGTGAATCGCCAGGATGCAGTAGCCCATTCTCCCAAGTGAACGACTGCTCGAACACTTGGTTGGTCCTGGTGCCGTGCTTCATGTATTCCTGAATTCCGAAGTTATGAATCGACATCCCGAGATGCATGGCGGCCGCCATTCCCACGGGTGAGACGTCCGTGGGTCCGTGCATCCCCGATTTGATCTGATACTGCGCGGCGTACTCGAGGAGTTTCTTCAGATGCGTGATGCCACCGGTATGCGTGACCGCACTGCGCACGTAGTCAATGAGTTGTTCGCGAATGATCTGCTGGTAATCCCAGATGGTGTTGAAGATCTCGCCGATCGCCAGCGGGGTCGTGGTGTGCTGACGAACGAGTCGCAGCGACTCCTGATTCTCGGCCGGCGTGCAATCTTCGAGCCAGAACAGGTCGTAGGGCTCCAGGGACTTGCCCAGTTGAGCCGCTTGAATCGGCGTCATGCGGTGGTGCCCATCGTGGAGCAGTGGTAGCTCCGGACCGAATTCGTTTCGCACCGCCTCAAAGACCGTGGGGACGTGGCGCAGGTAACTGCGGGTATCCCAGTCTTCTTCCGCCGGACACGCACCACGTTGCGCCGGCTCGTGATCGTAGCGAACACCGGCATTACCCGGGGACGTCGCATTGGAGGCTATGCCGTAGATGGAGGTGAGGCCCGGCACACCGGTCTGCACCCTCACCGCGCGATACCCCTGTTCCTGGTGTGAGCGGATACTGTCAAAAATCTCTTCGGTGGATTTCCCCGACGCATGACCGTACGCCAAGAGTCCGCGTCGTGACGCTCCCCCCAGGAGTTGATACAACGGCATTCCCGCGGTCTTGGCTTTGATATCCCACAGGGCCACATCGACCGCCGCGATCGCGGCCATGGTGACTGGTCCCCGGCGCCAATACGCACTGCGATAGAGGAATTGCCACGTATCTTCGATGTTGCGTTCGTCGCGTCCCACCAACAACGCGACGACATGATCACGCAGGTAACTCACCACTGCGAGTTCGCGACCGTTGAGGGTCGCGTCGCCCAGGCCGGTCACCCCCTCGTCGGTCGTAATTTTGAGAGTCACGAAATTCCGGTCGGGACTCGTCACGATGACGTCCGCTGATCTGATGCTCATGTCGGTCTTCTCCAGTTGATAGGGGCTCAGGTGTGAAGTGTTCGTGCACTGTCGGGGTGGTCGGTGACGAGTCGCTGGACCTGCTCGACAAAGGTCCCGAGATCAACGAGCTGGGCGTCAACGAGGCGAATCAATTCGACCACGGCCGCGGGGGCGTTGTCCAGTAGTGAGGATATGGCGAGTATTTGGGCGTCCGGGAAGGAGCCGCGCGCAAGTATTCGTCGAACCCACGCCGCCACTACCTCAACTCCAGCGGGGCAGTCGCGTCCCGCGCGGAACTCGGCGACGATGACCGGGGCAATACGCGTGCGCAACTTCATCACCGAATCCGACGCGATCTGCTCCAATTGATACTCGATTCTCGAGTTCTCGAATCTCTCGAAGAGCTGTCGGCAGTACACCTCGAGCTCAAGGTCGTCGGGGAGGTGACGTTGGGCGCTGGACCAAAATGACACCACACTTCGACGACACTGCACGTCAGCAACCGCCTCGGCGACGGTGGCGTGCCCCGCCTCGAGCCCGAGGTACGCGAGGATGCTGTGCGCCCCGTTCAAAAGCCACAGTTTCCTTCGCTCGTAGGGTTCGATCTCATCGACGAAGAGGGCTCCGGCGTCTTCCCATCGTGGTCGCCCCCCCGCAAAGTGTCCCGAGAGGACCCAACTGGCGAAGGGTTCGGTCACCACCGGTGCCGCGTCGAGCCACCCGGTCTCCCTCGCCACCATGGCGATATCGTTCTCGGTGGTTCGCGGCGTGATGCGGTCAACGCTCGTGGAGACGAACGTCACGTTCTCCTCCAGCCAGAGGGCCAATTCTGCGCTGATCCGCTGGGCCAACTGGGTGAGTCCTCGGCGCAGCACTCCGGCGTTATTGGGCAGATTATCGCAGGGCACGAGGGTGATCGGGCCCGCATTCGCGCGTCGGCGCGCGGCGAGACCGAGCAAGATGCGTCCGGCGACAGTGCTGAGCTCGATCCCTTCGAGGTGATCGTGCAGTAGTGCCTCGTGCAACGTCGCGACATCGCGGGCGAGTTCGACGTCATCGACGTGCGGCGTGCCGTCGAGGTCCATTCGATATCCCGCTTCGGTCACCGTCGTGGTGACCACGACGACTTCGAGACGAGAGAACACGTTGATGATCGCTCCCGTATCAGAACCCTCGTGCACCTCCACCAGGTTGGTCATCACTTCGCAGCGGTCACCCGACGCGGAACGCTCAATCAGCGTGTACAGGCCGCCTTGGGGCTCGAGCGCATGGGCGATTCCACTCCCCCTACCCGTGAAGGCGCATATCCCCCAGTCCCCGCCGTCGCTCGCGCGTGCGCTGAACCACGCCTGGTGCGCGCGATGAAAATTTCCCAACCCGAAGTGCACGATGCGCGCCGGTGCGCTCGGTTCGGGCGCGCCAAAGTCTTTTCGCGTGAGTGCACGCGCCGCGGCGTCGTTCATAGTTTGAATGCCCGCCGCGGTGCGTGGTCGATCACGTCGACGATGATCTCGCGAGCGCGCGGCATCGAAATACGGTGCTCGGCCACCATCCGCGACAGAAAAGCGGCTTCGACCCGCCGCGCGACATTGTGGCGCGCGGGGATCGAGCAAAAGGCGCGCGTATCGTCGACGAAACCTCCGTAACGAGAGAACCCAGTCGTCTCGGTCACGGCCCCTCGAAAGCGCAGCATGGCGTCAGGTGCATCCAGGAACCACCAGGGTGAGCCCAGGTAGACACTCGGGTAGAAGCCCGCCAGTGGCGCCAACTCCCGCGAAAAGGTCGTCTCGTCCAATGTGAAGAGCACCAGATGGAATCCGCGCGTCGTGCCGAAGTCGGCGAGTAGGGCGCGCAGAGAGGAGGTGAACTCGACCGCTATGGGAATATCGTGGCCCGTATCAGGTCCGAATCGCGCGTAGGCATCGGGGTGGTAATTACGGAGCGAACCCGGATGCAGTGCCATCACCAACCCGTCCTCGACACTCATCCGCGCCATCTCATAGAGCATGTGGGCTTCGAAGGCGTCGCGGTCGTGCTCGGAGCATTCGCCGAGTCGTACTCGCTCGAACAGCCGCGCCGCCTCCAAGGAATCGAGCTTGAGACTCAGTGGCGTTCGCGCGCCGTGATCGGTCGCGGTGGCTCCCGCGTCGATGAAGTGTTGTCGCCTATTTCGCAGTGCCGTCAGGTAGCCGTCGTATCCGCCTCGCCCCTCTCCCGCCACTTCGACCAGTCGCTGCACGTTGCTCACAAAATCGACCGCGTGGGCGTTGACGTAGGCGTCAGGACGAAAGGTGGGGATGACCCGACGCTGGAACGTCGCGTCCTGGCGCAATCTGAGGTGAGCGCTCAGGTCATCGAGCGGGTCATCGGTGGTCGCGAGTACTTCAATCGCGAAGGCCTCCATCAGCGCCCGGGGGCGAAAACTGGGCTCGGCCAGTCGCGCGGCAATGAACTCATAGAGTCGGTCCGCACTGTCGCGAGAGGGGATCTCATCGATCTGGAACACATTCGAAAACTCCGCCGCGAGCCAGTTCCCCGAAGCGGTGCCGTCAAATATGGGCCACGCGGAGCAGAACTCACGCCAGATCCCCCGGGGATCGGCCCCGGCCCCACCGACGCCCAGTGACTCCAAGCTCGAACCGTTCGCGTGCAGCAATCTCGTGATGTAGTGATCCGGGGTCACCAAGAGATCCGCGGGATTGGCGAAGTTCGTGTTCTCGGCGATCATCGCGGCCGCGACGTGACCGTGCGGCGACACGATGGGGAGCTCTTCGACACAACCGAGCAATTCCCGGGCCACTTCTCGCGTGGCCGGATCCGCGGGCAGGAGTCGGTCGGGGCTGGGCATATTCGTCCTAGCGACACTGGCGGGTGCGTGGTCTGCTTTCACGGCGATACCCTACAGACCCACGCGTCGATCGCGCGAGCGCAGAATGAGGTGCGCCACCGTCGAGGTCCAGCCCGTCTGGTGAGAGGCGCCCAGGCCCTGTCCGGTGTCGCCATGAAAATATTCGTAGAAGAACACGTACGGTTTCCATCTCGGATCCTCGACCAGCGTGCGATAGCGCGCGTCCGAAGGACGCGCGCCCCCCTCACTTGGAATGAAGAGTGAGATCAAGCGATGCGACAACGCATCGGCCACCGCGTCGAGGGTCATTGACGTACCCGAACCCTTCGGGAACTCGACCAGGACGTCGCCGGGACAGTGCGTCTCGTAATTCCTGAGCGCTTCGATGAAGAGGATGTTCAAAGGAAACCACACTGGCCCGCGCCAATTCGAGTTGCCACCGAAGAGTCCCGACGTGGACTCACCCGGTTCGTAGTCCACACTCGCCTGGGCGCCGTTGATATCGACGCTGAAGGGGTGGTCGCGATGGTACGCCGAGATGCTGCGGATGCCGTAGGGCGACAGCAGGGAGTCTTCATCAAAGACGTTGGCGAGCATTCTCTTGAGGCGCTCGGGGTCAACGAGGGTGAGCAGGTGGGTCGCGTCCTCACCGTCGCCTCGTGCCTGGTAGGCAACGGATTGCTCTGGATTGTGCGAGAGGAACCACGACAAGCGACTGCGAAAATCCTCCAAGTGACTCACGGTACTTTCGTGGTACACGAACGACGCCAGCACGGGAACGAGTCCGACGAGTGAACGAACCTTGAGGGGTACGTCGCGCCCCTCAACCAGGTGCACCATGTCGTAGAAAAAGGCGTCGTCGTCATCCCACATTCCCGAATTGTTCTCGGCTCCAGCGATGCGCAGGAAATGCTCGATGAATTTGGTCGCGACGTCCTCGTAGGCCACGTTCTCCGCCGAGAGGCGAAGAGCCATATTGAGGAGGTCCAGGGCGTACATCGCCATCCAGGCGGTCGCGTCAGCTTGCTCAATCGTGCCCACCGACGCCGGGAGCGTGGACCGGTTGAGGGGCGCGATATTGTCGAGCCCCAAAAATCCTCCGGTGAAGACACCATCGTCATTGTGACCCTTGACGTTGATCCACCACGTGAAATTCACCATGAGTTTATGAAAGACCTTGGCTAAGAAGTCAAAATCCTTGCCACCATCGAGCACGAAGACTTGCAGGGCGGCCCACGCGTGCGTGGGCGGATTCACGTCGGAGAAGTTCCACTCGTAGGCGGGCAGTTGGCCACTCGAGTGCATGTACCATTCGCGCAACATCAAGATCAGCTGGGCTTTGGCAAATTCCGGATCGATGTGGGCAATCGTGACGCAATGAAATGCGTGGTCCCAGTTCGCGAACCACGGATACTCCCAGACGTCGGGCATGAGCAAGACGTCGTGCGCGTTGAGATGGATCCAGTCATTGTTGCGGTTGAACGCACGCTGCGATGGTGGAGGAGCTGAGGTGGCGTCGCCGCTCAGCCAGCGTTTCACGTTGAAATGGTAGAACTGCTTGGACCACAGGAGACCCGCCATGGCCTGGCGCAGGATGTTCGCTTCTTCGCTGCTCGAGTTCGCGGGGGTGATCGACGCCCAGTACTGGTCGGCTTCGAGGCGTCGCGCGGCGACGCACTGGTCGAAGGCGACCGTGTCGAACGAGGTGGGCGCCTCGCCACTAGCGACTGACCCCTCCTCGCTGAGTCGAATACGAATGAGCGTCGATGCGCCGGGCGCGACCGTGACCTCGTAGTCCAGCGCCGCCTTCGTACCCTGCATCGCCGGATTGACACTGGGCGCGCCCGCGACAACGAAGTCGTTGATACCGTCCTTGGGAAACTCCGGCCCATTGGCCCGCTCGTAGAGCCGGCGCACATTGGTCTCGTTGTCGCAGAACAACATTCGTGGCGAACCCTCACCCGTCAATCGCAGCGTCCCTGCGCGAGGCGACTGCGCCACGATGGATCCCTCGTGCGCGCTCAGACGTGGCGGCTCAACGTCAGCGTCGCCCCAGCGCCACGTGTTGCGGAACCAGAACGTCGGTAGGACTCGTAGCGTCGCCGTCTCCGGTCCGGCATTCTCCACGGTGATCAACATCATGAGGTCGTGGGGATTCTCCTTGGCGTAGTCCACGCTGACCACCCAGTACTTCGACGAATCGAAGATGCCCGTGTCGAGGAGCTCGTACTCGGGCTCGGACTTGGTACGCACAGCATTGGTGACGACGAGGTCCTCGTAGGGATAGGGCGACTGCGGGTAGTGATAGCGCCACGAGTTCCACGAGTGAGTGGGCGTGGCGTCGGTGTACCACCAGTATTCCTTCACGTCCTCACCGTGATTGCCCTGGGGACCCGAAAGTCCGAACATGCGCTCCTTGAGAATCGGGTCGACCCCATTCCACAGACTCAGCGAGAGGCACCAATTCTGCTCGAGGTCACAAAAACCAGCCATACCGTCTTCGTTCCAGCGGTACACCCGGCTTCGCGCGTGGTCGTGGGGGAAAGAGGCCCACGCGTCACCATCTGCGCTGTAGTCCTCTCGCACTGATCCCCACGCGCGCTCCGCGAGGTAGGGTCCCCAGTCGCGCCAGGGTTGCGAACCGTCATTGGCCGCAGCGAGTCGGCGACGCTCGAAATCGCCCCCGCTCGAAATCACTTGGTGATCGACCCGTCTCGATTTCGCCATTCACAACCGCGCACCGCCACACAGTAGCGTGCGTCCAAGGTGACGAGAATGTGACGCGCCGGAGTACCTCGACGCACAGTCGTGCGTGACGACGGTTGCGGGGCAACGACGGTGGCGCGGCGGGCCCCCGCGACGCTTCTCACGACGCGGTGGGCTGACGCCTCCTAGTATCGATGCGTCGCCGAATGGTGAGAGGTACCCGACGTGCGGACGTATCTTTTGCCCGCGACGTCAGTCCAGGACACCAGGACGCGTTCGCGGGCGAGGCTCGGTTCGTGGCGAAGTATCAACATCGTTGTACGCGATGAGGGACTCATTCAGGCTCCCCGTCGCCGCTGTCGACTGCACGTGAGAAGAAGAGAAGGGCTGATCCATGAAGGCACTATCAGTGGTACCACTCCAAGCGGGTTCGGCCGCGCTGATGGACGTGGAGGAACCCCCGGCCAGCGACGGACCGATCTTGGTCGAGACCTTGGCCGTGGGCATCTGCGGCACCGACATCGAAATCCTTTCGGGCGCCTACGGCTGGAGTCCGCCCGGGCGCGAACGACTCGTCCTGGGCCACGAATCACTCGGGCGCGTCCTCGAAGCCCCCCTCGGTGGGCCCGTTGCCGTCGGCGACCTGGTGGTGGGCATCGTTCGACGACCCGACCCCGTACCGTGCGCGAGCTGTGAGGTCATGGAATGGGATTTCTGTCGTAATGGTCAGTACACCGAGCGTGGCATCAAGGAGCACGACGGTTACCTGTCCGAGCGATATCGCATCACGCCCGATTTCGTGGTCAAGGTCGACCCGCAACTGGGCATACTGGGCGTCCTGCTCGAGCCCACGAGCGTCGTGTCCAAGGCCTGGGAAGAAGTGGACCGGGTCGGGGGACGGGCGCACTGGGCCCCGCGCACCGTGTTGGTGACCGGAGCGGGACCCATTGGTCTGCTCGCGGCGTTACTGGGCGTTCAACGTGGTCTCGAGGTCCACGTGCTCGATCGCATGAGCGAGGGGGCCAAGCCCGATCTGGTCCGAGCACTCGGAGCGACCTACCACAGTGGTCTGATCGGCGACATTGGCTTCAACCCCGACGTGATCATCGAGTGCACCGGCGTCTCCACGGTGATCCTCGACGCGATGACCAACATCGGTGTGGGTGGCGTGATGTGTCTCACGGGCGTCTCATCGGGCGGGCACGAGATCAACTTCGATGAGGGAGCGTTGAATCGCAGCATGGTGCTCGAGAACGTGGCCGTCGTGGGCTCGGTCAACGCGAACCGTCGACACTACGAGTCCGCGGCGCTGGCCCTCGCCGCGGCGGATCGGGACTGGTTGTCGAGACTCGTCACGCGCCGCGTACCACTCGAGGCGTGGGCCGACGCGCTGACGCGCCACGACGACGACGTGAAGGTCGTGATTGAAGTCAAGCCCGACGTCAGCGCTGCGTCATGACGAGAGGCGAACAACCCGCGCACGTCACGTCGACTTGCGTGGCGCGCCCGCGAGCCATTGTCGTCCTAGGCGTCTCCGGGTCGGGCAAGAGCACCGTCGGTCGATCACTCGCCGAACGATTGGGGTACGACTTTTGCGACGCGGACGATCTGCACAGTCCCGCCAACATCGCCAAGATGAGCAGCGGCCGTCCGCTCAACGACGAGGATCGAGTGCCGTGGCTGAACGCCGTGGGTCATCGAATGCGTGAGACTCTCGACCAGGGCCGCGGCGTGGTGGTGGCGTGCTCCGCCCTCAAGAAGAGTTACCGCGACCTCCTTCGTAGGTACGAGCCCGCCACCTTCTGCGTCTTCCTCGACGGCTCACCAGAACTCATCCTGTCGCGCGTGGTCGCGCGGGCGCGAAGTTTCATGCCACCCTCGTTACAGTCCTCACAATTCGCCACCCTCGAACCGTTGGGTGTCGACGAAGAGGGAGTGAAAGTCGACGTCAGCGGTGACGTCGCGGACACCGTCGACGCGGTACTCGCGGCCCTGTCCGCTCATTCACATTCCGAGGAGACGTTCTAGCTCATCGCGGGCCTGGCGATCGCTTCAGCACCCTTCGACTGGCGTTAGTGAGAAACCTGGTGGTGCGGTGCTGAATGCTCACGGCTGCGCTGAACGCAGTCGTGACCCACGAAGGGCGAAGGAATCGCGCGGCGCCGGCTCGACTATTGGGGCAAGCACCATTCGTGCGGCGCCACGATGTGTTCGATCGTCGGCGGCCCCCACGAGCCCTTGGCGTAGGTAATGACCGGTGGCGGATTCTCCAGCAGCGGTGCCGCGACGTGCCAGAGCCGTTCGATCCCGTCAGAACGGGTGAAGAGCGACTGGTTACCCAACATGGCTTCGAGGATCAGATGTTCGTAGGCCTCCAGGTGATTGGCGGCCTGGAACGAGTCTTGGTAGTGGAAAGTCATCTCGGCCGCATCCAGGTGCATCCGCGGCCCGGGTTCCTTGGCGAGGAACAGCGCGTGGATCGATCCCGGATCCGCGAAATCCACGACGATCTTGTTGCCGCGCCAGTGCTGATTGCGCTGGCCCAGTGGGAACAAACGCATGACCGGCTCGTGTAACCCGATGGTGATCACCTGACGGCTCTGGGCCAGGCACTTGCCGGTGCGCAGATAAAACGGCACACCCTTCCAGCGGGTGTTCTCCACCTCGGCGCGCAGCGCGACGAACGTCTCGGTCTGTGAGTCCGGCGCCACGCCGCGCTCACTGCGATAGCCCTCGTACTGTCCTCGCACCACGTGCGCGGGGTCGATGGGTCGAATCGTCTCGAAGACCTTGTACACCTCGTCGCGCAGGGGACGCGCCTCGAGCGACGTCGGCTGCTCGAGGGCGATGAAGCCCAGCACCTGGAACAAGTGGCTGACGACCATGTCGCGAAAGGCCCCGGTCTCTTCGTAGAAGGCACCGCGACCTTCGATCGATAGGGTCTCGGGCACGTCGATCTGGACGAAGCACACGTGATCGCGATTCCACAGGGGCTCAAAGAGCCGGTTGGCGAAACGCAGCGCCAGGATGTTGTCGATCGACTCCTTGCCCAGGAAGTGGTCGATGCGAAATACCTGACTCTCGTCGAAAGCGGCGGCGATCGCGGCGTTGAGCGTCACGGCCGAGGCGAGGTCCACGCCGAAGGGCTTCTCACAGATGACTCGCGAATTCTGGTTCAGGCCACTCGCCGCGAGCATCTCGATCATGGCGAGAACCGCGTCGGGCGGGATGGCCAGGTGCAAGAGACGCCGCGCATTGGATGTGAGCTCGCGCTCGGCGAGTTCCACGGCCCCCACCAGATCGTCGAAGTTATCGGGATCGGCGGCCACGAAGGACAGCGAGTTGACGAATTTCTCCCAGGCCTCGCCCTCGGGTGGTGAGGAACCGAAGGTGAGTACGGACTTTCTCGCGTAGTCGCGAAAGGCGGCCGACGACATCGCGAAGGCGGCCGGAGCCGAACCGATGATGCGGTACTGGTTCGGCAGAAGTCCCGCCTGGGCCAAGTGAAAGAGGCCCGGGATGATTTTTCGCTTGGCCAGGTCGCCCGACGCCCCGAAGAGGACGATGACGTGATCCTCGGCCACCTTCGAATCCGGCGGGGTCAATAGTTCGTTCACGGTGCACCTCCGTACGTTCGGCGTCGGACCTCGTCGCCCACGCCCACCAACACTTCACTGACGAGGTCGGGAGCGAACAATCCGTGCTCGACGACCCCGGGAGTCGACGACAGTCGTCGTGCGAGCGTCGCCGGGTCACTCACGTCACCGTAGAAGTCCGCGATGACGCCCCCGTCGGGACTGCGCGCCACGTCACGTCGCCGGGTTGAGCCCAGGTGCTCAAGGGTCGCCGCGATACCGAACGCGTGCAGTTCCAAGGGCAGCGGCGCGTGCAGTTCGCTCACGAGCTTGCTCGAGTCGACAATCACCACGAACCGCGTCGCCGCGGCGGCGACGATCTTCTCTCGCGTATGCGCGCCCCCTCCGCCCTTGATCAGCCAGCCGCTCTCGGCGACCTGGTCAGCCCCGTCGATAGCGAGGTCCAAGTGCTCGAGGGAGTCAAAGGGCTTGACGACGAGGCCGAGCGCGAGCGCGTCGCGTTGCGTCGATGGCGATGTGGCGACGTAGACCGCGTCGAGTCCGCGCTGGGCGAGCGCCACGAGCAGGAACGCCACGGTCGATCCCGTGCCCAACCCCACCACCATCCCCTCGCGCACCAGTTCGGCGCCGGCCCGGGCGGCGAGCTCCTTCTCTTGGAGTTCGCCCACGACTCAGTGCACCATCAAGTCGGTCAACACGGTCGCGTACTCGCGCCCCACTCGACCCGCGGATATCGACTCATCCCCGGCCAACAGGCGCCCCAGTGCGTCGCGCGTGTCATCACCCGACACGATCCACAGGGTCTCGTGCGCACGCGCGAGCGCCGGATAGGTGAAGGTCATGCGACGACGTCCCTGGTACTCCCGCGTCACGGTCACGAGTCGATCCGTGACGTCGAGCCCAGGATCACCCACCACCAGCGACGCGGTGTGACCGTCGGGTCCGAGGCCCAATTGCACCAGGTCGAAGTGGTCCGGTAGTTGAGCGGCGTAGCGCGCGGCCGCGCCCTCCACATCACTGTCCTCGACCGGCATGGCCACGATGCGCGGAGTGCGCGGGGAGAGACCCTGGCGAAGACCGCTCAGGTTGCGGTCGCGGTCGCCCTCGGGAGCGATGCGCTCATCGACCTGAAAGATCGTGAAGCGTTCCCACGCCAGGTCGAGGGTGGCGAGGTGCTCCCAGGTTCGAAGTGGCGTCTGACCCCCACTCAGCGCCACCCGGAACTCTCCGCGGGCCGCGACTGCCCGGCTCGCGCACTCGGCGATGAAGGTGGCGCCGGCCTGCGCCAATGCGTCGGGCGACGTGAACTCGCGCAGTTGCACCGACACCTCAGGCGGGCTTCTCGGCGTGACCACCGAAGGCCGAACGCATCGCTGAGAGGACCTTGGCGGTGAATTCGCCTTCGCCGCGTGACTCGTAGCGCTGCCAGAGCGCGGCACTGATCACCGGCGCGGGCACGGACTCGGCGATGGCCGCCTCGACCGTCCAGCGCCCTTCGCCCGAATCCGACACTCGGCCGCTGAATTCGGTGAGTTCCGGCGACTTGGCCAGGGCGTCGGCGGTGAGGTCCACCAGCCACGAGCTGACGACCGAACCGTGGCGCCACACTTCGGCGACCTCGGCGAGGTCGATGTCGTAGGAGTAGAAGTCCGGGTTGCGTAGCGGTGTCGTCTCGGCGTCCGCGACCAGAGTGTCCCGGCCGACGTTGGCGTGCTTGATGATGTTGAGTCCCTCGGCGATCGCCGCCATCATCCCGTATTCGATACCGTTGTGCACCATCTTGACGAAGTGACCCGCCCCGTGGGGCCCGCAGTGCAAGTACCCCTGGGCGGCGGTGCCGTCGGTGCGCGTGCGGTTCGGAGTCGCGCTCACGCCATCCTCACCCGGGGCAATGCTCTTAAAGAGTGGCTCGAGGCGCGCGACCACGTGGTCCTCACCGCCGATCATCAAGCTGTAACCACGCTCGAGTCCCCACACTCCCCCGCTCGTCCCGCAGTCCACGTAGTGCAGCCCGCGCGTGGCCAGGGCCCGGCCGCGGATGATGTCGTCCTGATAAAAAGAATTGCCCCCATCGATGATCACGTCGTCGGCGTCGAGCAGTTCGACGAGTTCATCGAGCGCGCTCTGGGTGATCGCCGCGGGGAGCATGAGCCATATCGCGCGGGGCCGGGCCAGTTTGCTCACCAGGTCCTGCAGCGACGACGCGCCGGTGACCGCCTCGCCCTCGAGCTCGTGCACGGTGGCGGCATTGACGTCGTAGACCACGCACTCGTGCCCGTCGCGCACCAGGCGATGCACGATGTTGGCCCCCATGCGCCCCAGTCCCACCATCGCCAATTGCATTGGCCTATCGGTCGACATCGCTGCCCCCCTTGTTCTTGTGCGCCCGGTAACGACGAATCAACGCGTTGGTCGACGAATCGTACTGTAGATCGGGCTCAATATCGGACCCGAGGGCGGGGCTGATCGCCGAGGCGAGGACCTTACCGAGTTCGACCCCCCACTGGTCGTAGGAGTCGACGCCCCAGATGGTCCCCTGCGTGAACACCGAGTGCTCGTAGAGGGCAATGAGCGAACCCAGCAGTCGCGGCGTGAGCTCTTCGCCCAGCAGGACGTTCGTGGGTCGATTGCCCTCCATGACCCGGTGCGCGATCTCTCGCTCGGGTCTGCCCTGCGCGCGCAACTCCGCTTCGCTCACGCCGAAGGCCAACGCCTGGGCTTGGGCGAAAACGTTCGACATCAAGAGGTCGTGGTGTTCGCCCAGGGGGTTGAGGCTCCTCGCGAAGCCAATCAGGTCGACGGGAATGATGCTCGTGCCCTGGTGGATGAGCTGGAAGAAGCTGTGCTGACCGTTGGTACCGGGTTCTCCCCAAAAGACCGGTCCCGTCGGGTAGTCGACCACCGTCCCCTCTAAGGTCACGTGCTTGCCGTTGGACTCCATGGTCAGCTGCTGGAGGTAGGCGGGCAGACGTTTGAGGTACTGGTCGTAGGGCATCACGCCCACGGTCTCACAGCCCAGGAACTCGCGATTCCATACCGTGAGCATTCCCAGTACTACGGGTAGGTTCTCGCGAAATGGCGCGGTGCGAAAGTGCTCGTCCATGGCGTGGAAACCTTCGAGCATCTCATAGAAGCCCTCGGGACCAATGGCCAGCATCGTGGAGAAGCCAATGGCGGAGTCCATGGAGTAGCGGCCCCCGACCCAGTCCCAGAAGCCGAACATGTTGGCCGTATCGATGCCGAAGTCAGAGACCTTCTCCTCATTGGTCGACACCGCGACGAAGTGTCGCGCGACCGCGGCCTCGTCGCCGAGTTGCTCCACGAGCCACGCGCGCGCCGAGCGCGCGTTCGTGAGGGTCTCGAGCGTGGTGAAGGTCTTTGACGCGATGATGAAGAGTGTCTCGGCGGCCTCGAGGTCACGCACCGCCTCGACGAAGTCGGTCGCGTCGACGTTGGAGACGAAACGAAAAGTGAGGTCACGTCGCGTGTAGTGGCGCAGCGCCTCATAGGCCATGACCGGTCCCAGGTCCGAACCACCGATGCCGATGTTGACGACGTTCCTGATTGGGCGTCCGGTGTGTCCGGTCCATTCCCCCGAGCGCACCCGCTCCGCGAAGGCGGACATCCGCTCGAGCACCTCGTGCACCTCGCCGACGACGTCGACGCCGTCGACGACGAGCGAAGTGCCCTTGGGCGCGCGCAACGCCACGTGCAGGACGGCGCGGTCCTCAGAGACATTGATGTGTTCGCCGGCGAACATGGCGTTGCGGCGTTCGCCCAGACCCGACTCGTCAGCCAACTCCTCGAGGAGACGTAGCGTCTCATCGCTCACGCGGTTCTTGGAGTAATCGAGGTAGATCCCGACGGCCTCGGCGCTCAAACGGGTGCCGCGCTCGGGGTCCTCGGCGAAGAACTCACGCAGGTGGCGAGTGCCGGACGCGAGATAGTGGGCCTCGAGTTGTTTCCAACCCTTTCGTTGTCGCATGGGGGTGGGCGTCACGATTTCTCCTTGAGTTGGTCGAGTTGAGCGTCGCCACGAGAGAGTAGTTCGTTCCACGCGATGGTAGATTCGCCGGCGACTTCGGCGTGCAACCAGCGACCCGGGCCGTCACGTCGCCACCGACCACGACGAAGCGCTCACGATAAGCACCATAATGACCCCGGTACCCAGCCCGAACCTCGGGGTCGAAAAGATCTCCTGACCTCGACATCGCGAAAGGGAATGCTCGAGGTGAGGCCATGAGACCCTCTCAATAAGAACTCGAGGCGCCCCCGGCGTGCCGATCGACGCGGGCAACGCCCTCCGTACCGCCTGGTTCCACTGTGGCGCGAATCGTTGCGGTAGCGTTCTTCGCAGTAGTACCCTTCGTGCCGAGATACTGGTTGTTGTAGCGACTCCAGTTCCTTCGTACGAAGGGCATTTTCCCGGATGAGGGTTGGTAATTCACCCGGATTCGTGAACAATCAGAGTTAGGGCAAAATTAATGAGTTCGTTCCGCAGAGAAGAGGGGTTAACCCTCGTCGAACTGCTGATTGTGATCGTTGTCCTCGGTGTATTGGCGGCCGTCGTCGTTTTCGCTCTGGGCAATGTCAGTCAGTCCGCCGAAGTGGCCGCGTGCAAGTCGAATGCGACCACGGTGGAGACGGCGATTCAGTCGTACAACAGCCTCACCGGCGGCACGCCCATCGTGACTGCCGATCTCTTGACCACTGGCCCGAACAAGTATCTCCAGTCCTTTCCGGTGGCCACGGGGTACGCGCTCACGATCGTCAATGGAGTCCTAGAGATCGCTGCTCCCACCGGTGCGACACCCGTTGCTTATGGGACGCCTGGCGCGTGCGACGGAGCCTCTACCGCAGCAGCCCCGACCTATCTTGCGGCCTCCGACTGGACGATCGCTACCGGCGGCGCGACGCTCAACGGCAATACCGTCAATATGTCGTCTGGCGGTGAGGAACGAGTTATGACGAATAGACTTTTACCGACTTCCAACTTCACACTCAACGCAACAGTGAACTTCGTCCCCGGATCAGGGTACGGCATCATCTTTGACGAGTCCGGCAATCCCAATAGCAACCTCTCGGGCTACGTCTTCCAGGTCGACTACGGGGCGGGAAAACAATTTCTCGTTCGGTATAATAACAATGGCCAAGAGTGTGGCACTGCCCTCGCGCAACAGTCTTGGCCCTCAGGGTTCGCAACCAACGCCTCGCACGCAATCACTGTGACGGTCAGTGGACAGAAATTGAACGTCTCCTTCGACGGGACCGTTCAATATACAGTCGCCGACCTCTCGACGGCCCTTACGACCTCGGGGTGCACGGGCCCTTCGCCGACGGGAACGGGGTGGGCTTGCGCGTATGGGGCAACCCCGAACAAGCGGTCTTCTCGAACGTGTCGATTACGGCTGGATAGGGGTCGCTGCGACGTTGTCGCAGAGATTTGTCTTCGTCGATGGGCTAGTCCAGCATGAGGCCTGGCTCATCTAGCGCGAGTTGACGCATCGCGTGACCGCTCGAGGGCAGACCCGGCGGCGAACTGCTGCTCCGCGCCGACACGGCCTTCGTCCCACTGAGGCGGACGACTCCAACGTCCTGCAGTCGGGTCTGCGTTGAACCGATATCGATTCGAAATCGGCCTCGACGCAATCGTGGCGTTCCCAACATCGACACTTCTCGTGTGCATCACCTCAAGACCTCGGGCTCGACGCCCCGGCGGCGACGCGCCACGAAAGGTTGGAAGCGTCCTCGTGACCCAACTAGAGGCCCGGGTACTCACCCGGTGCGTCGAAGGCCGCCTCGGTCGAGACGGCGGCGTGCGTGCGAAGCGGAATCTCCTTCATCAGCCAACTCAGGGCGAAGGCGACCACCGCGAAGGGGATCGCGAAGAGGAACACGGTCTGCAGAGTGTGGCTGAACGCATCGATCACGAGAGTTCGCTGGGCGATGGGCAAATGATTGATCTGAGCCGGATTGATCGCGACGCTGCCACCCTTGACCAATTGACCGAGTTGCGTCGACGTGAGGCTCGCGCGCAACTCGTGTAGTAGGCGATTGTTGAAGACGTCGCCCAGCACCGCGACCCCAAAGGCGCCACCAATCGAACGAAAGAACGTCGCGGTGGCCGTCGCGGTGCCCAGCTGAGCGTGCGGTACGGCATTCTGCACTGCCACGACGAGGACCTGCATCACCAGTCCCATACCCAGGCCCACGATGAACATGCCCACGGCCGCGTACGCGAATGCGGTGTGGGGCCCCAGGCGCGACAGGGCGACGAGCCCCACGCCCACCACCGCGGACCCGACGATCGGAAAGATCTTGTAGCGACCCGTGCGCGTCACCAACTGACCACTCAACACGAAGGTGATGAGCATGCCCACCACCATGGGCAACAACTCGAGTCCGGATTTGGTGGGCGACGAGCCGTGCACGACCTGGAGGTAGAGGGGCAGATAGACAATGGAACCGAACATGGTGAAGCCGATCACGAAGCCCACCGCCGACGCGGCACTGAAGGTGCGGTTCTTGAACAGGTTCAGTGAGATGATCGGCTCTTGCACCTTCAACTCGACGAAGCAGAAGGCCGTGAGCAGGACCAGACTGGCGAGTCCGAGACCAATGATCGTCGACGATGCCCACGCGTATTGGGTGCCCCCCCACGTCAGCAGCAGGATCAGACAGATGACACCGGCCGAGAGCAGTGACATGCCCCAGTAGTCGATTTTGTGAGCAACTCGCTTCACGGGAATGTGCAAGACGACGGCGATCGCGATGAGTGCGCAGATCCCAATGGGGATGTTGATGTAGAAGATCCATCGCCACGACACGTGCTGAGTGAACCACCCACCCGCCAAGGGACCGAGCACGCTCGACAATCCGAAGACGATGCCGAAGTACCCCATGTAGCGGCCACGTTGGCGCGGCGGAATCACGTCGCCGATGATCGCCTGCGATCCGACCATCAATCCACCCGCGCCGATGCCCTGGATCGCGCGGAAACTGATGAGTTGCACCATGCTGTGCGAGAGACCCGAGAGGATCGATCCGGCCAGGAAGATCAGGATCGAGATCTGAAAGAACTTCTTACGACCGAACAAGTCACCGAGCTTTCCCCACAACGGCAGCGAAATCGTCGATGTTATGAGGTAGGAGGTCACCACCCACGAGAGTTCGTTGAGGTTATGCAGGTCTCCCGCGATGGTCGGCAGGGCCGTTGAGACGATGGACTGGTCGAGGGCAGCGAGGAACATCCCCAGCATGAGGGCGAACAAAATAACGAGGATCCGTCGATGCTCCTCTTTGGAGAACACGTGCTCTTCGGGTGGCTGGAGCTGTTCACTCGTTTCAGTCGCCATATATGACCTCCGTGTCCTTACGAATGGAATCTGAGAATCTCTCCAACAATGTTGCGAATTGGCGCACGTCGCCGTCGGCCCAGCCGTCGAACAACCGCGTGAGTCGATCTCGGTGCGCGGCCAGAATCCGGTCGACGGTCTCTTGGCCGCTGGGCGTCAGGCGGATCAACGTGGCCCGGCCATCGTGGGGGTCGCGATCACGGGCGACGTAACCGAGTCGTTCGAGTTGTTGCACCTTGCGCGTCACCGTGGGAGCGTCGACACCCAGAAGTGTGGCGAGTGAGGTGACGCGAAAGGGGGTATCGGAGTAGCGGCGCAGTTTGTAGAGCAGTGCCGCGCCAGCGCGGTCGAGGCGAACGCCGGCCGCGCGCAGCAACTCCTCGTGGACGCGAACTTGGTTCGTCGATTGCGACACCACCTGCAGGCTGGACTGGATCTGGCCAATGACCGCCCCGGTCCGTTCTGAGCCTCCGCCGACCTCAGACTCAATAGTTGCTTTCAACACGTAAATAATTATAGTTCCGCTCGAGCCAAGCATGACCCCCTAATTTCCAGCTGGATCACCGCGTGGTGACTGCAGTCGCCCAGTCTCATCGTGGCCACTCGGGTCCGTGGCGCCACGTCACCCAGCGCCCCCGGACGTCACGAACTACTTCATCGAACCAGCGGCGCGAGCAGCGCGCGACTCAGCTGAGCGTCTGGGCGTCGAAGGCCGGCGAGGAATCGTTGAGTGAGACCACCATGGTCGGGTGGATCAATTGATGCGTGGGCGTCGCCAGGCGCACCACCGTGCCCAGGGCCACGAATCCTACCGCGTGCGAGGCAAAACTCATGGGGCCCTCTTGCACCTTCACGTCCACGACGCCGGTGCCGTTCATTTCAATCGCCACTTCCTGCATGCGTTGCATCGCGGCCTCACGGGCCGAATACATCGCCTCAGTGAAATTCGTGAGTTCGATGTTTTGCGACTGCTGTTGAATCGTGGAACTCATCGAACGCCGCGGCGCGAAGACGAAACTCGCTCCCGACGCGAGGCCCAGGGGCTCCCACCCCGCAATCATCAACATGGTGAAGTCACGCGCCGATAGGTCCGAGGCGAACACGCTTCTCTCGAGTCGCCTCGTCGAGTCGACTGGTCGCACGGCGGTCCCCACCAGCGAGATCTCGACGTGAGTGGGGTGAATGGCCCGTTCGATGTGCACCCCGACAACGCCGTGGCCACCAGCGGTGCCGGCTTCGCGCAGCATGCGCGCCGTGGCGTTGGCGAAAGCCGTCGCGTGAGCGCTCGAAGCACCCACGATCTCGCCCTGGCCCCAGTTCCAGTAGCCGTAGGGAATCGAATGCAGCGACACGCCGCTGACGAGTTCCACCGGTTCCCAGCCAATGGAGTGCAGGTTGAGCTCCTCGTCGATCGAGAGGTCCGACGTCATTGCGCGCGTCGTGCCAGCGGGGGCGCTCGGGGCGCTCAGCGCCTGACGCACCTCGTCCTTGAGACTGGGCCGCGGCGAAGAGGAAGGAGCACTCACGAGAGGCGCACCGTCGGTCGAGGCAGTGCCAAGGGATCGAAGTCCTTGAAGCGCCGCACGCGATTGCCACTCAGGCGCGACTGGAACTCCACGTCGCCCTTGCCAAATTCTCGTGTGGACACCTCCAGGTGCGCGCCGTGCAGGGCGTCACCGTGCAGCGAGGAGCGAACCCGAGCGCGCGCCAAGTCGCGCACCTTGCTCTGGGCGTCGACGACCTGCATGATCTCCGCGGCACCAACGGCGTTGGACCACATGCCACTCGTCCCCTCCATCAGGTACTCGGTCTGGCAGTAGGCCCACACCCGTACCGAAGCGACCGACGTGACGATCGACACCGGCGCGTAACCGGCCTCGAAGGACTTGGCCAGGCGCTGGCCGGCGAGGAAAGTGCTCCAGGGCGTCTCACCGGGGGGCGGACCGTCGATCACTCTCACCGCCGTACCTCGCAAGTGGAACTCGACCACCCCGGTGTCGCTCAGCGGATTCTCACTATCGACGACGCCGACGACGCCGTGAGCGCCCAGCGCCTGGGCCTCTTGCATCATCCGTGAGTAGGCACTGTTGAACCCCGTACGCCAGGTGTCCTCGATCCAGGTCTGTTGGTAATTCTGTCCCCACGCCCGGTGATCGGCCGAGATCATGCCGTGGGGGCACTGGTAATTCTGCACGTAACCACCCGGGGCACCCGCGAACGGCGTCAGTGCGCCCCCGAGCGCGGAACCCAAGCCTCCGCCAAAACCACCCCCCATGGCGTTCATGGAGACCGCACCCCAGCGCATCGCGCAAAAACCTTGCACGAGCCCCACGGGCTCGAGTCCCATTTCGAGACACGCCCCAAAATCCGACACGCTGAGTCCCGAGGAGAACGCCCCTTGGCTGAAACGACGTTGCGCCGCTTCGGGCAGATCGCTGGGTGCGTCGCTCATCAGTTGTCGAGCGAGATGATGGTCGTGGGCTTCACCAGGGTGATGTCCTCGGACGTCTTGGTGACCGCGGTGCCGAGCGCCAAGAACTCAATGGTGTGCGATCCCCACTGGTGCGACTTCTCCTCGAGGCGCACTCCGACGATGCCCGACGCGCCCAGGCGAGTCGCCTCGTCCTGCATCCGGGTCATCGCGAGTTCGCGCGCTTCGTAGAGGGCTTGGGTGAAGTTGGGCAACTCCACGTTCTGGCCCGTCGTGCCCAAGGTCTGGCCCAGTCCCCGGTGAGCGATGTGGTACACGCAGGTCCCCATCACCAGGCCCTGGGGCATGTAGCCGGTCTGGCGCAGCGTCCAAAAATCTTGCCCCGAGAGATCCGAGGTGAAGGGCTTACCCAGTTGATTCAACCGCGACACGCCGTCTTCGGCCTTCACCGCGGTCCCCACCGCGATGAACTCAGCGGCGTCCTTGCCCCATTCGTAGTAATTGACGTCCAGGCGCACGCCGACCACCCCGTCCGCACCCAACTCCGCGGCCTCTTCCTCCATGCGCGTCATCGCCAGTTCACGCGCGTTGTACATCGCTTCGGTCAACTTGGTGAGTTCCTGGCTCTGATTCCACTTCCTCGTCTGCAGCCCGGTGTGGTAGATCGACGAGCCCATCACGAAACCGACGGGGTGAAAACCCACTTCCTTGATGAGGAGGAATTCATTGACCGACAGGTCCGAGGTGAAGAGACCCTTTTCGAGTTCCTCCAGCCGGTGTTCGGTCGCCTGGGGTAAGTCATTGGTTGAGTTGGTCACTGAATTCCTCCGATAACGATGTGTTCGAGAGCCTGACGTGCACTCTCACTGTGAGCGGCCTCCAACTGGAGGGCTCCGAGGAGACGGACAATCCATTCATCCACGTTGAGCGTCTCACTGCGGATACGAATACCTCCCGAAGAGTGCGCGACTCGACAGCGCAACTCCGGTCCCTCAATCGCCGCTTCGAAGGACTCGTTGCCCATGGCGATGAGTACCTTGGCCACGGCGTCGGACTTATGGAACCGACCTCGCGCGTGCTCGACCTGCAGGCGTTCGCCGAGCGTCGCCGACAACTCCGACGTCAGCACCTTTAAGAGGATGTGCACGTCGGCACTATTTGATCGCAACGTCGCGACCGCCAAGTTCAAATCGAACGAATCATCTGAAGGTCCCATTGTTGGCCACCTTACAAGAAGATGTTTGCGGCACTCTCTCCCCGTGCGACGCCAGCGCGGACTTGAAGCCGGCGACGAACACCGACCACCGTCGCGACGGGTCAAGAAAGCCATCGTGAGCGGAGGTGGCGCGGTTCTCCGATACTGTGACGTTCGATTCCCGGCGACGGAGGGTACCGATGAAAATCTCGACGATGCTGAGTTACACGGGGGGCTTTAGCCAGGCCGCTCGCGATGTCCTCGATATGGAGAAGGCCGGACTCGATCTGGTGTGGGTCGCCGAGGCGTACGGGTTCGATAGTCCCTCCCTCATGGGGTACCTGGCCGCCCTGACCAACACGGTGCAGATCGGTGCCGCAATATTGCCGCTCTACACCCGCACCCCCACCCTCATCGCCATGACCGCCGCGGGAATCGACGCGCTCTCCAATGGCCGATTCCACCTGGGCCTGGGCGCGTCGGGACCCCAGGTGATCGAAGGCTTTCACGGAGTGCCCTACAAGGACCCCCTCGGGCGTACTCGCGAGATCGTGGAGATCTGTCGCGACGTCTGGCGACGAGAAGCGCCACTGGTGCACCAGGGGAAGAACTTCACCGTGCCGCTCCGGCCCGAGGAGGGTACTGGTCTGGGCAAAGCTCTGAAGATCATCGCGCACCCCCTTCGCAGCGAGATCCCGATCTGGATCGCCGCGCTCGGCGAGAGGAACGTGCAGCTCAGCGCCGAGATCGCTGACGGCTGGATACCCTTCCTCTTCATCCCCGAACGCGCGAACGAGGTGTGGGGCAGCGCCCTGGCCGCGGGCAAGGCCCAGCGTTCTTCGTCGCGGGGCGAGTTGATGATCACCGCGGGTGGACCGTTGGCGATCGGCGAGGGTGAGGACATCGTGGCTCTACGTGAACTCCAACGCTCGACGGTGGCGTTGTACGTGGGTGGCATGGGGGCCAAGGGCAAGAACTTCTATAACGAGTTGGCGATTCGTTACGGCTACGAGAGAGAAGCGGCCCTCATCCAAGACCTCTACTTGGCCGGCAAGAAGCGCGAGGCCGAAGCCGCGGTTCCCGCTGAATTCTTGGAGCTCACGACGCTACTGGGCCCTCGCAACTACGTGGCCGAACGAATCGCGGCGTTCAAAGAAGCCGGTGTGACCCACCTCCAAGTACTCCCGATTCCCCAGACGGGCCACTCAGCGGCCTCGCTCATCGAGATGGTCAAGTCAATGACGTGAGAGAGGTGCGTCGTCGGTGCGTCGGGCGCACCGACGACGCGGTGATCTCTTTCACCGGACCCGACGTACGAGCACATTCTCACTCTCGACCTTCGTCACTGCAGACCGAGTTCGAGCGGTCTGCAGAGCGCAGCGTCAATGGGCGTTCTCTTGGAGCACGCCGCGGCGACGGCGAAACTCGTCCTCGTCGATCTCACCGTTCGCGAATCGCGTCTCGAGAATCTCCAAGGGTCCCGCCTTGGGCTTCGCGGGTGCGTGCTCGGGACCGGCGAAATGGACCTCTCGCTCCTGGGGGCCGTGACCTGGGCCGTCGAAGCGGTGGCCTCGTTGCCCCGGGCCACGGTGACGGGAGGGCTGGCATCCGCAGTGGCCGTCGTGCTCCGCACAACCACCTTCTAGCTCTAGTTGACGGTGCCGACGGTGCCGGGCGCAGGCGCCGATACCCATCACGGTCGCCAGCAGCGCGACCTTGGGCACGATCATGAAGAATGGATGTGCGTCGTGACCTTCACAGTTCTCGTTTTCCATAACTAACCTCCTCGGAGTATCTTGTGTGTTCCTAGTCTCGGTGTTCGTTAATTTTTCCATCAGGGGATAAGGTCACCAATTCGCTCCGGTTCACTGGGCCAAGAATTTTCATTGCTCGCGGCCACGTCGCCACTGCTCGAACTCAGTGGCGATGATGCGCTCACCATGGACGTCGTCGGCCTCGTGCGAAGCGAGCCACACAATGGGGGGACCCATGATCTCGGGTGGCAAAAGCCGCGCTCTGATCTCGGGCGAGACGTCCTCGGGGATCATGCCGGTGGCGCTGGCCCCACCGGGCAACAGGATGTTCAGTCGCACCGCCGTGTCCTTCAGATCAGCGGCCATCACGTAGGCCAGTGCCTCGGTCGCCGCGCCTGAAGGTCCGTAGGGCACGAAGCCCGCGCGAGTCATTGTCTCGGTGTTCATCGAGATCACGACCACCCGACCCGCATTGGCCCGCAGCATGCGCGCCACGACCTCGCGGGTCACCAGGAACGTCCCATTGACCTTGGTGTCGACCACGTGGGCGAAGCCCTCGGGTGAGACCTCCCAAAAGGGCTGGGGAGCGCTGAGGAACCGTGGGTTCACCGTGCGCATGCCCACGCCGGCGTTGGCGACCAGGAGGTCAAGTCCGCCGAGGCGTTCGTATATCGCCTCGACGGCCGTGGTGACCATTTCGGGGTCTCGCACGTCCATCGCCATGGCGAGGACGCTCGCGCCGAGACCCTGGGCGACGTCTCGTGCGCGCGAGGCGTCACGGCCGGTGACCACGACCTGGGCACCACGCTCGGCGAGGGCCTCGGCCATTGCACGACCCAGACCACTGGTGGCACCCGTTACGAGTGCCCTGACACCGTGTAGGTCAGGAGTGGAGTCGAGTTCGGCCATTGTTGCGACGCTTTCGATCGGTTCTAGTGGGCACTCGGACGATGCCGAGACAGTGACGTCGCCCTAGCGATTCACGCTCGACATGTCGGCGTAACGATCACCGGCGCTCGCCCCGACCGGTGCGGCCGCGTCCAGAGCCCGCAAATCTTCGTCGCTCAGTTCAACGTTGAGCGCGGCGATGTTCTCCTCGAGGTAGCGACGCTGCTTCGTACCCGGGATGGGCACGACGTCCTCGCCCTGGGCCATCACCCACGCCAGCGCCAACTGGCTCGCCGTGACACCTTTCTCGAGAGCTATGTGCCGCACGCGTTCGACGAGTTCGAGGTTCTTTTGGAAGTTCTCTCCCTGAAAGCGCGGCGAGTGACGGCGAAAGTCCTTCTCGTCGAGATCGTCGATGGTGCGAATGGCCCCCGAGAGGAAACCACGACCCAAGGGTGAATAGGCCACGAAACCAATGCCCAGTTCGCGGACCGTCGCGAGGACGTCATTGTCTTCGACGTCGCGCGACCACAGGGACCACTCGGTCTGCAGCGCCGTCACCGGATGGACTTGGTGGGCTCGGCGAATCGTCGCCGGTGCCGCTTCACTGATACCCAGGTGACGGACCTTGCCGGCCGCGACCAGTTCGCCGAGGGCTCCCCACGTCTCTTCGAGCGCCACGCTCGGGTCGACGCGGTGCTGGTAGTACAAGTCGATGTGATCAACACCCAAGCGCGCCAGACTGGCGTCGCAGGCCTGACGCACGTAGTCCGGGCGGCCATTGATACCGACCCTCGTGCCGTCCGCGAGGCGTTCATTGCCGAACTTGGTGGCGAGAACGACCTCGTCGCGTCGCGAGGCAATGGCTCGTCCGACCAACTGCTCGTTGGTGAAGGGACCGTACATGTCCGCGGTGTCCAAGAAAGTGACACCCGCGTCCAGGGCGGCGTGGATCACCGAGATGGACTCTTGCTCATCACCCTTGCCGTAGAACTCGGACATGCCCATGCAGCCCAATCCTTCGCTGGAGACCTCCAACGCGGCCGAGCCCGATCCGAGCGTGCGACGAGAAACAACCATGACAAACCTCCTGCATCGATACGTACGCACTCACCTTAAAGGACTCGTTCGATGACTCGAGACGCTGTGACGCTTCGTCGTCTCTTGGACACCAAGTACTCACTGACCGTTCGCCGTCGAGTGTGCGCCGATCTCTCGTGACGAGTCGACGGATCCACACCCGTACTCCGCGCAGCGCCGTCGAGGGGGAATCGTTGCATTCCTGCGTCCACGTCGCGGACTCACTGGTGGCGACCAAGACTGGCACGATGGCGGTCATTTAGCAATATAGGAGGTCGCGAGGAGCGAACTAACTGAGCGACACGCGATAACAACTCGCCAGGTCGTGGGCGCTGAAGCCCACTTTCATCAAGAGACGACCGGACGTCAGGGGACGTGCGCGCGTGATCGCGATTGTCGCACCACAGTCACGCAGTTGACGCAGGCGCGACGAGAGCACCGCGAGGTAGCAGCCACGAGATCGGAATTCGCGCAGCGTGACCGCACCGTAGAGTCGCCCCACTTCCCCGTTGATCTTGCAACAACCCGTCGACGCCGGTTGCGCGCCCACGTAGGCGACGAACTGAAACTCACTCGACGTCTCGAAATTATCGAGGGTCTCGCTCAGACGTAGTGCGATTGCATCCTCGTCGGGTCGAGACCTGCCCCATCCCTCGGTTTCCACGGCCATCGCGTCTCGTAGGGTTCGTTCATCACGGACCAGTTCCACGTTGATCAGCGCGGACGGCGCACGATCGAAGTCGTCGTCATAAAGTTCGCGGGCCACGATCTGATGCGAATCGCTCACGACACCGCCGCGAGCGACCAAAAACGCCTCGGTCTGCAATGGGCGCGTCGCGCTCGATACCCACCAGTGCAACACGTCGAGACCCCAGCCCTTCACTTGCCCGGCGATTTCATCGAAGACGGTGTCGAGTGATCGGCTCGTATGTGACCTAATCACCTGCGCCGCCGGAAGCGTCGGTGATACGAAGCGCTCGGGGTATCGAAGGAGCCGGTATTCCGCTGTTCGCACGTCGATGACGTCAACGCCCAGAGTGGCCTCGTCGAGTGATGCGAGGGCGTCAAGGATTCTCTGGGTACTCCACGGGCCCGACTCTCGCACCGTTGAAGTGTAGCGACGGTTGGCCGTCACTCCAGGGTGGCACTCTCACCCGTACGACGTCGCACCACGAGTGGCCCGAGCGAGCGCACCGCGTCACTCGGGCACTGGTCCAATGATGTCACGCCACGTCGAGCACGGCGTCATTCGAGTCACGAACTCGCTCGTGAATTCCTCACCACGAGTAGCCCCGTCGACACCGGCCGCTCGAACCCGAGAGAGGGCAGATTCATGATTCGCCCCCCCGCGTACAGGGTCGTTGAATCTCCACCGTCGAGATCGAGAGCGGTCACGACATTGAGTGAGCGAAGGATCGCGACCAGTTGCGCGCCGGTGGCGCCCGACACGGCGTCCTTGCCGTCCACGGTCAAGATGATCGTCTGGCCCGACGCCGTCCAGCCGATGACGGTGCGCGCATAGGGCTTGGTCATGTAGGTATCAGCTGGCGCAATCGGGGCCGCCACACCCTGATCGATGAGGATTGGGTGTCCCCCGATGTTGTTGCACCCGCCGGTGGATCGTGTCGTCGTCGAGATGGTGTCGCCGACGCGCAAGGTCGAGAGCATCGATCCCCGCGGCGCGGAGATCGCGACCTGACGCTTCTTCAGCTTCAACGCTCGCCTCGTGATCGCCACGAGTTTGAGCCGAGCCGTCGCGTTGATTCTCGTCGCACTAGTGGAGCGACCAACGATGGCGAACTCGTAGGTGACCCGCCCCGGGGCGAACGGCGTCTTCAGCGCGTACGGTGCGCTGTAGAGCAACGTTCCCGAGAGCACGAGATCGACTTTGGAATACGACATGGGTAGTTCTTGGTTGATGGCGGAAATCGGTACGACCGCGCCGTTGACGTCGACGGTGTCACTCCAGTTGAAGTCCTGACTGAGAATCTGGCCATCCAGGTTCGCCTGCTGGTGAGAGATCTCGGGGGTGTGTAGCAGTACGCAGTTCTGAGTGATTGCCCCTACTTCGTCGCCGGGATCGGGCTGGCCCGGGCGGGTCATGTCGAAGTAGTCGCCATTGACGGCCGCCACGCAGTTCGGCGTGCTCCGACACATCGAACTCGGTGTCTGCACTCCCCCGTCGATGGCGTGATGGGCCAGAGCAATCCTGACCCGGTACTGCGACATATTGAACGTGAGAACGTTGATCGCCGTGGTGACGCCGTACTCGCGACCATCGATCTCAAAAATCTGCACACCCGGTGCCTCGCTCGACCCGAAGACGGTGGTGGTGACGCTCGCGCTCGCGCCAGCGCTCGCACTCGGAGTCGACGTCATCATCGCCGCGCTGATGATCGCGACGCAAGCGAAGAGGGCGGCCGCGCCGGCCAGTCCGCGACCGCTCGTACTCCTCCGGCGTTGCCTCACTGATGACGATCGTTGGCTCGTGGAGCGAATGACAAGGTCCGTGCCGTCACGACGCCTACTCCCAGGTGAGCAGTACCGCCAAGGTACACGCGCACAGTGGGTTCGGCCATGCCGCCACGCTAGCCACTAGTGGCCAGGTGAACGTCGGGTGAGGATTCGCAATGGCCGAATGTCGCCGTCGAGAAATGCGCTCTCACCATGAAATAGGAGCTCGAGATTCAACGACAGCCACCTATTGAAACAGTGCATTCGCCGTGTCGTGGAAAGTGGATACCGATTCTTTTCGAACTCATCAGCAGCCATCGCGAGAGGACTCGCGAACACGAGGGCAGACCGAGGAAAGGTCCGACCAGTCCAGGTCACCAAGGGTGTCGTCGTGACGATCCTGATCAAAGTTCCGCGCGACCAGTCCGCAAACGCACCGATCGGCTCCGCGGTCTCACTCGCTTCAACGAACAGAGACATCCATTCCGAAGGTGACCGCGACCGAATCAACTGGACTGGAGGGCCACTGGTGCTTCACCCAGACCGAGACACCTTGGCTTCGGGCCTCCATTGACGTTCCCGTACCGATGGAACGTGATGGCGACGCTCTGCTCGACCAGCCAACGCGCTACCTCAATATCCCCGCGTTGGGCAAGAGGCCGGCGATCAACGGTAACCCCTTGACGGAGCAGGTCAAGGACTGGAGGCTGCTCGACGCTCAACCAGCGAACCCGACCTACGTCGTCAACTCGTGCGACCAAATCCTCGATCGATTCGACCTTGAGATCGACGAGTCGTGGGTCGGACGTTGCCGCACTGAATACCACCTCAACTCCGGTCCTCTCGGCCACGAATCGAACAAAAGCGAGTCCCGAAGCGGAGAATGAATCATCGATTCGAATGACGACTGGCTTCAAGGGCCGGCGATAGCGCTGATAGTTCTTCTCCACCGTCAGTCCAGCGTGGTCGATCGACTGGCTGCCCACCTCCTGCCACCAGCGCTTCGCGGCATCGATCGCCGCCGCACCGTCAGTAAGTTGCGGCCAATGTCTCAGAGCGTTGACGTAATTGGGGCCGCCCGCCTTGGCCGTTGGTCCCACACTGCTGCGCTTCCAGCCACCGAAGGGCTGACGGTTCACCACCGCCCCGGTGACTCCACGATTGACGTAGAGGTTGCCCGCCTGGACACTTTCGATCCAACGCTCGCACTCCTCCTCACTCAACGAATGGATCCCCGCGGTGAGACCGAATGACGTCTGGTTCTGCCATTCAATGGCGGTGTCGAGGTCGGGTGCGACCATGATGCCCAGCACCGGGCCGAACCACTCGTTGAGGTGGCTCCAAGAACCAGGTCGCACCCCGAGCTTCACGCCGGGGCGCCACTGCAATCCAGCCTCGTCGAGTTGCTTGGGCTCGACGAGCCACGACTCTCCCGGCTCCAATTCGTGCAACGCCCGTTGCAGGGTCGGCTCTGCGGGTCGAATGATGGGCCCGACGGAAGTCGCGAAGTCCCAGCTCGGACCAATGGCCAGACTCTCGACGGCGTCGCACAGCTGTCCGAGGAAGGACGGGTCATCGTACGTGGTCCTCACGACGATCCCGAGACTCGCGGCACTGCACTTCTGACCGGCGTTTCCAAACGCGGAGTGCACAAGGTCCTTCACCGCTACATCGATGTCCGCACAGGCGCTGACCAGAATTGCGTTCTTGCCACTCGTCTCGGCGAGCAGGTTGATGTCGGGCTTCCAACTCGTGAACATCGAGGCCGTATCGAACGCGCCCGTCAGTATCACGCCATCGACCGCGTCGCTCGTGACCAAGTACCGGCCACTTTCGTCGTCGCGCGTCGGCACGAACTGAAGGACGTCCCGCGGCACGCCGCCAGCCCAGAGTTGCTGCACCAACTCCCACGCGGTCGCCACCGTCTCAGGCGCCGGCTTGAGGATCACTGCATTACCCGCGGCCAACGCGGCGCACACGCCACCGGCGGGGATCGCGTAGGGAAAATTCCATGGCGGCACGACCAGGACCACGCCGAGGGCTTGAGAGTCTCCGAAGTCTCGAGCACTGCTCGAGTAGAAGCGAGCGAAGTCGATACCTTCACTCACTTCGGGGTCACCTTCATCGACGGTCTTTCCCGCATCGCGCGACATGACCGCCAACGTCGTCACCCTTCGCTTCTCCATCTCCTCGGCCGCGCTGAAGAGCACTCGACGACGCTCGTCAGTGGAAAGGTTCGACCACGAGGCTTGGGCGGTCTTCGCGATACGCAGCGCTTCGTCGATCTGGGACTGGTCCGCCACCGAGTACTGATACCAGGCCTCCGCGTTGGCACTGGGATCTCTCCCACTCTCGAATTCCGAGGTGACGATCTCCTTGGCGCCGATCACCAGTGGAATCTGGGACATAGTCCTACCGCGAATCTCTCGGAACGCCGCGGTCAATTCTTCGCGAAAATGCGGTTCGGTCAGGTCGGCGTTGGGCGAGTTCTCGAAACCAACATCATCCACGGCCTTGGGCGCCACGTGACGCAACGAGGACGTTGAAATGCTGTGGCGCTCGCGTACCGAAGCCAAGAACCGACTGCGTTGTTCTTCGAACATCTTCGCGTTCGACGCGATATCAAACGCCGCCTTCAAGTAGTTCTCGTCCGAGGTGTTCTCATCGAGACGTCGCACCAAGTAGGCCACGGCCGAGGTGAAATCATCCTTGCGGGTCACCGGGGCGTAGAGAAGTACCGGTTGTCCCGAGCGCGTCATCGCCAGAGCTTCGGCGTTGCCCATTCCCTCGAGCATCTCCACGTCGACTTGGCGTAGGACACCACGAGCTCGGGCGACGTCCAGGGCCCAGGTGACGTGGAAGAGATTGTGACTGGCGATACCGATGCGGACCGCATCGGCGTGTTCGGGGCGCAACGCGGTGTCGATCAATCTCGCGTAACTGGCATCGACGTCCGACTTGCTCCTATAGGGCGCGGCGTTCCATCCGTAAAGTTCAGCTTCCGCCTTCTCCATGGCGAGATTGGCCCCCTTCACCAATCTGACCTTGATCGAACCCCCCGATGCTGCGTATCGGACCTGAGACCACTCGACCAGGTCCGCGAAGGCTTCGTGGGCCTCGGGCAGATACGCCTGCAGAACGATGCCCGCCTTCACGGTAGCGAACTCGGGTTCCGACAGGACCTGCTTGAAAGCCGCCACCGTCAGCTCCAGGTCACGATACTCCTCCATATCCAGATTGATGAAGGTGTGATGCTGCTCGGCCTCGCGATATAGTTCGCGCAACCGATTCGTGACCCGCTGCATAGTGTCGACGCGATCGATGGTGATGATCTGACTGACCACCGAAGAAAGTTTGACCGAGATGTAATTGACATCTGGTCGACGAATCATCTCCAGAACTCGCGCGGTCCGCTCGCTCGCCTCGTGCTCACCCAGAACCGCCTCGCCGAGGACATTTATATTGAGCGAGATTCCTTGGCTCTCGCGAAGTTTCAAGTGCTTGACCAGGTCCTCGCTCTGCGCGGACAAGATGAGGTCACGGGTGAGGTATCGCACGCGTCGCGCGACGACATCAATCACCGGTGTGGGTGCGATTCGCGAGAACAGCGACAAGGAGTGCAGCCCGAAGTAGTTGAATATGCCGAAGCCGTCGAGTGAAGCCTTTTTGACCGCTCGGCGAAAGATTTGGATCGAACTCCCCTTGGACTTGATCCGCATCACTTCGTCGGTCAACGTAATCGTGACCTCGATCGCCGGTGGATCTCGAAAGAGCCGAGCGAATCGCTTACGGTTAGCTATTTCAGCGTGGTCACGCAACTTGTCCGAGCTGTGGATAATCCCATGTGTCTTCTTCGCCGATTCCTCGGCTAGGGAGTCAATCATTGAATCGGTAGGAATTACTGGCATCAATTGCTCCGAATCGACTTTGTCATCGATAACTTCCCATCAGATTCCTGTTAAATCTTTTCGAACCAGGATCTGACCAAGTGGAAGCGTAGCACCCACTGTTTTGTGCGGCACTGCAGAGAAGGGGCCGTTCGTCATAACGTGGGGATGACGAAACGGACCCGCACACGCAGCGTCGCCGCGGTGATTTTGATGGTGTCACGACGCGATGCGAGAGGCTCCGTCATCACGACCTCGATCGAAATACTCGACGAAGTGAGGCGGGTCGTCGGCGAAAACGCGCAGACCCCGACGAGCCTCGACCCCTTGGTGCGCCACGGTGAGGGTATCTCGACGAATGTCCCGATTCGCCGCTTTATGATCCTCGTCAACCCGCAGCGAGTCATTCGGAGTCGCTGATCGACACGTCGAGGGAATTCGCCGTCCTCTCCGGTCAAATACGACGCGACCGATCCTCGGACTATCGAGGGACGCAGGGAGACGTCAGACTCGCGACTCTGCTGGAACCCCAGGGCGTTGCGGGGCATCTCCGAGTCTCGCGGCGGGACCCGCCAGCGCGACGAACATCCGAACGCTCACCGGTTCGAATACCTGGCTGAATATCTGGTCCTGCTCGATGACGGCACCAGGTACGGACGCGGACACCTTCAGCGTCGTCGTCGCTCCCTCAAAGTCGAGTTCCAATGGCCGGCGTCACTACTGCGACGACTCTCATAACTCATGGCCACTGGCTGAAGTCGTCGCAGAGACCTCACCGGTACCAGTACCATCTGAAACCATGAGGATCCGCACTGCGAACGACGACGACTGGCCGAATATCTACCCGATATTCCAAACCACGGTCGCCGAGGGGAAGACGTACGCGTTGCCCGAGAATCTCACCCTCGACCAAGCGCGTCCGTGGTGGATGGAAAAGCCACCGGCGATCACCGTCGTCGCGGTCGAGGATGACATCGTGCTGGGTACAGCCAAGATGGGACCGAATCGCCCGGGTCGGGGATCACACATTGCGACGGCGAGTTTCATGGTCGACCCCGCCCAGCAGGGTCGAGGTGTGGGCACGGCTCTGGGCACGTACGCCGTTGAGTGGGCAAGGACCAACGGATTCCACGGCATGCAGTTCAACGCGGTCGTCGAGACCAATGCGCCGGCCGTACACCTGTGGCAGAAACTTGGCTTCGAGGTCCTCACGACGGTTCCCGAGACGTTCGAGCACCCCGAATACGGTTTGGTCGGTCTTCACGTGATGTACAGAAGTTTGTAAGCCCTCACGCGTCGACGTCGCTTTGGACGTAGTCCGACGCGTTCGCGCTACTTGAACTCGACGCTGCTCACAGCTCGCTCCACACTTCGAACGCAAAACGAACCAGTGCATTTCTCGCTATCGTCGGATGTCCTCGCTGTCGTTGCACGTGGTTCCCTCGCCACCCGCGGCGATGAGACGACCGAAACAACCGAAGTGGTGGATTCTTCACCTTGGTCGCCCCAGCGCCGCTGGCGACATCCTCGGACGAAGGAGCATCCCTTCATCAACCTCTAGCGCTTCATCCGGCCACTCCGAGGAAGCGGGATCGTGCGACGAGGCCCCGGCGAACCGAGGGAGAGACCGAGGGATAGACCGAGGTCTTCACCAGGCATTCCTCGGGCCTCGTCGCAATCGTTTGAAGAGTAATATGTGCTACATTCACGTGATGTCAGTGATACAACGTATTGATGTCTTTTCACACGAACTGAACTACGCGCACGGTGACTACGTGATGTCCGGCGGACGCACGATTCGTTCGCTACTCAGCACCGTTGTTCGCGTCACCACCGAGTCCGGCGTTGAGGGCTTTGGCGAGGTCTGCCCGCTCGGCCCCAACTACTTGCCCGGCTACGCACATGGTGCGCCATCGGTCATTCGCGAGTTCGCGCGTGCACTCATTGGCCTCGACGTGGAGAACCTCGGCCTCATCAACCAGACCATGGACGCCGCCCTGTCGGGTCACGGATACGCGAAGTCCCCCGTCGACATTGCCTGCTGGGATGCGTTCGGCAAGCTCGTTGGTCAGCCGGTCTACACACTGCTCGGCGGGCGCCGTAACGACGACCTGCCGCTGTACGTGGCCATCCCACTGGACTCAACCGAGGAGATGGTCAAGCACGTCGTCGCGCGTAAAGCCGAAGGGACCCGCCGATTCCAACTGAAGGTGGGGGCCGACCCGCACGACGACGCGACCCGGGTCACGGCGATCGTGGACGCGACGGACGCGAACGACTTCGTCGTCGCTGACGCCAACTGTGGTTGGCGTCTCCAGGACGCCGTCATCGCCGCGCGCCTCCTCAATGACCTGGACCGCGTGTTCCTCGAGCAGCCGTGCCGCACTCTCGAGGAGTGTCTGATCGTGCGCGAGCGCACGTCGTTACCCATGATCCTCGACGAGGTCATCGTCGATCCCCAGGCGCTGCTGCGCGCCTACGACGCCAAGGCGATGGAGGCGATCAACCTGAAGGTGAGTCGAGTGGGCGGTCTGAGCAAAGCGAGGTTCATGCGAGACCTGTGCGAAGCCCTCGGAGTGCGCATGACCATTGAGGACACGTGGGGCGGCGACATGACCACCGCCGCCGTCAGCCACCTCGCCGCCAGCACTGATAGCGACCTGCTGTTCGCCGCCTCGTACATGAACGATTGGGTACTCGAACACACCGCGGGGTACTCACCGCGCTCGCACAATGGCCGGGGGTCGATCAGCGGCGTCGACGCGCCCGGACTCGGTATCGACGTCGACGTCACGTCACTCGGCCAGCCCCTCTTCTCCGTTGACGCCAGAGACCAGTGACGCGACGCGTTGCGCGAGCCGAGCGAGTGCGGTGAGCTGACGTGACGTGGCTCACCAGCGGCATCTCGACGATCGACTTTCATACGGCGGGCGAACCCTTTCGGATCGTCGAGCACGGGTTCCCGGACATCGAGGGTGCCACGGTCGCCGAGAAGCGGGTCTACGCCCAGAACACCAGCGAGATCGACGTCGTGCGAACGATCCTCTGTCGAGAGCCCCGGGGCCACTGCGACATGTACGGCTGCTTCGTCGTCGAACCCGACGACGGCGCCGACTTCGGTGCTTTGTTCTGGCACAACGACGGCTACTCCACGGCGTGCGGCCACGGGACGATTGCGCTCGGGGTCTGGGCGGTGCAGAGCGGGCGGGTAGCGAGCGATCCCGACGGAGTCACCGCGGTCACGATCGACGTGGCGTCGGGGCGAGTCGTCGCTCACGTGCGCCAGGTCGCCGGTGTCATCCTCGACGTGACCTTTGAGAACGTCGCCTCCTATCCAGTGCGCCGCGCCATTGGCGTTGACACCTCGCTCGGACGGGTCAACGTCGACGTGGCCTTTGCCGGAGCGTTATACGGGTCGATCACCGCCTCCGAGCTCGGACTCGAGGTGACGTTGGAGCACGCGTCGGCGTTGCGAACGATCGGGCGCGAGATCAAGTGGGCGCTCAACGACAGCGACGTCTCTCGTCACCCCACCGACCCACGACTCAGTGGCATCTACGGCACCATCATCTTCGACGATCTGGGCGAGACACCCGAAGGGGCCCATCAACGCAACGTCACCGTCTTCGCGGACGGACGGATCGACCGCTCCCCTTGCGGTTCGGGTACCGCGGCGCGCCTCGCCCTACTGGCCGGAGAGGGTCGGATGCTCGAGGGCGACGTGCTGATCCACGACTCGATCATCGATACGCGCTTCATCGGACGATTCCGACCCGCGCCCGGCTACGAGACCTCCGGTGCGATCATCGCCTCCGTGCAGGGAATGGCCTACGAGACCGGCCGCAGCCACTTCACGCTTGATCCCTCGGACCCCCTCGGCCCCGGATTCGAACTCTCGTGAGCGCGTCGCCGATCACGTGCATGTCCGGCGACGAGATGGTCCGCTTGGTCAACATGGAGCAGGCGATCAGAGCCATCCAGCGAGACCTCGCCGCGGGACTCGACCCCGCTCAGGACCTGTCGCGCAACATCATCGACCTCGAACACGGACAACTCCTCTACATGCCCTCGCGCTACGGCGACTTCGTCGGTGCGAAGGTCTCGACGGTGGCGCCGGACAATCCCGCGATTGGCCGAGACCGGATTCAGGGCATCTATCTCTTAATGGATGCGCTCACGCTCGGGCCGCTCTTGCTGCTGGACGGGCAGGTGCTCACGGCGCTGCGCACCCCCGCGGTCTCGGCGGCGATTGGAGACCATCTCGCACCTCCAGTCGTCGAGCACCTCGTGGTCTTTGGTTCAGGGACTCAGGCCTGGGGCCACGTCGAAGCGATGCGGGCCATCCGCGCCGTGGGTCGCGTCAGCGTCGTCGGCCGCGACCCGCGGCGAAGCTCGCGGTTCGTCGAGCGGCTAGTGAGCGACGGGCAGGACGCCCGCGTCGGGGTCGCCGCCGACGTGCGCGACGCGCAGGTCATCGTCTGCGCGACCACGTCGCGCACACCCGTCCTCGACGGCTCGATGGTCCTCGAGGACTCGCTGGCAATCGCGGTCGGCTCACACGAACCCGACTCTCGCGAGCTCGACTCGTCCTTGGTCGCGCGAGCGCAGGTAGTGGTCGAGGACCCATCGGTGGCGCTACGCGAAGCGGGTGATCTCCTCATCCCCATGAGCGAGGGCCGATTCGTCGCGAGCACGTTGGTTGCGATGCGTGACGTCATCACGGGCGTGGTCGACGTCGACCGCACCCGACCACGGATCTTCAAGAGCTCGGGCATGCCGTGGCAGGATCTGGTCGTCGCAGCGGAGATCTACCGGGCCCAATGATCAGTCGCCGCTTCGCGCTCGACCTCGCGCGTCGCCCTTCCGGTGTTACTCACCACCCGCGAGGTCGCTCAACCGAGGTTGCCCCAGGACGTGGACTCCCCGGCCGGAGCGGTGCGGCGGGGCACGTGCCAAGGGTTGTCGTCACGCAGTGACTCGGGCAGCAGGTGTTGGGGCATGTTCTGGTAGCTCACGCCGCGCAGGAACCGACCAATGGCCGCGGTGCCGACTGAGGTGCCCGCGTCATTGGTCGTCGCGGGCCACGGACCACCGTGTTGCATGGCCGAGGTGACGGCGACGCCGGTGGGCCAACCGTTGAACAGTACCCGTCCCGATGACCGGTGCAGTTGGTCGATCAGCGCCACCAGCTCAGGTGTCGCCTCGTCATCCAGCGCGTGGACTCCGCCCGTCAGATTGCCGGGGAACAGCCGGCGAACGAGGTCGGCCAGTGTCGACTCGTCACGGTACTCGACCACGACCGAGAGCGGACCGAAGGACTCGTCGAGCAGACGTCGACCGCTGGACTCGAGTATCGCCACCGACACCGACACGAGCGTGGGCGTCACCCACGCGTTGGCGTCGTCGTCGAAGCGCACGGTGCCCGGCGCAATGACGCTGACCCCGTCGGTAGCGAGCACCGTCTCACGTCGGGCGAGGTAGCCCTGGGCGATCCGAGGGTTCAGCATCCGATGCTCGCCGACTCGCTGCGCGGCCTCGTGAACGGGCTCGATCATCACCGAGGCGTCGCTCACGAAGAGGAATCCCGGCTTCGTGCAGAACTGGCCAGCGGAGGACGAGACGCTCGCCACGTAGCCCTCGACGACCGAGTGCAGGTCGCGCCCGAGCTTCGCACGCGTGACGAATTGCGGATTGACGCTCCCCAATTCACCGTAGAAGGGTATCGGGGCGGGGCGCGCGGCGGCGATATCGGCCAGTAGTCGTCCCGCGTGAATCGACCCGGTGAAGGTGCTGGCGGCGATGTGCTCGTCGCGCAACATCGCGACGCCCTGTTCTTGACCGAAGATCACTTGCAGCGTGCCCTGCGGCGCGCCGGCACCCTCGAGCGCATCACTGACAATACGTCCGATGCGCTGTGAGAGTTCGGGGTGGCCCCAGTGCGCCTTCACGATCACGGAGCTGCCGGCGGCCAACGCCGAGGCCGTATCCCCGCCGGCGACCGAGAAGGCGAAGGGGAAGTTACTCGCCGCGAAGTTCAGGACCGGTCCGAGCGGGACCAGCGTTCGACGAAGGTCCGGGCGGGGGCCGAGCGCGAACTCGGGGTCGGCTTCGTCGAGTCGGACGTCGAGATACGAACCGTCGGCGATGACGTCCGCGAAGAGACGCAGCTGCACGGTCGTGCGCTTGAGCTCGCCGCGGAGGCGAACCTCGGTGAGACCAGTCTCGCGAGCGGCGATGACGATGAGTTCGTCGGCGGCGGCGTCGAGGGCGGCGGCGGCGGCGACCAGGGCCCGAGCTCGCGCTCGGGGCGGCTGCGCCGACCACGCGGCGAAAGCCGTCGCGGCGACTCGTGCCCGCGACGCCAGTTCATCGGTTGGTGTCCCCGACGTGAATTCATTGAACGGTGCTGTGGTCATGATTAGAACTCGAATCCTTCGGGAAATGGGTCGCTGGGGTCGTAGAGATATTGTGCGAGCCCGGTGACCCAGGCTCGGCCCGTGATCGTCGCGACGATGGCCGGCACGCCAGCCACCTCGGTCTCTTCGACGATCCGACCGATGAAGCGCGTCCCGATGAAGGACTCGTTGACGAAGTCCTCGTTGAGCGCGAGTTGACCACGCGCCCAGAGTTCCGCCATCCGCGCCGACGTTCCGGTCCCGCACGGCGAGCGGTCGAACCAGCCCGGGAAGATGGACATCGCGTGACGAGAATGCTGGGCCGTCGAGCCCGGCGCGAGGAACTCCACGTGGTGACAGTGGTCCACGCCGGTGGTCTGGGGGTGGTGGGGTGGCGCCGTCTCGTTGATCGCCGCCATGATGGCCAGACCCACCGCGGTGATCTCGTGCTGACGCGACCGGTCGAATGAGAGGCCGACGTCGTCCAGGTCGACGATGGCGTAGAAGTTGCCACCCCAGGCGAGGCTGTAGGGCACCGCGCCGACCCCAGGCACGTCAACGACGTCGTCGAGGCGCACGACGAAGGAGGGGACGTTCTCGATCGTCACCGAATCGGCGTGACCGTCGGACACGTTCACCCGAGCGATGACGAGTCCGGCCGGCGTATCGAGACGAATCGTGGTGACCGGTTCCACCGCTTCGACCATGCCGGTCTCGACCAGCACCGTGGCGAGCCCGATGGTGCCGTGACCACACATCGGCAAGCAGCCCGAGACTTCGATGTACACGACGCCGAACTCGGCATCGGCTCGGGTCGACGGCTGCACTATCGCGCCGCTCATCGCCCCGTGCCCGCGCGGCTCGAACATCAAGAACTTGCGGATGTCGTCGAGGTGCTCGATGAAGTACAGCCGCTTCTCGTTCATCGTGTCACCGGGGATAACGCCGATCCCCCCCGTGACCACGCGCGTGGGCATTCCCTCGGTATGCGAATCGACGGCGGTGATGATGCGACGTGATCTCATCGGTTCCCTACCCCTTCGCCCGGGTGGCCAGGTAGTCGAGAGCTTTCTTCGTGTCGGCGCGAACCCGCGCTTCGTTCTGCGCGCTCAGCGGTCCGCGCGGTGGCCGTGTCGGCCCGCCAAAACTGTGTCCCGCGATGTCGATGGACAGCTTGATGGCCTGGACGAATTCGACTCTGGAATCCCAGCGAAAGACCGTGACGAGGTTCTCGTAGAGCTCCTTGGCTTGGGCGAAGTCTCCCGCCATCGCCAGATCGTAGATCTCGACCGCTTCTTTCGGGAAGGCGTTGGGGTACCCGGCAAACCAGCCCACCGCACCCGCCACGATCGACTCGAACAAGAGGTCGTCGGCGCCGGCGATGACGTCGATGTCGCAGAGCTCTTTGATCTCCATGACGCGGCGCACGTCGCCCGAGAACTCCTTCACCGCGATCACCTCGGGGATCTCCGCCAACGTCGCCACCATGGATGGCACGATATCGACCTTGGTGTCGAACGGGTTGTTGTAGACCATGATCGGGATGCCCACCTCCGCGACGCGGGTGAAGTGCTCGATGACCTCGGACTCCGAGGACCGATAGATCGTGGGCGGCAACAACAGCACGCCGTCGGCCCCGTCCTCCTGGGCGAGCTCGGCCCACTTCTTCGCTTGGTGCCAGCCGACCCCGTGGACGCCCGCGATGACGACACCGCGGTCCCCCACCGTGTCCACGGCGACCTGGATCACCTTGCGCCGTTCGTCGTCGCTGAGCGAGGAGTACTCGCCGAGCGAGCCGTTGGGTCCCACGCCCCGACAACCACTGCGGATCAACCAGTCGCAGTGTTCGGCGAACCGGTCGAAGTCGACCGCGAGGCCCGCCGGGGCACTGGGGTCCTCCTTGAACGCCAACGCCGTCGCGACGATGACCCCTCGGAAATTTATCTTGCCATCCTTCATCTCGTACCTTTCACTATTCTGCTTCTGTTCACTTCTCGACGCTCTTATCGTTCCCGAACGCCAACTCGGCGAGTCGGATGGGTGTGGCAATGGGTCGACGATCAGTAGTGCTCTCGTCGATCAGGTGCCCTCCCGGGGCGGCGGCGGCGAGGATCGTCTCCACGCTGCGCCCGCACATGCGTCCCTGACACGCGCCCAATCCGGCGCGTGACTGGAGCTTCAACGAACGAAGTCCCGACGAGCGAGAGGTCTCCGCCACTGAACGCAAACGTCCGACGCTCACCTCCTCACAGCGACAGACGATCGTCTCGTCGCTGAGCCAGTCCGTCCAGTTCTCACCAATGCGATGAGCGCGCTCGAGGCGCTCGGCGAACGAACGCAGCGCGTCGCGTCGCGCGCGCGCGTCGCGTAGCGCGCGGTCCTCGAGATGTCCACCCGCGGCCATATGTCCGGCGATCGTCCCTTCGCTGAGCGAGAGGTCGACGCCACCGATTCCGGTGATCTCACCAGCCGCGTAGAACGCGGCGACACTCGTGCGCTGATGCTCGTCCACCTGGACGAAACGCCGTGCGTCGAGGCGGCATCCCGCGGCGATTGGCAACTCCACGCGTGGGGTGAATCCGTGTCCGAGGCACACCGCGTCGGCCGCGACGACCACGTCGCCGCCAGGGATCGGTCGCCACGTCTCATCGATTGCGCTGATAGTCACCGACTCCACGCGCTGGCCCCCGTGGATCGCCGTGACGGCCCGCCCGGTCGCGTACGGGATCCGATTCTTGACGTGGACCGACGCGTAGTGCGCCAGTTCGAGGAGCTTGGCGGGCGTGGCGAGCAATTGCCACGGTCGAGCGGTCCATTGGCGCGCTAAGTGCGCCAGGTGACTCGCCTCGTAGACGCCCACGACCGTACTTCCCGCCTGCACGAGCGACGACGCCACCGGCAGGAGGAAGGGGCCAGAACCGGCGACGACCACGCGCTGGCCGACCGCAACGCGCTCACCCTTGGCGAGCGCCTGGGCGCCGCCCGCCGTGAACACCCCGGGGAGGTCCCAGCCGGGTATCGGCAACGCGCGGTCGAAGGCCCCGGTCGCGAACACGACGGCGGCGGCGGCGTAGGTGCGGGCTTCACGGCCGGCGCCGTCCGCTTCGCCGACCATCACGTGTACCCGACCCGCGTCAATCGCCCAGACGTGCGCGGAGGTGACGATCTCACAGAGCGGATCACGCTCGAGGGCTTGGCTCATCGCCTGGAACCTCGACCACCCGTGGTGCAGGACCGCCTCGCGGCGCGCCGGGCGCTCAGGGGGTAGGTGGCGCCAGTACTGTCCGCCCACATAATCAGATGCATCAAGTAGGACCACCCGTCGACCCAGCGCGCGCGCCGCGCAGGCCGCCGCGAGGCCAGCGGGTCCCGACCCGATCACCAAGACCTCGGTCATGGGCGCTCCTCGGGCGTCGACAGTGGCATGTCGCGGTGGAACTCGACGACGTCGCCCGGCGCGGCGCGGCGCTGACAGGCCCGGACATCGCGTTGCCCGTTTACCACCACCAGGCAGTCGAAGCAGACGCCAATCCCGCAGAACGCCCCGCGCGGCTTGTCGCGAAACGACGTCGACCGCCACGCGACGGTGTCCGCCGAGAGCATGACGCCGGCCAAGGTCTGGCCCAGCACTCCCTCGACAGGTTCACCGTCGACAGTGAGAGTGATCCGGGTGGGCGCGAGGGGACCGATCGGATCCTGTGCGGCGCGAACCAGGCGGGCCATCATCTAGGCCGTCCCCACCAACGACGCGCGCCCGGGCAAGAACGCTTCGACCGCGATTGAGGTCGGCTCACCGAGTAGTAGCGCGGTCAACAACTCCGCCGTCGCGGGGGCCAGCCCGATGCCTGCACCCTCGTGACCGGTGGCGTACCAGAGACCCGGCACGTCCAAGTCGGGCCCAATGATCGGCAGATGGTCACGCGAGAACGGGCGGAACCCACCGTAGGCCCTCATGACCATGGCGTCGGCCAGGAACGGCATCAGTCGGATCGCGTTGGCGGCGATCGCTCGCAGGACAGCGACGTCGATTCGGTCATCGAAGCCCACGTCCTGGCGCGACGAGCCGATGAGTACCGTTCCCGCCGCCGTCGATTCGATGACGCTCGACGTCTGCAACGCACTGGAGTCGGACTGAACGGCCCCGACGTAACTGGTGTCATACACCTTGTGCAACACCCGGTGCGCCATCCGAGTCGTCACCAAAAGCAACCCTTTTCGCGGACCGACGTGCAACACGCCGCCGAGCAGTCGGGCCACGTCACCCGACCAGGGTCCGGCCGCGACGACCACGTCGTCGGCCGAGATCGACCCGTTGGTCGTGGTGACACCAATGAGGCGACCACCCGAGTCGCGCAGCGCGCCCGTGATCGCCGTGCCGGTGAGTACCCGCGTACCGGCGGCCCGTGCGGACGCCAGGAGCGCCTCGGACGCGACAGCGGGCTGGACCTGGGCGTCGTGGGGGTAGAACACCGCCGCCGCGATCGCCGGGCTCAACTCGGGCTCCAACGCCAAGGCTTCGGCGACGCTCAAGGTTCGCGCGTCGACACCGACGCCGCGTTGCGCCTCGGCGAAACGGAACAACGCCTCGGCGTCGCTCGCACTGCTCGCCGCGACGACGCCACCCTTGGGGTCGTACTCAACGGGGGCGAATGCCGAGCCCAGTTCGTCCTCGAGCGAGCCGACCAATGATCGCCATAAGTCGAGTGAATACTTCGCGAGTTCCAGTTCCGCCCCGGGTCCCTTGTCACTCACCAAGAGATTGCCCTCGCCCGCGGCCGACGTACCACCCGCGGCGGGCCCGCGATCGACGATTGTCACGTCCATCCCACGGCGTGAAAGGGAACGTGCGCACGCAGCACCGATGATTCCAGCGCCAATGATCAGGATTTTTCCTCGCACGTACTCCCCGCTTATAACATGTTACATTTTATTGTACACCATGGGGATCAGGTCACCCGACGGACTAGGAGGTGGCGTCCTCGGCGACCCCCGCCCACAGACCGAGCGCGTGTCCGATGTGTCGCGTCATCAACGCCTGGGCCGCGTCGCCCCGTCCCTCACCGAGGAGGTCGAGCAGTTCGTGGTGCTCTAGGGCCGATCGACGCAGCCCGTCGGTGTCGTGCAAGCGCGTCAGACCGACCATCCGGGTCTGCTTACGCAGCTCCGAGACGATGTCGACGAGTCGGCCGTTACCCGTCAACTCCAGCAGCGACAAGTGGAAGGCGCTGTCGGCAGCGAGGTAGCCCTTGAAGTTGGCCTGCTCCAAGTTGGTCACAATTCGGTCGGCGAGAGTCCGGTAGGTGTCGAGAGACGCACCTTTCAAGTAGTCGGCAGCGATTCGCATCGCCGGCGGCTCCAGCAAGGTCCGGATCTCGACAAGCTCGCGCAGGTCCTCGGTGCTCACGGTCGTGACGCGAAAACCCTTGTTCTTCACCGACTCGACGAAGTTGCGCTTCTCCAGGTCCAACATCGCCTCGCGCACCGGCGTGGCCGACACCGCGAACTGGGCGGCGAGCGCCGGCACCGTGATCAGCGCACCCTGTTCGAGCTCACCCGAGATGATGGCGGCCGCCAACGAACTCTCCACCTTGGCGCGAAGACTCTCCTCGACGCGGATCTGGCGGATCGACGATCGCCGGATAGCCACGCTCAACGCACCTCGGCGTTCGAACGGAGCACGGTCCAGCGCGTGAGTCGCCCCCACTGCACAGAGAATTGCCCCTCAGTCCTTCGCACCGCCGGCCTTTCCCAAGTAGGCGTCCGCGAGGCGCGGGTCTCCGACGAGAGAAGCCGATGGACCCGACAACACGACTGATCCCTGTTGGAGCACGTAGGCCCTCGACGCGATTTCCAACGCGAGCGAGACATTCTGCTCGACCAGCAGCACCGTCGTACCCAGCGCAGAGACCTCTTCGAGCATGTCGTAGACAATATCGACCTTCTGGGGATCGAGACCGAGCGACGGCTCGTCGATCATCAGTACTCGCGGGTTCGACATCATGGCTCGACCGATCGCCAGCACCTGCTGCTCGCCGCCCGACAACGTCCCCGCGAGACGTTGGAAGTGCTGTTTGAGCAGCGGGAAGAGTCCCAACACCTCCTCCAATCGTTGCGCGCGTTCCGTCCGGCTGTGCTGCGTGCCGTAGGCACCGAGTTCGAGATTCTCACCAATCGTCAACGTCGTGAAGATTCGCCGGCCCTCGGGGACGTGTACCAATCCCCGGCTGACCCGTCGGTGCGCCGACAACTTGCCGAGGTCGTCACCGAAGAACGCGATCGACCCGCGCCGAGGGTGGATGATCCCCGAGATCGCCTTGAGCAGCGTGCTCTTACCCGCTCCATTGGCACCCAGCAGCGCGACGATCTCACCCTCGTCCACGTCGAGGGTGACGTCCTCCGCGCCACGAACGGCGCCGTAGTACACGCTGACCCCACTCAGCTCGAGGGCCTTCACTTGCGGTCCCTCCCCATATAGGCGCGGATCACGTCGGGGTTAGTGCGCACGTCCTGGGGCAGACCTGAGGCGATGATGCGACCATTGTCCAGCACGGTCACCTGGGTCGCGATCTCCATCACCAGGTCGACGTCGTGCTCGATCATGACCACGCACGTCCCTCGATCATGGATCCGCTGGATCACGCGCGACAACTCCTCGCGCTCGACCGAACTCACCCCGGCGGCCGGCTCGTCGAGTAGCACCACCACCGGATCGGCGATGAGCACGCGGGCGAGCTCCATGCGCTTTCTCATTCCGTAGGGCAAGTCTCCCGCCAGGTTGTTCCACTGATCGGCCAGCCCGACGAACTCCAGGCTCGACATCGCTTCCTCGTGCAGTTGACGTTCCGTGCGTCGAAATCCCGGACTGGCGACGACGATCGACAGGAGGTTGGACGTCGCACGCAGGTGGCCGCCGGCGAGGACGTTCTCCAGCACCGACATCTTGGGAAAGACGCGAATATTCTGAAAGGTCCGTCGCACCCCCAGCCCCGCGACCTTCGCGGCGTCGAGACCCGTGACTTCGGAGCCCTGGAACCGCACCGCACCGCTCGTGGGCCGGTAGTAGCCGGTCAGACAGTTGAAGAACGAGGTCTTGCCTGCTCCGTTGGGTCCGATGATGGCGTACAGCGAACCTTCCCCGATCTGCATCGACACGTCGCTGAGCGCATTGACCCCGCCGAACTGCAGTGAGAGGTGATCGGTTTCTAAAACGGCGGTCATGTCTTATCCCCCGGCCCGACCAGAACGTCACCGGCGAGCTGGAGAGTTGCACTCCCCTGCGGGCGGTCGAACCGCCGGCGAATCCGCGCTCCGACGACTTGGAAGGCACGCTCCGGGAAGAGACCACGCGGACGCAGGACCATCAAGATCACCAGGGCCACACCGAAGACGAGCAGGCGCGCCTGGGCGAACGAGCGGAAGACTTCGGGGAATATCTCCACCACCGCCGCACCGAACATCACACCCCAGATGCTGCCGAGCCCGCCGATCGCCACCGCCATCACGATCAGCAGCGACTCGCTGAACCCGAAACTGGCCGGGGAGATCGCCGTGAGCGCCGGCGCGTAGAGCGAACCGGTGATCGAGCCCAGCACCGCTCCGAACACGTACGCGTAGAGCTTGTAGTGGTTGGTATTGATACCCATCGCCTTCGCGGCGTCTTCGTCCTCTCGAATGCACAACCACGCGCGACCGAGTCGCGATCCGCGCAGGCGCGTCGAGAAGATCGCGAACACGAGCACCAGGACGAAGAACACGTAGTAGTAGCCGGTGTTGGACTCCACGACCACACTGCCGAAGGTGAGCGCCGGTATTGCGTAGATTCCGGTCGGCCCGCCCGTCTGATTGAGATTGATCGCAATCGTCTGGATGATTTCGCCGAAGCCCAGCGTCACGACCGCCAAGTAGTCGCTGCGCAGACGCAGCGTCGGGAATCCGATAATGAGCGCCGACACGACGGCGATGACGACGCCGGGCGCGATCGAGGCGAGGATCGACCAGTGATCCTTGGTCGAGAGGATCCCCGTGGTGTAGGCGCCGATTGCGAAGAACGCGGCGAAGCCGAGATCGAGCATGCCTGCATACCCCACCACGATGTTGAGTCCGAGCGCCAGACACATGAGCATCTCGGCCTGGAACGCCACGCCCAGGTAGTACTGGTTGTGGGTCATCTGTGGGACCAGCGCGGCCGCCACCACGAGCGCGACCACCAATCCGCTGCGCATCACGCGAAAACCATCCAGGGTCGTGCGTCGTGGATGAAGCAAGTTCTCAGTCGGCATCGACGATCACATTCTCCGCGCGACGCGCTCACCCAACAGACCCGTGGGCCGGAACCAGAGCATGAGAACCAGCGCACCGAAGGCGACGACGAGAGCCCACTCCGCACCGAAGATCCCGGTGCCGATCGACTGGACGATTCCAAGAATCAAGCCACCGAGCACCGCACCACCGATATTTCCGATACCGCCGAGCACCGCCGCGGTGAATGCTTCGAGCCCGACCGTGAAGCCCATGAGGTAGTTGATCTGTCCGTAGTAGACCCCGGTCATGACCGCTGCGGCCCCGGCCAGTGCTCCGCCGATGAAGAAGACGATCGCGATGACGAGATCGACGTTGATTCCCATCAGCGTCGCGGCGATTCGATCCTCTGAGACCGCGCGCATCGCCTTGCCGAGCAACGTCCGGCCCACCAAGAAGTAGACGCCGAGTGCGAGCAGGCCCGAGACGAGCACGATGACGAGCTGGCCCCACGTGTAGTGATTGGACCCGAGACTGAAACCACTGGGGGGTGTCGTCACCGGAAAGACCAGGTACGTCGCGCCCCAGCGTGGGGTGACGAGAACCCCGTTCTCGAGAACCTGCGAGAGTCCAATGGCGGCGATCATGAGACTGAGGATGGCCGCTCGGCGCATCGGCCGGTAGATCAGCTGGTTGGCCAGCATGGCCAGACCGCCCGTGATGACCATGACGACGACGCCGACCCACACGACGGTCCACCACTGATTGTGGCTGTGACCCACGCCCACGGCTCCGAGGATCGTGAAGCTCACGAATGCCGCCACCATGTAGAAGTCACCGTGCGCGAAGTTGATGAGTCGCAAGATCCCGTACACCATGCTGTAACCGAGAGCCACTAGGCCGAAGAACGCACCCAGAAAAATCCCGTTACCTATCTCATTGAGTAGAAGCGACATCACATCTCCTTGAAACGAAAATATTGCGGTTTGCGAACCAACTCCGCAGACGAGTTCTGCCTTCGAGCACGGCCCGCCCTCCTGGGTTATCGATAACCCCAGGAGGGCGGGCCGTGCATCGGCTCGGTCCGATTGTTACTACGGCTGCGGCTTAGCCAGCACGTACTTCCCGTTCACCACTTCGAGCAGGTCCATGACGGCCCCGAGACGGTTGCCCGTCTTGTCGAACGAGACCTTGCCGGTGAGCCCGTTGAACTGCAGCACGTGTAGTCCGGCAATCACACGGGCGGGCACAATCGACTTCACGTGCTTCGCGGCCCCCGCCAGAGCCATGATCGCGTCGTAACCGAAGGCCGAATACGGACCGGGGGCCGACTTGAACTGCTTGTGGTAGGCAACGTTGAACGCCTTGTCGGCATTCGTGCCGAGCACGTTACCGACACCCGATGCCAACGCGGCAATCGTGGCGTAGGTCCCGTTCGCCGCAGCACCCGCACCCGACAAGTACGTCGCGTCCACGGACCCGTCGGCGACAACGAACTTCGCCGTGCCGTGGGTGCCGATCACTCCCGCAGCGTTGAGCTGGGTGGCGAACTGCGCGGCCTGGGAGAAGTAGCCCGACCAGTAGATACCAGTCGCGCCAGAACTCTTGATCTGCGAGATAACGGCTGCGAAGTCGTTACTGGTGGCGGGAATCGACTGAACGCCACCGGCGAGCACCGTGCCGCCCTTCGCCTTGATCGCACTGGCTGCCGCGTTCGCGATGGCCACGCCGAACGATGACTGGTCGTCGATGATGAAGACCTTCGAGATGTGCTGCTGCTTAAAGAATGCCGCCGCCTCGACTCCGTCTCCCGCACCCGATGGGTCGATTAGGAACACGTTCTTGTAGCCTCCAGTGGTCAACTGAGGACTGTTCGCCGCGGGCATCACGTAGGGGATTCCCGCCCGAGCGATGATGGGCTCCACCGGCAGGGTTGCTCCTGAGCAGTAACCGCCGACTTCCGCCTGTACGCCCTTGGAGACGAGCAAGTTGGCCGCGTTGACCGCGGTCCCGGCGTCACACGCGTCGTCCTCTTCGATCAGCTTGATCTGGTGTCCCAGTACGCCGCCGTGCGCGTTGAGTTGCTGTGCAGCCATCAACTCAGCGTTGTAGATCTGCGTTCCGGCTTGAGCTTCGGCCCCGGTCATTGGCATAGGCACTCCGACGAGATACGGTGCCAACTTCTTGGTCGCACCTGACGCCGCACCCACTGACGATACCGTCGTCACAACGGTCAGCATTCCGACTACTAAGACTCCCGACGTCAGAATCCTTGCCTTGAATGATTTTCTATTCACATTTCCCCCTCATTGAATAACGCCATTACATGAATGACTTCGGTGAGTCACACCCCAACGCTGTGAGCAACGTATCACAGCAACTCTGGCCAGAACGGTGTATTTTGAATATATAACACATTAGTGATGGCGGTGAGCACGACGACCAAGGACTCGCTGAGGTCCGCTGTCACCACATCGCGGCGTGACCAGTTACGCCCCTTCGGACCTTTATGGAACGGGACAATGGTGGTCACCGTCGCGTCGTCGTACTCACGTCCATCGATCCCAATGAATTGCACACCACTTGCCTCGCTCGACCCCAAAGACGGTGATGGTGACGCCCGGCCCAGCGCGAGCGAGCGGAATCGACGAAGAGGGCGACCGCACTCTCCCGAGCGCGACCGCGAGTACTCCCGGCGTTGTCTCACTGATGACGAAGGTTGGCTCGTGGCGCGAATGACGAGGTCCGCACCGTCACGACGCCCTGAGGGCGCCGAAGGGTTCCCTGTTGCCACGGTCGTCCAACGACTAGTCTCAACGTCGAGGCAGCTTTTCGGTGTCTTTTGCCTCCAGCGGGCAACGAGGCGTCAACGACATGGCATTGTGGGCGACGGTGGTGAATGACCAGGGCGAACTCGACGTGAGACCACGCGCACTGCGGACTCCCCTGACGAACACTTCGAGGCCGACGCGCGCCATCACTACTGAGACCCCGTGCGCACGTCCTACTCTTCGCGCGCCCAGGGTTTCGCTGAAGCACCCGAGGCGAGTCGTAGGTCCGAGGTGATCGTCATCGTCATCGTCGTCGCAGTGATGGTTCTGCCCTGGGTGGCCCTCGCCGTGTTGTTGTTGATTGGCGTGGTATTCCCCGAGGTCCGCAGAAAGGGCATACGTCAACTGCGACAACCCTTCGCTCTACGAAGTGAGGGATTCGTGAGTGAATACCGGTTGAACAAGCGTCGCCACGAACTCGAAGACGAAGTGATTCGTCGCTTTAGCCCGTCCCGCGAAAAACCTCACCCCCACGACTGACGTCGATCGCAACGAGTGAACACTCCGCGCAACTGTGACGCTGCGATCTCGACGATTTCCTACACGTACTCCCAAGTCATCACGTCGACGAGAGACCCGCGGTGGCGGCCGTCGCCGCGAGCGACCAGCACACCGTACGCAACCAGTGAGCGTGACGCAGCGACTGGGCCACGCGGGGATCGAACGTGGAATGTAGTCGGTTGTGAAGAGGAACCGCCCGCGTCACCGTTATCGCCACCGAGGCCGCCGCGCTCGCGGCGCACAGCCACCATGCGACCGAAATCCCGTGTTGGATTCGCACGAACCACCACACCAGGCCGAGAGCCTGCGCCGCCCACGGCGCGGCGACGGCCCAGGTGATGCGCGCCACGTGGTGTCGGTGGAACGCTGTCCAACGCGTCTCGTCAACGAGGTCGAATGATGGATAGACGACCAGGCCAATAGTCATGCTCAATCCCACGAGGTACCAGCTCGCGACCACCGTCACCAGGAGTGCTGACTTCACGTCGCAAGGATAGGCGAGGGTGCGCCTCAGCATCATCTGATTAGATAGTGAACGAGTCACCACCGAGGGACAAGGATCCAAGAGGAGCAGATGCGCGAGAACCCCGCGAGTCAGGTGAAATACATCGACGACTCCTTGGGGCAACTTCGCCTCCTCACGAGCAAGTTAAAGGACACCCTCGCCAAACTCTTCATCGCCGCCCTGGCGGGCTGCGCTTTCGCGGCCACGGCGAGTAGTGGTGGCACGAGGCCATTGCTGGAGGCCCTCGCGATTGACGCCGGGCTCTTCGTCATCGCTGTTGCCCTCGTACTTCTTCGATTCTTCAATAAGCGCGCGAGAATCATTGCGACAGCCAAGGAGCACGAACAACGCTGAGCACCCTCGACGGGTGCGGCGACGTTCACCGCGCTCTGAATCGTGGTCAACGTGGCGCGAGATGCCATCGACGAGGCGCACGCCAGCCGCGACGCGCATGGTAGCGGTAGGGCCGTTCCTCTTGATTCCCATGAGCCCTCTCTCTGAAGGAGATTTCGCTCGAGGAGTGACGCCTCGTGAATGCATTGCACCGCTACAGTCACTCAATTCGCACTACGCACGAAAGACGCCGACTTCTGTCGCACGGCCGTCTGTCGCCAACACGAGAGGTGGGCCCATACACTCGCAACGGTGGGGTGACTCTGGGCGGCGGCGTGCGCGGCGACGAGTTGCGCGGGGTGAAACCCTGGGTGTCACCGATCGTGGACGTCTCGTCGCAGTCTTGAGTTCCCCGTCGGGCAGATCGGGGGTAGCAGCACTGACGATGTCGGGACGCGTCCAGTCTGCTCGACGTCACCCCGTTGAACTGCCCCCCGCCGTCACGACGGAGCGACTGACGTCGGACGTTCTTGATGAGTTGAGAGAAGACCGCTAGATCAAATGGCGTGGTATCTCGACACGTCGGCGTTCTTGAAACTCCTCGTGGAGGAGAACGATTCAGCCGCGATGCGCGATTGGGCGCTGGTTCACGATTCCCTCTGGTCGTCTCAACTACTCCGTACAGAATCCGTCAGAGCCGCCAGCCGATTGAGCATATCGAACGACGATGTCGAAACTGCCTCGGAGTCGGTATCTCTCATATTGCCGAGTGTGGCGACCCTCTACACGGCGGGCCACCTCTCGCCCCACTCGTTGCGCTCCTTCGAGGCCTTACATTTGGCGACGGCCCTCGAGTTGGGTGGCGACCTCGAAGGAATCGTGACGTACGACGAGCGTCTCATCACGGCATCGCGCGACGCATCCCTTGTGGTACTCAGTCCGGCTTAGACGTACTCCGCAGCAGCCCGACCGCTCGCATGGCACGCAGGCAAGGTGTCAAGAGCTCAGAACTCGGGGCTCCCACGACTGCACTGGGACGTTGCCAAGATCCAGGGAATTCTGCTTACCAGAGGAAGTCGGCGTCCGCACGGGACGATGACCAAGTGATGGCGCGGTGGACGATGGCGCGACAGACGCAGAATTCATTCTTGAACGAGTGCGGTTGCCAGACGTAGTGGAATCAGTACTGAATATCAAGCGCGTAACGTATCGCGTGGTCCAACTCGGCTCGCTTTCCGGAGTTGAGATGGCCCACCCGACTGCTGGACAACAACGCAATCGGCACAGTCACGATGTTGTCGCACGTGATCACGCTCACCTCGGGCAACCCCTCTTCGGAGCCGACTTCGACCTCAGATCGAATCCCCCGAATGGTTCGAGTAATCGGAACGCAGATGACGGCCGAGAGGACTTGTATGGCCGCGTCTCGAGTCAAGACGCACACTGGACGCCGACCAGCGGGACTTCCCATATCGGCCCAGAAAATGTCGCCCCTGGCTACCAATTGGGCATTGCCTCGGTCGCAAGTCGAGCGGCGACTTCGACGATAATCGGATCTTGAGGGGTGAAACGATAGGACGCTTGAAGCTCGACATCGGCTCGGCGTAGCTCCTCGGCGTCTAGGACCGCCGCTGCGCCCCTGCGAAGAAGTTCTGAACGGTTGGTTCCGCGTTCAGCGGCGAGTCGATCAAGCCGTTCAACAAGCTCGTCGTCCAGTTGCACCAACACCTGGCGTCGTCCCATGCACCATATGATAATAGATATGGTAGTGTCGACGTAGGTCTTTTTCCTGATTGGAAAGACCTTCCCCGGCATTTTCCCGAGGTTATTCATGGCACGTAAGGGGTGTAACGCCTTCGGCGTGCCTAACTGAGTGCTTGGCGTGAGATGAAGTTGGCCATGCCCGGCACGGTGAACGCGACAAGTCCATGCTCGGGGGCATACACCAAACCCTTCGAAATGAGGCCCGCTCGGAGAGGTCCGAGAGAAGCCTGCTTTTTCTCCAGTCGAGCGGCGATCTCACCCGTTGAACTTGGACCATCTCCGTCTTCGGTCATCGCCCACAGATAGTTACGCTGCGCCGGCGTCGCTCTCTCCCAGCGCGCACGGAAGAAGCCACCGTCGAGCAAATCCCAGCCGACCCTGACTCCTGAAATAGCGTCAAGCGTGCCAATGGGTGAACCAGTCGCCTCATTCCAGGTTGTCTGGCCGAACTGCTGGATGAAGTATGGATAGCCACTGGCAGCCGCCAGAACTATCTGAGCAGCCTCGGCATCCCATTCGACACCCTCGTCTTTGGCCGGCGACAATAACGCAGTCATCGAATCGACCTCGTCGAGCCGATCGATCTTCGAGAAGTGAAAGAGGCGCTCCGAATAGGACTTGGCCTGCGCGAGCAATCCAGGAAGATTCGGTAGGCCAGTGCCAACAATGTAGAAGGGCAGGTTTCTCTGACTCGCCTCGTGAGATGCCTGACAGATGGCTCCAAGTTCCTCAAGGGAGAGATGCTGCATCTCATCGATGAAGATGGCCGCACCGACACCGATTTCTTGAGCAGCTTGAGCCAAATCAATTGCCAAATCACTAAGGTCATTCACGATCGAACCGGTATCGGCGCGCCCGAGGGCAGGATCAATATCGATACCCACCGAGAATGATCCATCCGGCGATGCCGTGAGCGAGAAGGAACGAAATGTCTGAAGTAGCCGCTCCACGAATCTGCCAGGGGTACCGCGTCGCTGGGTTTGCCGCAAGGACTGGTTGAGGGCACCCGCAACTTGACTTCGAAAAGGGATTCGGTCCGTACCGAGATCCGCCTCGATCTTCGCGACGATCCACTCGGACTGGAGTGCGCGACCGTAGAGCTCGTTGAGGAGCACCGTCTTGCCAACTCCACGAAGACCGTAGAACAGCAGGCTTTGAGCCGGACGTCCCGCCGTTGCTCGCGCCCGTACTATTTCGAAGGCTTGGATCTGGCTATCTCGACCGACAAGTTCGACCGGTCGGACGCCGGCGCCAGGGGAATACGGATTATTTCGAGGATCCATGGGACAGTTTATCGATATCTAATTGATTATGAGAAAAAAGATAGAATTAAGTAGATTTAAGTAGAAATACCCATCGTCGCCATCATGGCACGCAAGGGGTTCGAGAGACGTGCTTTAAAAGCGGCGGGCTGATGGTGGTTAACGAGTTGCCATTTGGAGTTGAAGCGGCTCGATTCGGCGGCCTACTTTGGGTGGGCAGATTCTTAGCCTCACTTCTCTGGTGACAATAGAAATTCCAAGATGGGGCGTGCACGCGGCGGAGCGGGATCTTCTGGAAAGTACTCCTCGTACAGTGCGAATGCTTGCTCGACTGTCGTGACGCCACAAGAGATGAGAAGTACGGCGATGTCGGGTTCGTCGCGTCGACCCCTGCTCGTACGAATCTTCATCGCCAACATGGTGCGGTCATCTGCCGCCAAGACCTCGAGTGAGCCGAAGCGATAGAGGGGCCGCCATTCTGGCGACTTGAAGACAGGAATGAACCCATTGGCGGCGGTGTTGAGCCAATCATCGGGAAGGTCACGCAGTCGCGCTATTTCACGGGCGGCTTCCATCACGGTATCTCGGGGATAAAAGTCTCCATCGACGTCCATCGTCGCATCACGTGAATCGTGTGCCAGGACCATGACCGCCCCGCCCACGATGTAGAGCTTGGCTGCAACCCCCCGACGCTGTAAGTCCTCGCCCAACGCAGCTATGGCATCGATCATCTCGGCCCTCTTCATCAGACGCTCGCGAGTTCTTCAGCGGCGACAAGTACACCGTGTCGGACAAATGCGGCGGGCGCCGTTGCGAATTCCCATTGGTGCAGTGAAGGATTCTCCGAAAGATGCCAGAAGGGCTTGACGAAACGAGCCGGGTCGTTGACCCAACGTGGTATCGGCGCGCTCCTTCGCGCGCACTCATCCTCGACGGTGGCTGCGAGGAAGGCATCTCATCGAGGGTCACCTACGAGGTTCGGCGGATCACCGACCAAGTCCCCCAGTTCGTCGTCGCCCGCATGTCGAATCGCGTCGCGAAAGCTCAGTGAAAGGCGAAGGGCAGAGTCCTCCGCTTGGCGAGAATTCCTCTCTTCCTGGAGTGCCTCACTGATTCGGCGCGCAACGTTGACTACGCCGAGCCGAGCTAACGGTGCCAACGTGAGTTGAAGGGAGAACCCAGTCGACTCGACGATTGAGCTCAACAGAGAAAGTGATGGTTCTCTCTGTGCCGATTCGATGGCGGCGATTGTCGGCTGAGGTACTTGAGCGAGA
>JABEUQ010000005.1 GCA_013044265.1 Acidimicrobiaceae bacterium
GCTTTGCACGTGACCACAGGCGTGGCACGTCTTGGACGAAGGAAAGAACCGGTCGGCTTCGATCAAGGTGGACCCGTACCAGGGGCACTTGTAACGAAGTTGACGACGGATCTCTCCCAGTGCTGCGTCGAAAAGTCCCTGCCGGCGCGAACGTGCACCGGGGAGACCTTTTTGTTGCAGCAGTGACGCCGCATCCAGACCTTCGACCACCACGTCGACGCCGACCACCGAGTCGGGCTGAGCGACACTGGCCTGTTGTGGACGAGCGACGGACACTCGAATCGCCGCGATGATCCGCTCACCCTGGCGTGAGACCGTGACCGACAGGACCTTCGCGCGATCAAGGGCAATGAGCCGTTCGATGCGTCGGGTGTTCTCGTGGGTGCGGATAGTTCCGAGCACCGGCAACGTAAGGTGTCGTCGGTCGGCTTCAAGACGCATTGCACCAGTCGTGAAGGAGAAACGATCGCGGTCCTTTCCACGCTTCTTGAACCGGGGAAAACCGACACGGCGACCCTTGACCAGTCCCGCGCGCGACTGCTGCCAGCGCCAGTAGGCGTGGGTGGCGCCGCGCACGCCGTCGGCGAAGACCTCCTTCGAGACCTCGGGCCACCAGACAGCGCCGGTGTCAGCGTTCACACAGACGCTGTCCTTCTGCGCGTTCCAGCGTTTGCGTAAGGAGTAGAACGAGGGTGGCGTGCTGGACTCACCGGTCGCGCGTTAGTGCTCGAGATCGGTCTTTATCTGATCGAGCGTCCAGTTAAAGGCCTTGCGCCGGGCACCGAAGAATCGCGCTATCTGGGCCGCCTGCTCAGGCGTGGGGTCGAGCGCGAAGGTGAAGGCTTGGATGATGTGGCCCTCGGGCGGGCAGTACCTACGCGACATCATCTGACTCCTGAACTGCTGCCAGCGCTTTCGCCGCTCGGTGTGCGGCCGCGCGACGGCCATAGGGGCGAGCGCAGAACGACGTCAGCACCTCAGTCATGTCACGAACGAGGTCGTCATCGACTTCTGCGTCGTCAACCACCACTAGACGTCGTCCGTTGGCCTCCAATGAGGCAGCGACGTACTCGCAAGCGAATCTCGCGAAGCGGTCACGATGTTCGACGACGATCGTCGTCACGGATGGATCGCTCAGCAGGGCGAGGAATTTGCGTCGCTTGCCGTTGAGGCCGGAGCCGATTTCGGTCACGACGCGGTCAATCGAATGACCCTGGGCCGTAGCCCAGACGCTCACGCGCGCCACCTGGCGATTCTCGTCATGCTCGCTGGTCGGCTGATGAGACCCGTGCATAAATGACGGTAGAGCCCAGTTGCGACGGCGAAGTTTCGAGATCGCCCACCAGAATTAGCCGACCAATCTGACGCGCTGGCACTGGCAACGTTCCCTCTCGGAACCACCGATAGGCGGTCTGGGGATGTATTCCCTGAAGGTTGGCCCACTCACTTAAATTCATTACTCCGTAGTCTCGCGGTGTGGTGTGACATCAGGTGGCAACCCTCGCCGCCCGAAGAAGTCCGCACGCGGCTATTCGAGCGCCTCAGGTCGGTGGCCGATAGTGTCTTCGAAGGACAAGAGTGGTACTACGACGACCACATGCGTAATATCCCCGATCATTATCACGGTCACGCGCGGCGGCGCTAGGGCGTTGGAGTGGTTCGCGCCAAAAGGTAGTCTGGAGAACTATGACTGAAGTTGTGATGCCGGGAGGCGAACCGTTCTTTTCCGCGGGTAGCGCCCTCGGCGTTCTACTGTTGCACGGCCTCACGGGTACCACGTCCAGCATGATCGACATCGCTCGACTCTGCGCCGCGGCGGGATATACCGTGTCGCTGCCACGACTACCCGGTCACGGGACTTCGGTGGAAGACATGATGAGAACTGGCTGGTCGGACTGGTCGGGAGCGGCCCTGGACGCTTATGACGAACTTGCTACTACGTGCGAAAGAATTGCCGTCATTGGGCTTTCGGTAGGTGGTGGTCTCAGCGTGCACGTCGCAGCGCACCGACGTGACGTTGCAGCATTGGTGTTTATCAATCCTTACCTCAAACATCCCGGTCCTGACTGGAACGATCTGGCCCAGGGCATGCTCGACGCTGGTGTTCTCACGTACGACTCAGTGGGTTCAGACGTGAAGAAGGAGGGCGTCGTCGAGACGTCCTACGACCGCACCCCTATCGCTCCCGCGCTGAGTTGGCTCCGCGCTGTACCTGAAGTAAACGACAATCTGTCCACCATCACAGCGCCCAGTCTTTTGTTCACGAGCACGGTGGACCACGTCGTCGAGGTGGACAATGGCGACGAATTGGTGAGTAAATCAAACGGGTCCGTCGAGCGGGTGTGGCTTGAGAATTCGTATCACGTGGCCACTATGGATAATGACCATGAGCTCATCGAAACGCGCACCATGGTTTTTCTCGCGGAGCACCTGGGCCGATGAGCAACGCCATCTCTCGTGAAGAAGTCGCCAAGGTTGCACGCCTCGCCCGCCTGACCCTCAGTGACGCTGAACTCGAGCTGTACACCGAGCAACTGGGCCAAATTCTTGGGCACGCGCTCGATATGAATTCATTGGACTTGAGCGATGTGGTTGCTACCGCGCACCCCTTCGGTGTCACGAATGTGGTGCGTGAGGATGTCATAACTCCTAGTCTTGATCGCGAGACCGTGTTGGCCATGGCTCCCGATGCGGTCGACCACCGCTTTGCCGTGCCACGCATCCTGGGAGAGGCACCGTGAAGAGCGCGATGCAGATTGCTGCGGATGTCCGTTCGGGAGTCTCGAGTGCGAGTGCGGAGCTGGAACGAACGCTCGCCGTGGTCGAGCAGCGTAACGCGGAACTGAACGTCTTCTTGTACGTCGACGTCGACGGCGCGCGCGCTGCGGCTTCGGTGATTGACTCGCGGATCGCGCGTGGAGAGAACGTGGGTGCCCTAGCGGGGGTGCCCATTGCGATCAAGGACAATCTCTGTCAAGTGGGTATTCCGACCACCTGTTCCTCCAAGATTCTTGAGGGCTGGCGCCCGCCGTATAACGCGACGGTTCTCGACAAAGTCATTGCTGCGGGAGCGGTGCCGGTGGGTAAGACCAATCTTGATGAGTTTGCGATGGGATCATCTACCGAGAACTCCGCCTTCGGACCCACACGTAATCCATTGGACCCTTCGCGCGTGCCCGGAGGTTCTTCGGGCGGTTCGGCCGCCGCCGTCGCCGCCGATATGACCTCAATCTCCTTGGGTTCTGATACTGGAGGGTCGATTCGTCAGCCCGCGGCACTCTGTGGTCTGGTGGGTGTTAAGCCGACCTACGGGTTGGTCTCACGCTATGGATTGATCGCCTTCGCGAGTTCGCTCGATCAGATTGGCCCCTTCTCTAAGACGGTCACCGACTCGGCGTTACTTCTTGAGGTACTAGCGGGGCATGACCCGAAGGATTCGACGTCATTGCCGGAGGCGGCACCATCGTTGGTCGTGCACGTCGACGACGGCGTGGCCGGTAAGCGCATTGGCCTCGTGCGTGAGCTCTATCAGGGGGCCGACGACAGTGTCGTGGCGTCGGTACACGCCGCGGCGCAGGCGCTACGCGCAGCGGGTGCTGAGATCGTCGAAATGTCGATCCCCGAGCTCGGACTCACTTTGAGCGCGTACTACCTCATCGCCCCAGCGGAGGCCTCGTCGAATCTGGCGCGCTTCGATGGCGTGCGCTACGGACTTCGCGTCAAGGCCGATGACGTCACTGCGATGATGGAAGCCACTCGTACCGCTGGCTTCGGTGCCGAGGTGAAGCGACGCATCATGCTGGGTACGTACGCGCTTTCGGCGGGTTACTACGATGCCTATTACGGTCAGGCCCTCAAGGTGCGCACCCTGACGATCGACGCCTTCGCCCGTGCCTATCAGCAGGTTGACCTCTTGCTCGGTGCCACGACGCCGAGCGTGGCGTTCGCCTTCGGGGATAAGACGGCTGATCCGATGGCGATGTATCTCAACGACGTCTTCACCATCCCGACCAATTTGGCCGGAGATCCTGCATTGTCGGTACCGTTCGGTACCGGTGAGGGCAATCTGCCCGTAGGCGTCCAGTTACTCGGACCCGGACGTAGCGAGGCGCAACTCTTCGCCGCGGCGCGCGTGCTCGAGATTGCGGATGGTCGCCCGTGACGTTACCGAACGGCTGGGAGATGGTGGTGGGTCTCGAGGTCCACACCGAGTTACTCACGAAGTCCAAACTCTTTTGCGGATGCGCCAATCATTTTGGCGCAGAGCCGAACACCAATATCTGCCCGGTGTGCCTGGGGTTGCCCGGTTCGTTGCCAGTACTCAATCGTGAGGCGGTCGATTTCGCCATGCGAATTGGCATGGCGCTGCACTGCACGATCGCCCCTTCGACCTTTCATCGCAAGAACTACTTCTATCCGGATCAGTCCAAGGATTACCAGATTTCGCAGTACGACTTGCCCATTAACTCTGGGGGCTACCTCGACTTGCCCGACGGCAGTCGCGTGACCATCGAGCGGGCCCACATGGAAGAGGACACTGGCAAGTCCACCCACCTGGGCGGCTCCGGGCGCCTCGCGGGCGCGGACTCTTCACTCGTCGACTACAACCGTTGTGGCGTGCCTCTGGTGGAGATTGTGTCTGGTCCCGACATCCGTTCCTCGGCCCAAGCGCGCGCGTACGCCGGGGAGTTGCGGGGCATCCTTATAGCCACCGGAGCCTCAGATGGCCGTCTCGAAGAGGGCTCGATGCGCTTTGACGCCAATGTGTCAATTCGCAAGAGTGGCGCCCCCTTCGGCACGCGCTGTGAGATTAAGAACCTCAACTCTTTGCGTAGCTTGCAGCGCGCTATTGAGTACGAGGCCCTGCGCCAGGTCGAACTCATTGAGGAGGGTGGCGTTGTGCGACAAGAAACGCGCCACTGGGACGAGAACCTGGGCGAGACGTCGACGCTACGTGTGAAGGAAGATGCGGACGACTATCGCTACTTCCGTGATCCGGACCTGGTAGATTTGGCCCCGGATCAGGCGTGGCAAGATCGCGTGCGAGCCGCACTGCCCCCGATGCCCGCCGAACGTCGCGGACTCGTCGTAGCACTGCTGGGCGAACCCAGCGAAGCGCAACTCGACGCCGTCGAAGTTGTGATCGACTTGGGACTTGAGAAGTATGTGCACGCCGTTGTCGACGCCGGGAGTGACGCTGCTCTGGCGGTGGCGCGTGCCGCCAACGAAATCGCCGCCGACGTTGATCACGTGGACAATTTGAGCGTTGAGGCTTTTGTGACGACGCTAACCATGGAGCAGCGTGGTGAACTCTCGGCCACTCAGGCCAAGACCGTGTTAGCTGAATTGCTCGCCCATGGGGGTGACCCGCGCGCCATTGCCGCGGACAAAGGATTCGAGCAACTTTCGGCCGATAGCCTCGGGGCCACGGTGGCCACGCTGATTGCGTCGAATCCCGACGAGTGGACTCGGTATCGAGATGGCGACGAGAAGCTTGCGCAATTCTTTATTGGTCAAGTGATGAAACTCACGAAGGGTCAGGCGAACGGGAAGGCTGTCATCGCTGAGTTGCAGGCGCGACGTTAAAGTAGGGCGGCGCTAACTCCAGTCGGCGCCGTCGAAGCGACTGAGTTCTTTAGCGTTTAATACATTCTCAGCGAGCGTTCGGCGAGGAGTAGTGAGCATGGGTGAGCACGTCGTCGTGGCGATGGATAAATTCCGCTCAACCGCAGTTGCCTCGGAACTCGCTACAGCTATCGCCGGGTGCGGCGTCGAAGGTACTACTTTCGACGTGGCGACACTCTCTGATGGCGGTGAAGGCTTTCGCTCAGCTTTTCGCGGCGACGTGGTCTCACTGCAAGTTCGTGATCCGTGGGGCGAATGGCACGAGGCACCTCTCACCCTTGTCACCACGGGGTATGGGGTTCTCGGCGTCATTGAGGTCGCGGAGATCATCGGTCGATCGCGCCGCCGCGCCCCGACGTCGAACGAAGCGCTGGCGGCTTCGAGCGCGGGCGTTGGCGACGCCATCGTCGCGAGCGCATCGTGGGGGGTAACGCACGTGGTGGTGGGCTGTGGGGGATCGGCTACCTCTGATGGTGGCGAGGGATGCTACGAAGTATTACTGAACGCTGGGGAGTTGGGCATCTCGCTCAGTGCCGCGACGGACATCGATGCTGAATTCCTTGGTGCTCTGCGTTACGCCGAGCAGAAGGGCGTGGCCCGAAGTGACTTGGCCGTCGTGCAGCAGCGTTTGGAGAAACTCGCCGATCGCTACGAACGACAGAGTGGACTCGACGTGCGTCACACGGCGCGCACCGGGGCCGCGGGTGGTCTGAGTGGTGCGCTCTTCGCTCTTGGTGCGAACCTCGTGAGCGGTTTGGACGAGGTGGTCAATGTCAATAATCTCGCCGCCCGCATGAAGTGGGCGTCGACGATCATCACTGGCGAAGGCCGCTTCGACGCCGGGAGTCTCGAGGGCAAAGTCGTTTCCGGGGTCTGTGCCCTCACCACTGAGGGTCAGCGGGTGCTTGTTGTCTGTGGGTCAAGTGATATCGAGGCCGTCAACGTACTCATCGATCGTTATCCCTGGGTGCGAGTGGTTGATTTGGTATCACGATTTGGTGAACGCCGCGCCTTGAGTGACACGATTGAAAGCGTGGCCCAAGTGGCGAGAGAGTTTCTGGTGGACTATTGATAACCACCTGCGTCGTATGTGGCCCCACCGGTTCGTCGTGATCAACGAAGCACCGTGACTCACCGGTGCTCGCTCGGTGCCCGATTTTCGGGGCAATCATTCGTCTCAGTACTCGGTCTCGATCCGGGGCACTCTTGAGGCTGCCCTCAAGGCAGTGCGTGTGTGAGACGTGCAGTATCGCGTCAAGGCACTGACCAAAGTCGCGACCGTGGTGGACCCTCGTTGCGACGCAGCCAGGAGCAGAGGATCGAGGAGTCGTCGCTCAGATCACCTACATTGGCCAGGACGTGATGGAGCCGGTCGGAGATCCTGGCGCACTCGCCAAATGGGACCCACGACCTTAGGTTCGCAGCACGACGTTTATCGGCTCCTCGCCACGTTGGAGTCGCTGAACCTGGCCGGTAATCAGTTTGATGATCCGCGGAGACATAGCACTGGTGGCACCGCCGACGTGCGGGGTGATCAGCACATTGGACAACCCAAAGAGGGGGTGGTCGGGGGGGAGCGGTTCGGGGTCCACGACGTCGAGGGCGAAGCGCAATCGTCCACGTGTCGCTTCGAAGAGCATGGCGTCGGTGTCGACGAGCGGACCGCGTCCCACATTCACCAGGAGACTGTGATCACTCATGTGCGACAAGAATTCCCTGTCGACCAGGTGGGTTGTTTCCTCGGTGAGGGGCAATGACACCACGACGATATCAGCGTGCGCAAGTAACGCTGGCAACTCGGACCCCGCGTGTATGTCGATATCACCGATCCGCCGGGCGCTGTGACCCACCCGCACGATCTCGACTTCGAAGGGGACGAGACGCGACTCGATGGCGCGGCCCACCCCTCCGTATCCAAGGAGCAAGACGGTGCGGTCGGCGAGACTCTCATGGAACGCGAAGGTCCACTCACACTTGTCCGCGGCGCGCACGAAGTCGGCGAGTCCTCGTTGGGCGGCCAGGATGAGTGTCAGAGCGAGTTCTGCAGTCGAGGTTTCGTGTACCGAAGCCGCATTGGCGTAGACGCTGCCGGGCGGCAACATTGGCGCGACCCCGTCGTAGCCAATGGACTGGCTCTGGATGAGACGGGCGCCGACGCTCGCGGCATTGGCTAGCCATGCCTTGGGCGCCAGATAGTCGGGTACTACCACGTCGATGTGATCGCGTGGTGGGGGAATCGAAAGGTCCCACAACACCACGTCGACTCGGGGATCGAGCGTTCGTAGGGCCTCGGCGAGATACTCTTCGGGCACGCTCACGACGAGTGGTGTGGTCACGCGTCAAGCCTACCGAGGTCCTGCGGCGGCGCGACGAGGAGCCTTTGGCGAGAAGGGGCACATCTCCCTGTATTAACTTGGCGATATGACTAGCGACACCGCACCTCATCCTGACACCGCTCTCGCCGCAGCAACTGCGCCGGCGAACTCGACGGCGCGCACCTTTTCCGATATCCGCTCCTCCAATCCCGGTCGCGACGTTCAACGAGTGGGGACGGCACGTTTTCTGGGTCAGGACGTGTACAAGATTCACGACCCGGTCTGGGCGGTGGTGGGCAATCTGGGTGACAGTCAGTGCTACTTAGGGGTCCAGGAGAAAGTTGCCGCGGTACAGTCAGCCATGTCGCGCCGTATTGCGAGCGCAGACCTCGCGGTGCGACTGATCGCACCCGCTTTTACGGTGGGAGTGTCTGACGGACAACTCAACGGCACGTCGCAAATGCGTTTCTCACTGATTGGCCGTGAACTGGTCAATGACGCTGTCGCGGTGCACGTGGCGGCGAATCAGGTGGCGGGACTGATTGCCGTGGTGGCCTGTGACAAGCCCCCCGTGGGTACCGTCGCAGCCATACTGGAGCACAACGTGCCCGCGGTGATCTTGTCCGATGGCTCGATCAAGCCCGGACACGATGCCACGACGGGCGCACGTTTCGACTTGGTCGACGCCTTTCAGGCTGCCTCGAGTCCCGACATCGAGGCCCGCGAGGAGATTACGTTGCACGCCTGCCCCGGTCAGGGCAGTTGCGGAGGCATGTTCACCTACAACACGATGCAGACCTTTATCGGTGTGCTCGGGCTGGAGCCCCTGCATATGGTGGCGCCCACGTCGGACGACGCGCGACGCGTCGATGAGTTCCCGGACCAGCTCGTCGACTGTCTGCTCACCATGACCGAACGCGGAATTCGACCTCGCGACATCGTCACGCCATCATCGTTGCGCAATGCCGTGACGGTCGCGATTGCCATGGGGGGATCGACCAACGTGATGTTGCACAGTGTCGAAATCGCCCGAGCCGCGGGTTTTGATCTATGGAACGACGTCCTGAGTCAGGACGAGTTCAACGCGTTATCGCGTCGCGTGCCGGTGATTGTCAACATGCGACCCTTCGGTGCTTATTCCATGGTCGATGTCGATGCGGCCGGTGGTCTCGCGGCCGTCGTCAATGAACTACTGAAGGCGGGATACCTTGACGGCACCACGATAGGTTGCACTGGTGAGACCCTCGCCGAGCAGATTGGGCGCCTCGCACCGCCCGCCGCTGATCACCGAGTGATTTATTCCACCGTGCACCCCTTTAAGGAAACTGGTGGGTTGCGACTCCTACGAGGAAATCTCGCACCCGAGGGTGGGGCGATTTTGAAGTTGGCGGGTGTCGAGAGTGGCATCGTCGATGGTGTCTTCACTGGAAATGCTCGAGTCTTTAACAGTGAACGAGAGTTGATCGCCGCCCTGGACGAGCGGGCGCACGACTTCTGTGACAACGACATGGTGGTCATCCGTTACGAAGGGCCTCGCGGGGCACCTGGTATGCCCGAGATGCTGGACCCGACGTCCAAGATCACGACCATTTGTCGCCAGCGCGGCATCACGATTGCGTTAATGACCGATGCACGATTCTCTGGCGGCTCCGTGGGTCTCGTCATTGGCCACGTTGCTCCCGAGGCCCTGCTCGGTGGACCAATTGCTCTGGTGCACGACGGGGACACTATCGTCGTCGACGTCAACGAGGACCGGATTGACTGCGTGCAACTCAACGACGATGACGTCGTGGCCCAGCGCGTCGCCGCGTGGAACTCGGCGGTGAACGAGCATGGTGGACTTCACCCTGACGCCTCACCCGTCACCCATCGTGTCTTGAAGCGAATGCGGGCTACCGCGCTTCCGGCACTTCGCGGTGCAGGGATGACCGAGCTGTAGGCAATCGACGGCGGAGACGATTGCCTGGTGACAATTTTGGGTTGTGCTCGGCGTCAGCCGTCGCTATATTGGGGTCGTGACTTTACGTGATTCCATTCTCGAGGTAGTAGTAGGCGCCAGGCGCCGGTAGTCACGCTTTGTCGTATACCGGAGGCCTCCCAAAATGGGAGGCCTTTTTCCATATCTAACACCAAAGGAACATTGTGCAACTCACCGGAGCGCAAGCTCTCATCAAGAGCCTGGAAATGGAAGGGGTCGAGGTCATCTTCGGCCTACCCGGCGGCGCCATCTTGCCCGTTTACGACCCGCTGATCGACTCGAGTATTCGCCACGTACTCGTGCGGCACGAGCAGGGCGCGGGGCACATGGCTGAGGGCTACGCTCTCGCCACTGGTCGACCCGGCGTTGCCATGGTGACGTCTGGTCCCGGTGCGACCAATATCGTCACTCCCATTGGGAATGCGCACATGGACTCCACCCCCCTGGTGATCATTACCGGACAGGTATCTTCAGCAGCGATTGGCACCGACGCCTTCCAGGAGTGTGACATCACTGGCATCACGATGGGCATCACCAAGCACAATTTCCTCGTCAAGAGTGCTCACGAGATTCCGCGCGCGATCGCGGCGGCCTTTCACATCGCCACCACCGGACGACCCGGACCGGTGTTGGTGGACATTCCCAAGGACATCGCACAGTCGATGATGGAATGGTGGTATCCCGAGAACATCGATGAACTCGATCTTCCCGGCTATCACCCAGTGGTCGAATTGGACGCGAGCGCTGTCGAGCGCGCCATTGCGCTCATCAAGCTAGCCGAGCGCCCAGTTCTGTACGTGGGGGGCGGAACTCTCAAATCTCACGCTTCGCAGCAGTTGCGGGCCTTCGCCGAACGCACGGGGATTCCGGTGGTCACCACACTCATGGCGCGCGGCGCGTTTCCCGACTCGCACCCCCAGCACTTGGGTATGCCCGGCATGCACGGTATGTACGCCGCGGTGACGGCAATCCAGAAGTCGGACCTGTTGATCTCACTCGGTGCGCGTTTCGACGACCGTGTCACGGGCAAGATTCCCGCATTCGCCCCCAACGCCAAGATCATTCACGTCGATATCGACAAGGCGGAGTTCAATAAAGTTCGTTTCGCCAACGTGGCTATTCGTTCGAACGTGGCCGCCGTGCTCGAGGCGTGGGATGCCGCCCAAGTGAAGCCCCTGAATCTCGAGGTCTGGTGGAAAGAGATTGACGCGTGGCGCGAGATGTACCCCCTCGTCTACGACGAGCCGAGTGACGAAGGACTTCTACGTCCCCAGTTCGTCATCGAGTCCATCGCCAAGGCGGCGACTCCGGGAACCATCGTGGCCTCGGGCGTGGGCCAGCACCAAATGTGGGCCTCGCAGTTCTGGAAGTTCGAAGAACCAGGGACCTGGGTGAACTCTGGTGGGGCGGGCACGATGGGGTTCGGTGTGCCCGCCGCTATTGGTGCCAAGGCTGGTCGACCCGACCGTGTTGTCTGGTGTATCGACGGTGACGGCTGCTTTCAGATGACGGCCCAAGAGCTCGTCACGGCGCGTTCCGAAGGTATTCCGATCAAGGTGGCCATCTTGAATAATGCCTACCTCGGTATGGTGCGTCAGTGGCAGGAGATGTTCTACGACGAGCGTTACTCCGAGGTCTATCTCTCGCCAGATTTGCCCGACTACGTCAAGTGGGCTGAGGCCATGGGCTGCGTGGGGTTGCGCGCGACGACGATCGAAGAGATGCACGCCGCCATCGCCACCGCTAATTCGATCAACGATGTCCCCGTCGTGATTGATTTTCGCACCGACTCCTCGGAGAAGGTTTTCCCGATGGTCGCCGCGGGAGCGAGCAATGACGACATCATGGTCCACCCACTGCAAAGAGAGTCCAAGTGAACAGCCCCGAACCATTCCTCGGTGCCACCAGCCACACGCCGGTGCGCCACCACATCCTTTCGGTCATGGTCGAGAACAAGGCGGGCGTGCTTGCACGCGTCGCTGGTCTCTTCGCGCGCCGCGGCTTCAACATCTACTCCCTGGCGGTGGCCCCGGCCGAAACCAAAGCTCGCTTCTCGCGCATCACCATCGTCGTTGACGCCGAGTCTGCCCCCTTGGAACAGATCGTTGAACAGCTCGACAAACTCGTCAACGTGGTGGCGATCTCAGACATCGCCCCCAAGGATGCCCTGGAACGAGAATTACTGCTGGCGACCATTAAGACCAATGTGGACAACCGGACTTCGCTGCTCGACGTAGTGGGCAGTTCGGGGGCCGCCATCGTGGACGTGGACGCGGGTTCGGTGACGCTGATGCTCGCCGGTACGCCATCTGCCTGCGACGAACTTGAACGCGAACTCGAGAATTACACGACGATCGAGCTGCATCGGACCGGCCGCGTCGCACTCCCTAGACTTGGCAAAGCGGCTTCGGCCACCATTTTCCCGACTGAATAGAAAGATACTTGACATGACCACCATGTACTACGAAGCCGACGCGCAGCCTGAACTGCTCCAGGGTAAGAAGATTGCGATCCTCGGTTACGGATCGCAGGGCCACGCCCACGCGCTGAACCTGCACGACAGTGGCTACGACGTGCGTGTCGGGCTGCGCCCCGAATCCTCGTCGGTCATCAAGGCTGAAGACGCCGGTCTGCGGGTGCTCTCCATTGCCGATGCGTGCGCCGAAGCGGACGTGATCATGGTTTTGGTGCCCGACACCGAGCAAAAGCGCACCTACGACGAATCCATCGCGCCGCACCTGAGTGCAGGAAAGTGCCTGCTGTTCGCGCATGGTTTCAACATCCGTTTCGACCTGATCAAGCCACCGGCCGACGTCGATGTCGCGATGGTCGCACCCAAGGGCCCCGGCCACCTCGTGCGTCGTACGTACGTCGAGGGCGGCGGCGTGCCGGCCTTGATCGCCGTGCACCAAGACGCCACGGGTAACGCCAAGGGTATCGCCCTCGCGTACGCGCACGGTATCGGTGCCACGCGGGCCGGTGTGCTCGAGACCACGTTCACCGAGGAGACTGAGACGGACCTCTTCGGTGAGCAGGCCGTGCTCTGCGGCGGAGTTTCTGCTCTCGTCAAGGCGGGGTACGAGACTCTCGTCGAGGCGGGCTATCAGCCCGAGAGTGCGTATTTCGAGTGCTTGCACGAACTGAAATTGATCGTTGACCTGATGTACGAAGAGGGCATCACCGGGATGCGTTTCTCGATTTCGGACACCGCTGAGTACGGTGATCTGACCCGTGGGCCACGCATCATCACCGACCAGGTCAAGGCTGAGATGAAAAAGGTTCTCACCGAGATCCAGGACGGCACCTTCGCCGCTGAGTGGGTGAAGGAGAACGAAATTGGTCGTCCGCGTTACCGCGAGCTTCGCGACTCGGGTAAGAAGCACCCGATCGAGGACATCGGCAAGAAGTTGCGTGCCATGATGCCCTTCGTCTCAGCGGGCAAGCAGAAGGTCTCCGAGACCTCCGGTGGCGACACCGACTGAGTTATTTGGATTCGGCATCGTTGATGATGCCGCGAAGTAATCCCGGGAACACGAGCCCGTGAAACGGGGCCACGCTGTACCAATAGACACGACCAAGTAGTCCCCGCGGCTTGAATCTCGCTAGTTGAGTGAGGCGAGTGCCGCGGGGACTCGTCGTGATGCGCCACTCTAACCAGGCTTCGCCGGGTAGTCGCATCTCAGCGTGCAAGCGTACGAACTGGTTCTCCACGATCTCGTCCACGCGCCAGAAGTCCACGAAGTCACCTACTCGCAACTCACTGGGGTGGCGTCGACCGCGTCGTAGCCCGGGGCCACCCCAGATCTGGTCGAAGAGCCCGCGCAGTTGCCATAGCCACTCACCCGAATACCAGCCTGTTTCGCCACCCACCGAACAGACCGCGGCGAAGACGTCGCGAGCGCTGGCTCGCGATTCGCGGAGACGCTCATCGCAGAGTTCGGTCCCACCCGCCCAGGTGGGGTCGGTGGCGTAGGCGCGAAAGGGCTGCAGGTCGGCATCGGTGAAGGAGGTGGGTACTTCATGGCGGCTCGTGCGACCCAGTGCGAGACGGATTGCCTCGCGCAGGGTCCGCTCAGGAGCCCCCAGGAGTTCAACGGTGCGCGCGTCGCGCACCACAACTTCGTTCACCAGGCTGTCCACTAGGGGTCGCGCGAGAGAGGCGGGCACCGGAGTCACTAGCCCGACCCAGTGGCTCGAGAGTCGTGGTGTCAAGAAGGGAACGGGGATGAGTCGGCGTTTGGTGAGTCCCGCTTCTTGGGCGTAGAGATCCATCATCTGCGCGTAGCTGACGACGTCGGGGCCGCCAATCTCATAGACCCCCGTGAGGGGAGTGGTCACATTAATCACCTTGACGAGGTAATTGAGGACGTCGGAGATGGCGATGGGTTGTGACTTGGTCGTCACCCACTTGGGCGTGACCATGACCGGCAGCACTTCGACGAGGTAGCGCAACATTTCAAAACTGGCCGAACCCGAACCGATGATCACCGCGGCGCGCAGTTCGGTCACCGGAATCGCACCATGGGCCAGAATCCTTCCGACGTCGTGTCGGCTCGCCAGGTGCACACTTAGGGACTTGTTGTCATTTCCCATGCCCCCGAGATAGACGATGCGTCCAACGCCGGCCGCCTCGGCCGCTTGACGAAAATGTTCGGCGTCGCGAGATTCTTTGGCGGCCCAGTCGTGACCATCACCTATACCGTGCACCAGGTAGACCGCTACGTCGACGCGGTCCATGGCCTCATTGAGGGGCCCTTCAATAGTGCCGGCCACGATTTCGACGTCGTCGTGCCAGGGCGCCGCCGCCAACTTGGCCGGGTTGCGCACCAGACAGCGCACGTCGTGACCCTCTTCGATGAGACGTGGCACCAAGCGTCCACCGACGTAGCCGGTGGCACCGGTGACCAGGACGCGACTCATCGTGGTCCGAAGTCACTCATATCTGCATCGTACCGTTCAGTGTCTAGAGATTGCCCACGATGTAGTTGATGCAGGCGCACAGTGAGGCGACGTCGGCGGGGTCGACACTTGGGAACATGGCAATACGCAATTGGTTGCGTCCGAGCTTGCGGTAGGGCTCGGTGTCCACGACACCGTTCTGTCGCAAAATCTTGGCGACGAGTGCGGCGTCGACCCCCTCGGCGAAGTCGATGGTGCCCACCACGTTGGAACGCTCGGCGGGGTTGGCAACGAAGGGCGTCGCGAAGTCTGAAGCCTCGGCCCAGGTGTAGAGGATTTCGGCAGACTGGCGAGAACGACCCGCCGAGAACTCCAAGCCACCGTTGTCATTGAACCACTTGATTTGAGAAGCCAATAGGTGGATGGTGGCCAGAGCCGGGGTGTTATAGGTCTGGTTCAGGCGCGAGTTGTCGAGAGCGATCTTGAGGTCGAAGAATGCGGGCGTCCAGCGATCCGACGCCGCCAGTGTCTCAATGCGCTCCACTGCGGCCGGTGAGCATAGGGCTAACCACAATCCGCCGTCAGAGGCGAATGACTTCTGGGGCGCGAAGTAGTAGCAGTCGAACTGGGTGGGGTCGACCATCAAGCCGCCCGCCCCCGAAGTGGCGTCCACCGCCACTAGTCCAGTGGCACCAGCGGGGCGCTCAATGGGCATCATCACGCCCGTTGACGTTTCATTGTGGGTCAGGGCGTAAAGATCGACACCCTCAGTAGCGACGGCGTGAGGGTGCGTACCGGTGTCGGACTTGATGATCTCGGGATCAGACAGGTGCGGCGCTTCCTTGACGGCGCTCGCGAACTTTGAGGAGAACTCACCGAAAGAGAGGTGCTGGGAGTGTTCGGCGACCAAGTGAAAAGTTGCGGCATCCCAGAAGCAGGTGGAGCCGCCATTACCGAGGAGGACTTCGTAGCCCTCGGGAAGACTGAACAGCGAGGCGAGGCCATCGCGCACTTCGCCGACCTTATTGCGCACGGTCGCTTGACGGTGAGATGTGCCGAGGTAGGAAGAACCCGAGTCCAGTAGCGCTTGCAGTTGCTCGGCGCGAACCTTAGAAGGTCCGGCGCCGAAGCGTCCGTCACGGGGCAGGAGGTCGGCTGGAATCTGGAGGGACTCTGGAGTGGTCATAGACTTAACTCTAGAGAATGAAACGGAGTAGTCGATGAGTTCGAGAGTAAGTGACCTTCTTGGAGGCCTCGCGCCCTCGGCCACTCTGGCGGTGGACGCCAAGGCCAAGGCCCTCAAGGCCGCGGGAGAGCCAGTAATTGGCTACGGGGCGGGCGAACCGGACTTCGCGACACCCGCGCACATCGTGGAGGCCGCTGCCCAGGCGTGCTATGACCCAAAGAACCATAAGTACACCCCTACGGCTGGCATCCAGGAGTTGCGCGAAGCCATTGTGATGAAAACGGAGCGTGATACTGGGCTGATTGTTGCCCCGAGCCAAGTCCTCGTCACTAACGGTGGCAAGCACGCCGTGGCCACCACGTTCATGACACTCATCAATCCCGGCGACGAGGTCTTGATTCCAGCCCCGTATTGGACGACGTATCCCGAAGCTGTGTACTTAGCGGGGGGAATCCCAGTGCCGGTGATGACCTCAGAGGCCAACGGTTTTCGAGTGACGGTCGAAGACTTGGATCGCGCGCGTACCCCGCGGACGAAATTGCTCGTCTTCGTCTCGCCCTCGAACCCCACCGGTGCGGTGGTGCGACCCGAGGACGTGGCGGCCATTGGGCACTGGGCCGCGCAGAATGATGTCTGGGTGATGGCTGATGAGATTTACGAACACCTGGTCTACGGCGACGCCGTCAACGTGTCACTCCCCGTGGTGGCCCCGGAGCTCGCAGACCGTTGGGTTGTCGTGAACGGTGTGGCCAAGACTTACGCGATGACCGGATGGCGCATTGGTTGGATGATTGGGGCCAGCGACGTGATGAACGCGGCCGTCAATTATCAGAGTCAGACCACCTCGAACATTTCGAACATCTCCCAGCGCGCGGCGGTTGCGGCGCTGACTGGTGACCTGACGGCAGTGCGCGAGATGCGCGCGGCCTTTGATCGACGACGTCAGACCATGACGGCGATGCTGAACGCAATCGATGGGATTACGTGTGCCGAGCCCGAAGGCGCGTTCTACTGCTACCCCAACGTGACGGGTCTCCTAGGCCGAGAACTAGGTGGGCGTGTCGCGAATAGTTCCTCGGAGCTCGCCGCATCGCTACTCGAGACCATCAAGATCGCGGTCGTCCCGGGCGAGGCCTTTGGCACTCCGGGATACTTCCGATTCAGCTACGCCTTGGGCGACGCTGATCTGGCGGAAGGCCTCGAGCGCTTGGCCGCACTCGTAGCGGCTGGCTAAGAGCGTGTGTACTATTTGCAGTTCACAGTTTCTGATCATGTCACAGCAGCTCGGTACCGTTGAAAGTGGATTGACACTGCTTCGGCGGGTGAACCCTGCACCGCGAAGCGCGCGGGAAGAGCCGTTCGTCACCCCTACAAACCTCGAAGGGGGCAGGGCCATTCGACGGAACCGGGAAGTGCCAAGGATTCTTGGTCATCGCGACGGTGAGCAAGTACCACGTTCGTTAGGGTGGTCAAGGCAAACCGGTGCGTTCGAAATAGAACACACGCTGTAAGAACCCCATAGGCTTTACTTACACAACAATACGAAAGGACCCCCCCGTGGCCCGTGTCTTAGTTACTGAAGAAATCGCCGCGTCCGGCCTCCAAGAGCTGCGCGACGCTGGCCATGAGGTTGACGTCCAATTGGGCCTCTCACCCGAGTCGCTCATTGACGCGGTAAAGGGTGCTCACGCTCTCATTATCCGCTCGGCCACCCAAGTCGACGCCGCCACTCTCGAGGCTGCCACCGACATGGTCGTGGTGGGTCGCGCGGGAATCGGTCTAGATAACGTCGATGTCACGAGGGCTACTGAACTCGGTGTCATGGTGGTCAATGCTCCCGTCTCGAACATCCTTTCGGCCGCGGAACAGACAATGGCGTTGCTCTTGGCCCAGGCGCGCAATATTCCTCAGGCCCACTCCGCGCTGAAGGATGGAAAGTGGCAGCGCTCGAAGTGGGAGGGCGTGGAGTTGCACGGTAAGACCCTGGGCATCATTGGCTTGGGCAAGATTGGGGCGCTCGTCGCCCAGCGCGCCCACGCCTTCGGTATGCGTCTGGTGGCCTACGACCCCTACATCACCGAAGAACGCGCACGTCACATGGGAATCGAGTCGATGTCGCTCGATGAACTCTTAGCTCAAAGTGATTTCATCACGATTCACCTGCCGAAGAACAAAGAGACCACCAACCTCTTGAACGCCGAATCGTTGAAGAAGACCAAGCAGGGCGTGCGCATCGTCAACGTGGCGCGCGGGGGCATCGTGAATGAAGCGGACTTGGCCGAGGCGATTCGTAGTGGTCACGTGCAGGGTGCAGCCCTGGACGTGTTTGAGAAAGAGCCCACCACGGAGTCGCCACTCTTCGAGTTGCCCTCGGTCGTCGTCGTACCCCACTTGGGCGCCTCGACCGTCGAGGCCCAGGACAAGGCGGGTGTCACGATCGCCGAGCAGGTCCAGTTGGCACTCGCGGGCGACTTCGTGCCCTTCGCGGTGAATGTTGCCGCGGGTGAAGTGTCCAATGTCGTGCGTCCCTTCATGGGGTTGGCCGAATTGCTCGGCCGTTTCATTGGCGGACTCCTCGATGGTGAGCCGGCAGATCTCGAAGTCATCTACCAAGGTGAGATTGCGGGTTCCGGTACCAAGATTTTGACGCTCAGCGCCCTGAAGGGTCTGTTAGTGGCGACGGGACACGCGACTGCATCCTTCGTGAACGCTCCCCAGATGGCGTCCGATCACCGCATCACCTTCAGTGAGGTGTCCACTCACGATTCACCCGAGTACGTGAACGTCATTACGGTGCGTTCGGGTCAGCACGCGGTATCGGGCACCTTGATGACGGTGGGTACGCGTGTCGAGACACGTATCGTCAGTGTGGATGGTCACAGCGTGGAGATCGCCCCCGCAGCGTCAATGCTGGTGGTGCGTAATAATGATCGTCCCGGCATGATCGGTCTCGTTGGCGTGGCGTTGGGCGAAGCGGGTATCTCCATCACCTCGATGGCCGTGGGTCCTGATCACCACAACGGTACGGCTCTCATGGTGATCTCGACCGGGTCGCCGGCCCCGACTTCAGTGGTCGAGAAGGTGCGCAGCACCGAGGGGATCCTCGATATTCACCTGATCGCCCTACGGTAGGACCTCGTTCTGAGCGTCGGCGGGAGCGGACGTGGTCGGTAGTTCGAACCGCAGTCGCAAACCCCCGAGGGGGCTCTTGCTCACGTCAAGTTCACCGTGCAGCGTGGCTACGATGTCGGCCATGATGCTCATACCTAAGCCAGTGCCGCCTGACTCGCGCGACCGTGCGGGATCGAAGCGCTGGAACTGGCGAGCATCACGTTCGTAGGCCCCGGGCGGCAGCCCCGGGCCCGCATCGTCCACGAGCACGATTGCACGATTGCCCACGACATCGAGATTCACTTCGACCGCGGCATCAGCGGGGGTGTGACGCGCGATGTTGGTGAGCGAGTTGTTGATGAGACGCTCGACGTACTCCTCGCGTCCCGTGACCCACACGTTCGCCGCCACGTTCGCCTTCAATCGCCGCTCAGGGTGGTCCACACGGAAGTTGCCCACGGCATCGTTGAGCACGTCGCTGAGGGCGACGGGGCTCACGGTGAGTGAAGCGGACTCGCGTACCTCGGTGAGAAAGAGTAAGTCCGTCACGAGGTTATCCATGCGCAAGACTTCACGGCGTACTCGCTCGAGAGCACGTGTGCGCATCGCATCGTCGAGGTCGGGACGCTCGAGAATCTCGCTGTAACCCTTGATGACCGTGAGTGGCGTGCGCAGTTCGTGCGACGCGTCACCGATGAACCGCTGCATTTCTCGACTCGCGTGTCGCTCGGTATCGATCGCGCGTTGCAGCGAGCCAACCATTGTCACCAGTGAGGCCCGCAGTTCTCGCAATTCGGGGCTACCGGACTCGGGTGGGAACTGAGTGGCGTCATTGCCGTGGGCGATCTCGCTGGCGAAGCCAATCAATCGTTTGATCAGTCGGATATCGCGATTGGTGAAGAGGTAGGCCACGGCGATGCTCAAGAGTGCGGCGAGAATACCCACCAGAACCACCTTGCTCTCCAAACGGTGCGCCGCTTCGGCGATGGCGGCGGTTGACGCCGCGACGACCAGGTAAGACCCGCCGGCGGCCTTCTCCGACCTGTAGCGAAAACCAGGCAGGTCCGCACTCGAACTCACCCCCTTCAGGGAGTGCTTGAGGTCGTTCAGACTCGGTGTCGCTTTGAGGGCCACGTTGCCCGCGTTGACCTGCGTGACCGTGCCGTGACTGTCTATCAGGTCAATTGAGAGATCGTAACTGTAGCCCTGCACTACGTTCAGCGCCGCGATCGCGGCGTCGCTGGGGTGGCCGACACCACTGGAGATGACGGCGTTAATCTCGGCGTCGATAACTTTGTACTGCGACTGCGTCGAGTCGTGCACCGCGAACCAGCCGACCGCTACCGCGGTCACCACCGTCACAGCGATGAGTAAAAGAGTGAGTCGGACCGAGAGTTTCACTCGATGGTGGCAGGCGTGACCATCTTGAATCCCACGCCACGCACGGTGGTGATTGGGGTGAAATTATCACGGTGCACTTTGCGACGTAGGTAGGAGATGTACGTGTCAACAACCGTCGTCTCGGTCTCGAAGTCCATGCCCCAGATGTCGCGTAGGAGTTGCTCGCGCGTCACGAGTCGGTTGAGTCGGCTCATCAACATCTCGAGGAGGCGGAACTCCGTCGCAGAAAGGTCGATCAATTCTTTCGCGAAGGTGACCTCGTGACGATCGGTATCTAAAATGAGCGACCCGCAGGTGTAGGTCAACACGTCAAGTTCCACGCCCTGGGTGCGACGCAAGATAGCGCTCACACGCAACAGCAGTTCCTCGACGCTGAACGGCTTACGCACGTAGTCGTCGGCACCATAGCGCAGACCACGCGCGATGTCCTCGGTAGCGTCGCGCGCGGATAATAGAAGCACAGGTGTACTCACGTCAGACTTGCGGACTGTTTCGAGGAACTCGAAGCCATCCATTACGGGCATGTTGATATCGACGACGCATAGGTCAATGCGCTTGAGGCGCCAGATGTCGAGGGCCTCGCGGCCCTGACTCGCCACTTCAGTTTCGTACCCGGCGAAACGTAGTGCGTCGCTTAAGAGGTCGCGGACGCCTGACTCGTCATCGACCACCAGAACTGTCGTCATGAGGGATTCTCCATAGGAGGAGCGTAACTGTTGACGCCGGGCTCGTGGATCGTTCCAGTCAGAACAGCCGATTCTCAGCAGGCTCGTGGGGCCTTCACAACATTTTCTAAGCCCGAACTACTAAAGTGACAAGTACTTAAAGGGAGTCGTGGTGAGCAAGTTGGTGAGGCGCACAGGGTTGGTGCTGGCGATGGTGGCGTCGCTCACTCTCGCAGCGCCAGTCATTGCTGGAGCCAAGACCCCCCCGCCAATTACGACAATGCAACAATATCGAGCGGCCCTGCACACGTATCAACAAGCAAAAGATGCCATTGATCTCGCCCTGCACCAGTCAATCGAGAGTGACAAGGCTGGAGAAATTGCGGCGATGGCCGCGGCGAAGACCGAAGCTCAGAAGTATCTGGCCCGAGTCGATTTCAACGAGGCTCGCGCCACTGACGTGGCCAATTGGCAGACAGCTTTGATCAATCTGGGTCCGGCGCCTTTGCCACCGGGGAGCAGCCCCGCGACGACGACCATATCCACCACGATTACTCTGTCGCCACTGCATCTACCGAACCAGACGAGCCAGCGCGATTCGAGCGCCACGGCGCCCACTCACTAGCGCACCCTGGATTGAGGGCGTCTGTAGATAATCGCCAGCCGTGATGACGTGGTCTCGCACTTGGCAACGGTGCAGGTTGAGCGGTGTCGTGAGCACAGGTAGGGCGTGTGGCACCACGTCCCGATTGATCAAATCAACGTCATTCGTCGCAACACCATAAAGGCGCGCCACGTCGTCACGTACCTCGCGGTCGCAGTTCGCATCGAAGACGCCGTTGGCACAGGCGCCGATGAGGGATCGTCCCTGAGGTGCGCGCTCGCGGGCGACACTCGAGATGTCCAGAGCACTGGACAGAAAACGACGGTGAGAGTCGATACGCAGTTGTGCGGCATCTCGTTGCTCGGGAAGTGACCACCACCAGGTGCTCTGTGCGCGCCAGCCAGGATCATCGGCACCGGTGAGGCGATGCGCAGACGTCGCGTCGGTTGCCACAATGACGACACGCGCTGAGTAGCGGGCCTGGTCGGTCTCCACTCCGGTCGCGCTGACGTTGAGAGCGGTCTCGCCAAGTCGAAGAGTCGTGTTCGTCAGTTGCTCACTCAGGGCTTGGGGCAAAGCCGCGATTCCTCGAGGGTGGGTGCCGGGGCGTCCTCGAGTGAAACTCTTAAGGACGAGCGCGCTGTAGTGCCACGAGGTAGCCAGTTCGTCGTCGAGGAGTGTGCCGCGCAGGAATGGTGCGAGGATGCCGTCGATGGCCCGAGCGCTGACGTGCATTCGGCGCAGGGCGTCACGAGTGGAGGAATCAGGGTTCTTCACGATCTTGGCGGCCGAGGAGAATCGCAAGTTCGCCAGCATGGCACCAATCCGCAGGGCGTCGGTCACTGTCAGGTCGGGGTGGCGTAGTGACGTCAACAGGAGGCGAGGATCCGTGCGGGGATCGCCGAGTTCGTAGGTTGACTCTCCATCACTGAAGCGCACTACTGGTTTGTAGGAACGTAAATCGAAGTCGGTCATCACGCCCGTAGCTAGTAACTCGGGATACGCCGGGTTGATGAGTTGGAATCCCTCGTCCACTACGAAACCGTCGACGTTGCGTGAGTGTAAGCGTCCACCGACATGGTCGGCGGAGTCCAAGAGGATGACGTGTCGGCCTGCGCGGTTGAGCACTTGAGCGGCCCGCAAGCCCGCCAAGCCCGCACCCACCACCAGAACGTCCGCGTCGTCGCTCATCGTGGGTGCGAGAGGCCGAGCCCTAGGCGACGAGTGCGTCGTCGATGCGTTGCATCACCTCGTCGCTCAGAAGTTCTAGTGCATCGAGTGCGGCCATGTTCTCGCGTACTTGTTGGGCGGAGGAGGCTCCCGTGATGACCGTCGAGACGTTGGGATTCTTGACGCACCACGCCAGAGCAAGTTGCGACAGCGCGACGTCCAGGTCGCCCGCGATGGCGAGCAATCGGTCCACTTTCGCCAGTGACGTCGGATCCGTGAGCGATGAACGCAACCACTCGTAACCAGGCAGCGATGCGCGTGAGCCAGCGGGCACGCCGTTTTGGTACTTGCCCGTCAAGAGGCCCGACGCTAAGGGTGACCAGATAGTCGTGCCGAGCCCGATGTCTTCGTAGAGGCGTGCGTACTCGTGCTCGACGCGCTCGCGGTGCAACAAGTTGTACTGGGGCTGTTCGACGATGGGCTTGTGAAGGTGATGACGTTCGGCAATCTCCCACGCGGCACGAATCTCGTCCGCCGACCACTCCGAGGTGCCCCAGTAGAGTGCTTGACCCCGGTTGACCATGTCGCTCATTGCCCAGACCGTCTCTTCAATAGGAGTCGCGGGATCGGGGCGGTGACAGTAGACGAGGTCCACGAAATCCAAACCGAAACGTTCCAGGGAGCCCTCGATGGCCTGAGAGAGGTATTTGCGGTTCAGGGTGTTCTTCATGTTGGGTGAATCGAACAGCCCCCAATAGAGCTTGGTCGAAACGACGTACTCGTGGCGCTTCCAACCAAGTTCGCGGAAGGCGGCTCCCATGACACGTTCGGATTCTCCCGCCGCGTAGCCCTCGGCATTATCGAAGAAATTCACGCCGGCATCCTTCGCGACGGAGAGGCATTCTGCAGCCTCGGCGGCGGTCTCGATCTGGTCGGCGTTGGCGAACGTCACCCAACTCCCGAAAGACAACACGCTGACTTGGAGACCGGAACGGCCGACGCGACGATATTGCATCTCTGACATGACTTCTCCTACGAATGGGGTTCGTAGTACAGGTTAGGCGGTGGTCTTCACGGGGACGTCGGGCCAGTGCTCGAAGGAGACTGGCGCCGTGGACGGCTTCTTCACCAGTGCCACTATTCCCGCGATAGCGGCAGCTATCGCCAGAAGCACCATGATTTTCAAAATGACTTTAATAGCACCCATGTTCATCACAATACTTGACCACTATCTTCCTGGTGCGCCCGCGCGGTACAATGAACAGGTGACTACCGGATACCCCGAGCTTCTTCTTCGATAGGGCGAGTTTTCACTCGCCCGCCGCCCCCGCTCTTCGCGGGGGTTTTTTGTTTCTCGGGGTAGACGAATTTGGAGAGGAATACGATGCGCCCACACCCCCAGCAGCCGAGTCCGATGGCTTTCCAGAAGTACCGCGCCACGGTGCCCGTGGACTTGGTGGATCGCACGTGGCCGAATAACCGCCTCCTCAAAGCACCCATTTGGTGCAGCGTCGATCTACGTGACGGCAACCAGGCACTGATCGACCCGATGGACCTAGAGCGGAAGAACATCATGTTCGAGCAGTTGGTATTGATGGGCTTCAAGGAGATCGAGGTGGGCTTTCCCTCGGCTTCTCAGCCCGACTTCGATTTCGTTCGCCACATCATTGAAAATGGCCTGATTCCAGAAGATGTCACAATCCAGGTGCTCACCCAGTCACGTCCGGACCTCATTCGTAGAACGTACGAATCCCTGCAGGGGGCCCGTCGCGCCATCGTGCACTTCTACAACTCCACTTCAACTCTGCAACGTCGGGTGGTCTTCAACCTCGACCAGGAGGGCATCAAGAAGATCGCCCTGGACGCTGCGGCACTCTGTACGAGTCTCGAGGACACGTCGCCCGATACTCAATTCATGTACGAGTACTCACCCGAGAGCTTCACCGGTACTGAACTCGACTACGCCCTCGAAGTCTGCAATGACGTCATCGCCGTGATTGATCCGACCCCCGAGCGTCCGCTGATTTTGAATCTGCCGGCCACCGTCGAGATGTACACCCCCAACCTCTACGCGGACGCGATTGAGTATTTCTTGCGTCACGTGGATCGTCGCGACTCCATCATCTTGTCGCTGCATCCTCATAACGACCGTGGTACCGGCGTGGCGGCGGCGGAGTTGGGCGTTTTAGCGGGTGCGGACCGTGTTGAAGGCACACTCTTTGGCAATGGTGAACGCACCGGCAACGTGGACGTCGTGAACTTGGCGCTGAACTTGTTCTCCCAGGGCGTCGACCCCGAACTCGACGTGCGCGATATTGACCAGGCTCGGCACGTGGCCGAATACGCCAACCGCCTGCCGATCCACCCGCGCCACCCCTACGTGGGTGAGTTGGTCTACACGGCATTCTCGGGCTCTCATCAAGATGCCATCAAGAAGGGCATGACCGCGATTGGCGACACGTACGACGTCTGGGAAGTGCCCTATCTGCCCATTGATCCGAAGCACACTGGACGAACCTACGAGGCGATTATTCGAGTGAACTCCCAGTCCGGCAAGGGGGGAGTGGCCTACCTGCTCTCGTCCGAACACGGGCTAGAACTTCCGCGGGCGATGCAAGTGGAATTCTCCCAGCAAGTCCAAAAGCTCACGGAGCAATCGGGCACCGAAATCTCACCAGCCGAAATCTGGGAGGTCTTCACCACGACCTATCAGCCGGAGAACGCCACTATTCAACTCATCTCGAGTGAGGTTGCGGCCGATCAACACCAAACGCGCATCTTCGCTCAACTTCTGGTGAATGGGCAGCACGTGACCGTCAAGGGAGAGGGCAATGGCCCCATTGATGCCCTCATGGCGGGACTGCGTGGCGAACTCGGCGTGAATTTCAACGTGCGCGACTACACCGAACACGCACTCACGGCAGGTTCGGGGGCGTCTGCCGTGGCGTACGTGGAGGCCGAGGGTCCCGACGGTGCGAAGTGGTGGGGTGTGGGAATGAGCTCATCGATCCTCGATGCGTCGCTCGAGGCCGTTATTTCGGCCGCTAATCGCCGGCGCTGAGCGAGCGTGACGGTCCTGTGACGAGCACCGAGCGAATTTAAGGCGGGTGTGAGTCAGGCTCTTTCCGTCAAAGCCAGACGGGTGTTACGTCGAGGGAGGAGTTAAAGCTTTCCGTCAGGACCAGCGTTCAAAGTGCTGGCCCTCTACTGTTTCACGCATGGGCCCACAACCTCGGATCATGCGACGTGCTGCACTGGTTGCTCTCGCGGCGACCCTCACGTTGTGCTCGCTCGCGGTCAGCTCATTGGCACTGGCCGCAACGACCACCGCGGTGCCGGTGACTACCACCACTCTCTCGTCGAGCACCCCAACAACGTCACCGACATCGACCACCACGACAGTTCACGCAACAGGTGAGACGATCACCACATTGCCCACCAGTAGTGGGGCTGTCGGCAGCTCGGCAACCGCAATTTCGTGCGTGCGGCCGAGTTACTGCGCGGCTGGAGGCGTCGAGTTCCAACGCGCGAACATTGAGCGTCCTGTGCTGAGCGTCGAAGCCAACGGCACCTGGGCGAAACCACAGATTATTACCGGCGCAACCTCTGGGGCATCGTCGGCGATTGTCCACGTGGTATGTCCGAGAGTCGGGGGATGCGTGGCGTTGGGGCAGTTGATCTCGACGGGCTCGAGCGCACGATTCTCGTCCTACCTCGTCGTTCAGCACGGCTCACAGTGGGCGCCGGCTCACATGATCCCGAGTGCGGGGCTCGGGCCGAAGCCGAGCTGCCTCCTCACGGCGATGACGTGCGTGACAGCAGTGTCGTGCGTTCTAACGGGGACCCTGGTCAAGCATTCACTTGATCGGGTGTTCTCCCTGACGTGGCGAAACGGCCACTGGGGTGTTCCTCACTTCCTTAGTGGCTCCACGTTGGGAGCCGCGTCGCGTCTGATGACGCTGAGCGCGCTGAGCTGTGTGGGTTCGTGATGCGAAGGGGTGCGAGCAGTTGCC
>JABEUQ010000216.1 GCA_013044265.1 Acidimicrobiaceae bacterium
GCGCCACGCCCAGAACGACGTGACCGACGGTTACACCGTGGCGGGCGAGGACGAGGTAGTGGCCGCGCATCGGTGGCTGACAGGCACCGGGGAGTTTCGCTAAGGGTCGCCACCGAGAAGTGAACTCGCGATCGGCCCGCTGTACGGGGCGTCCGATCACATCACGGTTGCTGTCGGGGCGACCGCGCCGTAAGGGGCGAGTGCGCGAGACACCGCCTCGCGGCATGGTGAGGCTGGTTAACCCGACGAACGAGCCCGGACCGCCCAGAGAACGGGCCCGGTGGCGAAGCCAGTTAGGGAACCAGAGAGGAGGTGGCGCCGGCTGGTCCGGCGGCGCCAGGAGATGAGACAACACATCGATGTCTACGAAGTGCTGACGAGTTACTGACCCGGAAGGGAAACCATGACCCAAGTAACTGACAATCGAACGACCGATCAACGCATCAAGGTGTACCGCCTGACCACACTCCTGTTGGACGCCACCTTCGAACTACCGACCTGGTGGTGCATCGACCAGTGGAGTCACGAAGCCGCCACCGCCGCACTCGAACGGTGCCAGCGCCTCGTGTGCTTCGTCAAGGATACGGTTCGGGCCTTTGGCGTACCGGATGACCTCGATGAGTCCACGCGGGAGGCGATCTCGTTCGCCGAGGCAGTGTGCCGGGACACCCAACGCGATATTGACGTCGTCCGGTATGAACTTCTGCCATTCGCCAACTGAAGCGATGATGTCCCCTACTCAGAGTGATTGGAGCACGATGAACGAGTACGAACCTGTCTACGACGCCGAGTGGTACCACTCGCTGCGAGATGTCGTCGACGAGCTGATCGACAATGCGGCGAAGCTGCCCTCCGAGCAGGACATTGATGTGTGGACACGTGATGAAGTGCTTCAGGCAATGACGCAGTGCCACCACGTGCTGAGTCGACTCCTGCGGAGCGTGATCGAGATCTACGAGAGCGGCAACCCTCCTCGCGCACTGAGGACCAACGCCGATGCGGCCCTCGCCACGTGCATTCAGGTCCATCTTTGCATCGACCATATCTACACGGAGCTTCTGCCACGGACTCGCGTCGCGTTCCCAACTTCGTGGGCCGAACTATGACGACGCAGCCGCGCGACCCCCAGGGACGTTCCCGGGCGCGAGGGGTCACCATTATGCAGGTACCTGCACGTGAGCGTGAACTCTCCATTCGACTCAACCGCTTGATTGGTGAGGCCAACTGCGAGGCGGCGTTGCTCCCCAATCGAAGTGCCATCAGCGAGTGGACGAGTGACGAGGCCCACGAGGGAGTGATCAGGTGTCAGCGCGCGGTGATCGCTACGCTGCAGTGCGCCATTGAACTTCAGGAGCTCGCGGGGTTGGATCAGTACTCGAAGCAGTGGATACGTGAGGCCATCGAGCAGTGCGAGGAGCATCGTCAGGCGATGGCGTTCATCCAGACCGTGTACTGCCCCGGTGTACTCGAGGAGGACTAAGGGATCTGCATGAGCGTCGCCCCCCCCCCGGAAGATCTCAATGGGCTAAACACAATCAACGAACCTTCGCGGGCAACGCCTCGGCAAGGACATTGGCTACGCGCATGCCTCGTCGTGAGCGAGTGGGCCCGCCGCTCCGATCATCTCGGCGAGGTGCTTGCCGTAGGTAACCCAAACGACTTCGACCTGGAAGGGCTCCAGGAAGAAGTCCCATTCGGCCTCTATGAAGCACAGCACGGAGTGGATTGGTACGTTCAGGTCACCTACGGCGGCCCGTACCACGGCCGACCGCCTGTGGAACCCTCACGCAAGCGTGGTCTCGTCTCGTCTCGGCTCAACGTAGACGCGGTGGTCGACCGTGCCTTAACCACCCTTGTTGCGACGCCGCAGATGCCAATTGTACGTCTTGGCGTCATCGCTGTCCGCGGAAACCGCGGCGCTCAGGAGCCCTCTCGCTGGACGGAGAACCCGTGGGGCCCGCGGCAGGTCATTTGAGTAGGTCCTCCGCGGCCTCGCGACCGGGACTCGGGCCTGTCCAACAAGAAAGGTGGGGCGCTGGGCGCTTGCGATTGATGGTGACTGAAGCCCTACGCACACCAGATTGAGTAAGAGTGGGCTGAATGGACGAAGAAAACGATTCCGCGAGGTTGTCCGGTCCTGAGTCGGACGGTGGCGATGCGCTGTCTCGAGCGATGTCGACGGGTGCCGTCACTTCGACGACGTTCGATCGCCTCGCACGCGCCACGGTCGCGGTACTCGTCGTTGGACTTGCTGGTCTGCTCTGGACCGGAGTTCACGTCAAGGGACATGACCAGCCAATCACCACGGTTCGGAATGCGGTGGCTACGCCCACGCCCCGTCGTGGCCACGAGGTGACCTCCACTTCGTTAGGAATCACGACGACGATTGACGCCGTGGACATGGTGTCGGCGAGCGATGGCGTCGCCCTCGTGTCGAACGACCCGTTCCACCCCTCGTCATCGGTTTGGGTGGTCGAGACGTCCGATGGCGCTCGCACCTGGCGATTCCTCGCACCTCTCCCCGCTCGGGCCGACACCGCGGGCGGATCGGAGTACATCCCGACGATTCACTTCGTCAGTCGCGACGTGGGTTACGTCCTTGGCGCAGGACAGATTGAGATGACGACCAACGGGGGTTTGACGTGGCGTGCGCTTCGCTCGACGGCACCGGAGGGATGGGCGTTCGGTGCGAGGGACGTCGTTGCCGTCACGCGTCTCTGCAAGTCGTCAACGGACGCGGCACGATGTCCCGCCATCATCAGGGCGTGGCCGTGGGGCAGCGCCCGACAGTACTGGGGGGGTCCCATTCCTCTGTTCGCCCGTGTTGATCCACAGCAGGTCGCTCCCCTCGCCGTGACGCCAGCCGGAGACGTCATCGTCTGGGAGGGGCTCTCCGGAGGTGGGGGCTTGCCAGGCTCGGGTGCGCTCGTGGAGTCGAAGGTGGGCACGAGTTCCTGGCACCGGCTTGCCGACCCGTGCGGAATCGAGTCCGAGGGTGACCAGCTCATCGCGCTCAGCCGGTCATCTTGGCTGCTGTCGTGCTTCCTCGGCGAAGGGATGAACTCGGGCAAGAGTTCGATCTGGCGCTCCGGCAACGCCGGCACAACCTGGACGCTGGTCAACCGCGCGACCGACTCGGTCAATACCCGGGCCAATCTCGGCACCGGTGGCGGAGTCGCCATGACTATCTACCCGAGTCAGGATGGCTCGATCCTCTACGGGGCCATGTCTGGTGCAATAGGCGGAATCGAAGTGAGCCACGATGGAGGCGCGCACTGGGCCAGCGCGTGGTTGGACGGCCAGGGAGGTGCTCCGGAGACGGTGTCACCCATTGGACCGCGTGGCGCGATGGTGGCGATCGATGCCGGACTCACCTACGTGACGCGCAGTAGCCAGGACTGGGCAGTTGCACCCCCGCTGCCCGCCGGGGACTACCAGGGGCTTCCCTTCTGCACGACGGGGACCGTGCGGCCCACGTTGAATCCCGTCCACGTGCAGGGCATCCCTGGCTACTTCCCCGTCGTCTTCACCAACCTGGGGCGAGGACGCTGCTATCTCAATGGGACTCCTATCGTGCAAGGCATCGAACGAGGCCGCGTCATAGGTGTTCCCGCCACACGCAATGTCGACTTACCGGCTCGCGTAGTAGTCCTCAACGAGGGCGGGGCGGCCGCGAGCGTCAGCCTTGGCATCGATCTTGGGCAATCGTCGGCCCTCGGCTTTCCTGCAACCTGTCGCCCACGGAAGGTCGACGCCATTGTGATCGAGTTCGCTCCATCGGCGACCTTCCGCGTGAAGCTGCCTCATCGTGGTGTGGTGTGCACGCAGGTCCCGTCGATGGGCGTGGGCTTCGTCGTGAAGGGCTCTGCGGCTACCGGATCGTAGGCCTCTCGTTGACGCCTACCGGAATGGGACCTCTCAACCCGACCGTGTGGTCAACCTCACACGCATCGGGTGATTCGCTCGGCGGTTCGAGGTGACTGTTCCGTATGCGGAACGCCCTGTAGCCATTTCGTTAACTGCCCCATTACACCGATGACAGGAAACGGTCCTGGCCAACGTGTCCGAGATCGCCTTCGTCTAAATGAGTAGAGCCGCTCCACAGACTGAGCAGACGCTCGCGTACCGCAGGAGCATGACGTGTCATGTCATGGTTCCTCTCCAGTATCGAGATGAGAGTAGCAATCACCTCTCTACGAGGTTGACCCCATTGACCCAGCTCGAGGTCACCGGACGATCTCTTGGGGATGTGTGAACGTTCCGGATCACGGTGAATCTGATTCACAGCAAATTGTTTAGCGAAATGATTGCGCGGCGCGCCGGGGCCCGGACAGTACTTCTTGCCTCTCCCGAAGGGTCAGGTGATAGGGCACGAGAAGAATCGTTCTCGTTCCCTATCGAGTGCATCAATGAGACCACAAGGGCACGGTAAACACCATGAACCACAATCAATCAAGCAAGGACAGCGGAGATATCAAGGGCCAATCTGACTCCTCGGGGAACGAGAGGATCGATGTGCTGGCCTCTGCTGCTCGCCAGCGACTCTCGAGTCAACCGGAAGAGGTTTTACACCGGAAGGGGCCGGAAGCGATCTTGGACCTACCGCCCGAAATGAATCCTGCTGTTCGATTCATTGACAATCGTGACGCACGGCCAGACTCTCTCAAGAATTTTCACCGAAAGATTCGCCGGACCCGTCACTTTTTGATGAGCGCAGGGTTCCCTTCCGAGTTCGCTGACACTCCTGTTGAGTCATTTCCCTGGCACATTGTCGACGTGACCGTCGCGCGATCCTTCGCGCAGGTGGTCGACGCCCACTATTCCAACGCAAAGAGTCGCCACAACATCCTGGGAATCCTGCGTGCGCTGTTGCGCGAGTGCGCAATGGTCGACTTGATCAGTGCCACCGAGCGAGACCACCTGCTCGACTGCCTGCCTTTACGTGGCACCTACCAGCGAGGTAAGGGTCGCGAGTTGACCGACGAGGAAATTGTCAGACTGCTGACGAAGGGGCTACATCCAATCGAGTGGCTTGATCTACGCGATCGCGCCGTCATCGCAATCTTCCTGAGCACCGGTCTCAGAGTTTCCGAAGTCGTTGACCTCGAATTCTGCGACCTCGACCTCAACGCCGACGTTCGAAGCGCCCACATCAAACGAACGAAACCGGGTCGAACACTCACGGTGTGGTTGACCGGGAGCGCTGTCCAAATTCTGAAGGAATGGCTGGCGGCGCGTGGCGAGCACGCTGGCGCGCTATTCGATACTCGCAGCAATCCAGGGCGACCTCTAGACACTGACACCGTCCGCTCGATGCTCTCACGACGAGCCGGACTCGCCAGTATCACGGACCACTTCACGAGCCACGACTTTCGCCGCACCTTCGCGACCCGTGCCCTGCGTAATGACGCCGATGTGTTTGCTGTGCAGCGACTACTCGGCCACAAGAACGTCCAGACCACATTGACCTACGACCGACGCACAGAACTGGAAGACCGCGCTGTCGTCGATAACCTCAACCTCCCGGGCCTGCTCGGACGCTTCGGGAGTGGCAAGTGATGAGCGCTTACCTACATCTCCTCTCAGATGAGGAACGAGCTCGAGCAGAAGCAATCGAGCTGTGGCTCGACGGGTACGGTTCACCGTCGGGCAGACCATCCATGGAGTCATCGCTACGTGCCGTAATGAGGGCGGCGCTCGGATTCGAGCGTGACGCCACAGTATGTCTCGAGACATTCCCCTGGGAGCTGCTCGCCGACCACACCTTCTTCGTCGAGGTTGCGGCTCGAATTAACAGTCGTTTCGGTCGCCAGCACGCTGGGAAGTACGTCATCGCCACGCGTGCGCTCTTGCGTAGCCTCGCCACCTCCGGACACGCGGACTACGCGGCCGCCACCCAGACCCTCTCGATGAACAAGGTCTACCAGAGCACCGCTGATCCCGTTCCTCTCTCGTTTACAACCACCGACCTGTGGAGCATCCTGCGCCGCTGTCGCCAAGACGCCAGCCCGGCCAAGGGTCGCCGTGATCTTGCAATCATCTCCGTTGGCGCCAGCACCGGCGCGCGACGTTCAGAACTCGTCCACGTGGAGTTGGCCGATCTGGACCGAC
>JABEUQ010000217.1 GCA_013044265.1 Acidimicrobiaceae bacterium
ATTCCCAACTTGTTGATCAACATGACTACCTCCTCGAGTACCGCAAACTTTTTCGCATCACGGCACCGGCATTCTTGTCTGCATCCCCTCATTACGCTACGTGCATGATGACCGCATGGGGGGGATTGGCGCTAGCGCCGGACTGAACTTATAAAATTCCTGATAAAAAGCTATCTTCATAACTCATGTCGGAGGCGTCGAGGAACAGATGTCGATGGCTGCAAAGTCTGTGGCGCTCGGCGATTAGTGACGGGCGAAGTATCGTGGCGGAATGTCTGAGTTCAACAACGAATCCGTTGCCGCAATCGAGAGCACTTTGAACAATGTGGACCGCGTACTCGAACGTCTTCGTGTTGGTACGTATCGGACGTGTCAAGTGTGTCAGGCACCGATTGACGAAGCTGACCTAGTCGCAACACCGTTGCTGGCCAACTGTCCGGCACATCCTGAGTTGGCCTAGGGCCGAGCAGCGGCCATGACGCGGGCTCGCTGAACTACCCGCGGAGTGACTTCTCCTCGCAGCGCTGTTGGGGTTACCTCGTGAAAAACCCCGACAACTCCAATGGAATTGTCGGGGTTTTCATTGCGGGAGTGGCCCTACTTCTTGGTGGCCCAAAAAATCTCGGCAATTGCGTCTATTTCGCTCAGCAACTTGTCGGCCACGGCGACATCGTTGGTCTTCTTGGCTTCACCTGCGGTCTTGGTTGCGCTCCAGAAGAGTTCATGCAAGTTGGGGTGCGCTTCGAGATGAGCCGGCTTGAAGTAGTCGGTCCACAGAACCCAGAGATGGTGCTTGGTGAGTTCGCTACGCTCTTCCTTGATGAGGGTGGCGCGCACTTTGAAGTCCGCGTCTTCGGACGCGTTGTACTTCTCCATGCATGCTTTGACTGACTGGGCTTCAATCCGAGCCTGAGCTGGGTCGTACACGCCACAGGGTAGGTCGCAATGCGCCGAGACGTTCAAGGGGGTATCCAAAGAGTCGAGCAGAATGTTGATGCGAGTTAGAAGCGACATGGCTTCACCTTTCGATAGACGGGGTCGACGAGACCGTTTCTTCTCGCTCAGGTTAGCGACATGCGTCGTCTAGCGTTCATCAGGATGAGGCAGTTGTTGGCGACGGTGGTACGTCGGGTCAAAGTCGAGGGTCCCTCGATGCTGCCGACGTACGTGGCCGGCGAGGTTTTGACCGGGATTCGCAAGTGGCGTCGGGTGCGGGTAGGCGACGTGGTGGTCCTACGAGATCCACGTGATGCCTCACGCTGGCTCCTTAAACGTTGCGTTGCGCGCGAGGGCCCGATGCTGGATGTTCGCGGTGACAATGAGCAGGCGAGTACCGATTCGCGTGATTTTGGTCTCGTCGAAAGCAAGAATGTCCGTTACCTGGTGCTGCAACACCAAAAATGAAGGTTTAAATCCTGAGTAGTTGTATCGGGAATAGACCAGTAGGCTCGTCATGTGGCCCGTCTCGCCGTCCTGTCCTATCACACGTCTCCCCTGGCCCAGCCTGGTACCGGCGATGGCGGAGGCATGAACGTCTACGTGCGAGAACTCGCCAGTGCTATGGCACGCCAAGGTCACGAGGTGGATGTGTTCACTCGCCGTGATTCCCCCACTTTGAAGAGCACTCAGTTGGTAGAACCTGGTTTTCGAGTTCACCACATTGCCGCAGGACCTGCGCGTTCGCTCGAGCGTCACGAATTAGCAGATTACGTGAAGGATTTCACTGATGAGATTGCTGCACACTTTGAGAAATTCGGTGTACCGGATGCCTTGCACGCCAACTACTGGTTGAGTGGCCTAGCGGGGCACCGACTTAAACATGAGCTTCACTTGCCTCTGATAATGACTTTTCACACTCTCGAACGGGTTAAGGCCGATCACTTCGAAGGAGAGTCCGAGGACCGGGCGCATCAAGAAGCGGCAATTTTCGCCTGCGCTGACGCAGTGCTGGCCAGTTGTGATGTTGAAGCTGCTCAATTCATCGAGTATTACAACGCCGACCCGGCACGGGTACACGTGGTTCCCTTAGGGGTGCAACACGCGTTCTTCGCTCCGGGTGAGCAGCGTGCGGCGCGTCAAGCCCTGGGCCGAGATGAGAACGACACCATGCTCTTGTTCGTGGGGCGCCTCCAAGCCCTGAAGGGTGTTGAGCTCGCCCTCGAGACCCTCATCACCCTTCGCCGTCGTGGTCGTGACGCAAGCCTTGCGATCGTCGGTGGACCGTCAGGTCCCGAGGGGGCCCGAACGCTGGCTCAGCTCCACGAACGCGTCCGCGAGGCGGGTGTTATCTGCCACGTAAGTTTCGTTGCTCCCCAGAGTCACCAATTGCTCTCATCGTGGATGCGCGCAGCGGACGTCACCCTGGTGCCATCGAGATCTGAGAGCTTCGGCCTCGTGGCCCTGGAATCTTCGGCGTGTGGTACTCCGGTGGTGGCTAGTGCGGTGGGTGGGCTGCTGACCCTGGTCGATCCTGGGGTCAACGGACAACTCATCGCTCAACGCGATGCCGAGATCTGGGCTGACGCCGTTGATGAAGTCATGTGGGCCAATGCCAACAGCTCGATGTCCAATTCTGCGGTGATTCTCGCCCAGCGTTACACCTGGCGTTCCGCCGCTCAGTCGTTGGACGCCCTCGTCGCACGATTGATCGCGGCCGGCCTGGTGCGGTGCTAGCTGGTACGTAAGCGTCGTAGATCGTGGGTAGCAAGTGCAGTGCGGGTGAATCGACGACGTCAGAGCGTGGCGATCGCGCGCTCGATTCGACAATGTTTGAGATCGCCGCGGTCACCGCGTGCGCTCGGCGGGTGGCGACGCAGTCATAAGTTGCTAACAGTGGTTCTTGTAACGTACGAACATGTCGTTTGAACTTTTGGTCATTGGCGGTGGACGGATGGGGTCGGCCTTGGTCGAAGGGTTGCTCAGCGCACAGTGGTGCGGACCTGAGAGCCTGGCTATCGTCGAAAGCGTTGCTGAACAGCGCACGGTCCTTAGCGATAAATTCGTTGGCGTGAGGGTCCTCTCGTCACTTGAGCTCGAGCACGTGGGAGCCAATACGGGAGCAGTCTTGTGCGTGAAACCCGACTCCGCCGAAGGGGCGGCGCGCGCTGTCGCGATGTGCGGGGTGCGTCGGGTACTCTCCGTGGTTGCGGGCCTCTCGACTCAACGTATCGAAGCGGCATTTGTTGGCCCGGCGGCGGTGGTGCGCTCGATGCCCAATACGCCAGTTCTCATTCGAAAAGGCGTGAGCGCGATCGCCGGAGGTTCGTACGTCACAGCGAGCGACCTCGACTGGGCCGAGTCCATTCTTGGGGCAGTGGGCACGGTGGTGCGCGTCAGCGAACGCAACATCGATGCGGTCACCGGTCTTTCGGGGTCTGGGCCGGCGTACATTTTCTTAGTGGTTGAAGCGCTGATCGAAGCGGGGGTACACCAAGGACTCTCGCGCGAGGTGTCGCGCCAGCTCGTAGTAGGCACTCTCGAGGGGTCGGCCGCATTGCTGAGCCAAACGGGGGAGTCACCCGAAGAATTGCGCGCCCAAGTTACGAGTCCCGGTGGCACCACGGCGGCGGGTTTACGCATTCTCGAGGGCCGCGCGGTACGGGCTGCCTTCTTAGAAGCGGTGGCGGGAGCAGCGGAACGCTCACGTCAGTTGGGCCGTTAGAACGCAACCGACGGCGAGTTGATTTGGCTAGCGTTAGGTAATGGCGCCCTCCCATCTGCGGCCTCGCAAACTTTCAGAACCCACCATTTCGCGTCTGCCCGTCTATCAGCGCATCGTGGAAGGGTGGCAGAGCCGCGGAGAAACGAGAATTGACTCTCGTCTGATCGGTGAACTCGCCGGGGTGACGGCGACCACCGTACGACGCGACCTAGCCGGCCTCGGCACGTTGGGCACTCGAGGTTCGGGCTACGAGGTCGATGTCCTGGTTGAACGCATCGGTGAGGCTCTGGGCCACAACCGCTCTTACGAAGTCGTCGTGGTGGGAATCGGCAACCTGGGTCGCGCGCTGGTTAAATCCACCAACTTCCTCATTCGCGGCGCTAGATTGGTCGCCCTTTACGATAGCGACCCCCACATTGTCGGCACCGAGATTGGTGGGCACGTGGTGCGCTCAATTGATGACGAGCTGGTGCCCGCCACCGTGGCCGTGATCTGCGTACCACCCGATGCCGCCCAAGCGGTCGCCGACAAGCTCATCGCCGCAGATGTACACGCACTGCTCAACTTCGCCCCCCAAGTACTCACTGTTCCTCTAGGTACGGCGGTGCACTACGTGGACTTCTCGATTGAGTTACAGATTCTCATGTATCACCTCAACAACGGTACGGGTCCGCTGGGCGGGGGGCTCTTGCACTCCTTGGGGATCGCCGCGACCAACCCGATGCGAAGCCCGTAGAATCAACCAGATGAGGCGAGCTACATGGCACTGATTGCGGTGGGTCTCGACCACGAAAATGCGAGCCTTGATCTCCTCGAGCGAGCTGCCGTACTCGAGCATGAATGGGTCAAGGTGTTGCGTACTCTAGTGAGTCATCGCAATATCCACGAAGCAGTCTTCGTCTCGACGTGTCTACGCACTGAGGTAGTTGCCGTCATTGACCGGTTTCACGGTGCCATCGACGAGATCACCGCGACTCTCTCAGAAGCCACCGGCCTGGCTGCATCTGAGTTCGAAGAGCACTTGAGCGTGCACTTTGATCGCGGAGTTGCGAACCATATCTTTTCGGTGGCCGCCGGTCTTCGGTCGGTGGTGCCCGGGGAATTTGAGATCTTGGGACAGTTACGTCGTGCTCTGGAACTCGCAAATGATGAGCATGTCGCCGGACCCACACTTACCGAACTTTTTCAAAAAGCACTCACCTCTGGTCGACGTGTGCGCAACGAGACGAGCATCGCGCGAGGGACGACAAGTTTTGCGTACGCGGCCGTCGAGACGACTCTCGAGTCGTTGGGAGAGGAAGCTGGTGGGTCGACGGCCGTCGTAGTTGGCGCTGGTCAGTTGGCGACCGGTGTCGTGCGAAGTCTGTTGGCTTCGCCGGTAGGGATTGGGCGGGTCGTGATTTGCAATCGCACCTTGTCGCGCGCGGAAGAGCTAATTCGCACTTTAAGCGATGAGCGCGTTGTCGTGTCACCGCTCGAGGAGTTGCACCATGAAGTGGCGTTCGCGCGGTCGGTGGTGGTCGCGGTGGAGGTGTCCGCACCCCTCATTACCCTCGATACCCTTCGCGCCCGTACCACACCACTGTTGGTGATGGACCTCGCGGTGCCCCGCGGTGTTGCTCGAGATGTCGAAACCTTGTCGAGCGTGCGGCGTATCGATATTGGAACACTGCACGCCCGCGTGAATCGGGCGTTGGACGACCGCCGAGACGCCGTGACCGCCGCCGAAGCAATTGTTGCCGCCGATGTCGAGAAGTACCTCGAGGACCAGCGTGCGCGCGGCGCGGCAGTCATCGTCTCGGACTTACGTGCGCACTTCGACACATTGGTAGCGGCGGAGTTTTCGCGACGTGCATCGGAAATCGACACGCTCAGCGACGACGGGGCCGATCTCCTGCGGTCGGTCGTTCGTTCCGTGGTGGCTAAAATCGCCCACCGCCCGACCACGGCTCTGAAGGAAGCGGCGGGGACCGACCAGGGTGCGCGCCTCTCCGAAGCCGTACGCACGTTGTTCGACATCTAATGGGTATTCGACTGGCGACGCGACGCTCCCCGTTGGCGTTACTCCAGGCGCGATACGTCCAAGAGCGCCTACTCGCTCTGGACGTTGCCTCAGAGCTGGTTCTGGTCGAGACCCATGGTGATCTCACCACCGACGTTGCGCTGTCGAGTCTTGGCGGTCAGGGTGTCTTCGCGGTCGAGGTGCAACGCTGCGTATTGCGTGGTGCCGCCGACGTGGCGGTGCACTCGGCCAAGGATCTGCCGAGCACGACACCCGAGGGGTTGGCGCTGACCTGCGTACCGGAACGTCGCGACCCCGTCGACGTGCTCGTCGGACGCTCGCTCGTTGGCCTAGGGCCTGGAGCGACGGTGGCCACTGGTTCGCCACGACGTCGAGCGCTGCTGCTTGAACGTCGACCCGATCTCAACATCGTTGAGTTGCGCGGCAACATGGCCACGCGACTGGCGAGTGCTGGCCAAGGCGGAGTTGATGCTGTCGTGGCTGCGGCTGCGGCCCTAGAACGCTTGGGAGAGTCTTCGCGCACCGCCGAGCGTTTGGACCCCGAGTGGTTCGTGCCCCAAGTGGGCCAAGGCTCCCTCGCTCTCGAGACACGTTGCGACGATGACGTGACCGCTCTCGCGCTTGCTCCCCTCAACGACCTCGATGCCTTCGAAGTGCTGACGGCCGAGAGAGCATTTTTGCGCGAGCTCGGAGCCGGCTGCTCAGTACCTGCGGGGGCCTACGCGACGTGGGGCGCGGGCGAGCTGCACGTCGCGGGGCTGATGATTGCTTACGACGGGAGTCGCAGCGTACGACATCGGGTGAGCGGTCGCGACCCACAAGCCCTCGGGCATGAACTGGCTCGCACCTTGCGCGACGATCTCGATGGGGCCTCGCTGCGGGGTTGGCGAGAATGAAGTGCTGATTGCCCTCACTCGTGAGCGCGGTCGAAATGAAGGATTGCGTCTACTCATCGGCGATCGCGCAGACGTGGTCGAGGTTCCACTCACTGCGACGTACTTTCGTCCTGAAACCGAGGTCGAGGCCGAATTGCGGTCGCTTCACACATCAGGTGAATTTCGCTCCCTGGTCGTGACCAGTGCGCGCTGTGCACCCTACGTGATGCTCACCAAAGAAGTGCGCGCCGCAACGTGCGAAATCTTTAGCGTTGGACCCGCCACTACCGAAGCCCTAGAACGTTTGGGCCTAGACGTGACCCGGGAGTCGTTGGATACGGCGCTCGACCTCGCGCCGTTCATTACCGAGGGTCCGGTTCTGTTACTCGCCGCGACGGCGGGTCGCGTTGAGCTCAGGGAAGCCTTGAGCGATCGTTGCCTGGACCCCCAACTGGTGGAGTGCTACTCGACGCGAGACGCCACGCTCACTGAGGGCGAGAAAGAGCAGCTCCGCCACGCTCACGCGGTTTTCATCGGGGCTCCTTCCGCGTGGCGGGCCGCGCGAGCTTTTGTGGATGATCTCGCTTGGGTTCTAGTACCTGGTACCACGACATTTGACGTCGTCAAGGGTGATCACCAGCGAGTTTTGGTTGGCTGGGGCGACAACTTCGCGAGTGCGTGGCGAGAGATTGTGATGAATAGTCCCTAGGTGGCTGGTGTCTTTCGGGGGTTCGCCGGAACCCGCAAAGTTGCCTCCGCACAGGATGCCCTGTAAGCCACGATTCGCACCTCGGATGATTCAAATGACCCCTTTTCAATGATGTCATTTCGGTGATTTCGCGAAAGACACCAGTCACCTAGGAGCGTTGCGGATTCAAAGAGGATCGACGCAAAAATCATTGATTCTGTCGTCACCGAGATTTACTATTCCCCCAACGCGGAACACGACATGGGGGGATGTTGATGACCGAGATTCTTGAAACTGCGGTGCACGCTTCACCGCACACATCACTGGAGCGAACGAAGATTCAGATTGTGCCATTAAGGGGTCTACCCTTTGCCGCTGCGTCGGTGCTCCTCGTCATGGTGGCGATCGCCACCAACTGGACGTGGCTCTTAATGTTCGTCCACGTGGCGGGTGGGGGATTGTGGACCGCCATCGACCTTTTCGTGGGTCTCGTTATTGGGCCCATTATGGGTCGCTTGTCGATACCTGCACGGGCCGAGTTCGCCGCGAAGTTCATGCCGGCGATGGTGGTCATTATGCCGACGCTCGTCACGATGAATCTAGGGTCGGGATTTCAGCTCGCTCATCAACTGGGTAATCTGAGTCCTTCGAGTCCGAACCATGCGTGGGTGATCTCTTCGATGATTGTGGTGGGCATCATGGCGGTGATTGCGCTCGGCATCTTGGAGCCCGCAAACATTGCGGTGCTCTTCGAGATGAACAAGCCGGTGCCGAATGGTGAGCGAATTGGCCGCTTGATGAAGCGCTTCATGTACTCCGCCGGTATTACCGGTGTCATGCAACTCGCCACGCTGATCATCATGACGAGGCTTGCGTCGCAATGAGCACCGCACCTGCCGCAAATGGTGACCGTTCCTTCGCGCCGGTTGCCGGGCTCACGACGGGAGCGTTAACACTCGTGGTGATAGGAGGCATCGTCATGGCTTCGTACGCACCGCGGCGACCCCCTCTGGATATCATCGCAGGATTGCTGGGGCTTGCCGTGGCGCTCCTCCTCACGGTCATCGTGATCTTTACCCGTCTGAGCGACTTCGCGTGGTCGACTTTCATGCTGGTCTTCAAGTGGGCCTTGTTGGCATACGTCGTCGAAGCGGGGATTATCGAGTTCTCCTTCATCCGCAACCACACCAGTGGCTCGTCGCTCGTCATCGTGTCAGGAATGCTCGTCGTCTTCGGCGTGAGCGTCCCGACGATGATCGCCTTCACCGCGGCCAGGTTTGCCGAAGGTGGGACCTAGCTCGCCTTTTCGCCGCCAACAGCGCCCGTGCGGACGAATCTGAACACTGATGGATTTATTCGGGATTAATTCTCTCTCCTTCGGCAAACTCGGTGGGCGATGGCGCGCGGTACATACCCGCCTCACCCGAATTTTGAACCGAAGTATCTCCTACGCGCCGACTTCTGGTGGCGTGACGGTTGACGCTTCGTCGGGGGTGAGCCTCACCAGCAAGTTTCTACCGATCTGGTCTGACCTCCCGTCCAGTAACGGAGTGTGTCCCCGCCAGGCCTAGTCGGGCCAGGTTGATAGCCGCGTTCACATCGCGGTCAAGAGTG
>JABEUQ010000218.1 GCA_013044265.1 Acidimicrobiaceae bacterium
ATTAAATTGGCCGCGAGCGGTCAAATCGATAGTCAACTGGCCGATATGCACGACGCCGGCATCGGCGCAAAAGCTTGTCGTGCCAACGTCGAACAGTATGAGGTAGCCCAGGAAATTAGTACCAGACCACTGGAGTTACTCGCCGCTGGTGCCGAAGTCGAAGCTTTCGCGCTCGAGGGTTACACGGTCGTGAGCTTCTAGCGTTTGGTGAACAGACGACTTTGATCGAGAACTACTCACAATCGTCATTTGATCAACTTCGTTGCCGATTTGCCTATTTTGGGTGTTGCTCAACAAGTGTGCGCCGGGCTGTCGTGTTCGCCTTTGGAGCTCTGAGCAAGGTTCTCGAGATACAAGAGCGTTGTGTCAAAATGGCTCATGACCTCCTTTAATCGCGATGAATCTCTCGCTCTGCTCACCACCTCAAAATTCGACGTGGTGGTCATTGGCGCGGGAATCACGGGTGCTGGAGTGGCGCTCGACGCGGCCTCGCGAGGATTGAAGGTGGCGCTCATCGACGCTGGCGACATCGCCTCGGGCACGAGCTCCAAGTCCTCCAAAATGGTGCACGGCGGGCTTCGTTATCTTCAGCAGAGGGAATTTCGACTGGTGTACGAGAATCTTCGCGAACGTCAGCGCCTGTTGGAAAATGCACCTTTCCTTGTCCGTCCGTTACCCTTTCTCATTCCACTCTTCGGAAGTAACGGTGTCGCGTCCAGGACTCTGGTGAAGGGATATTCGACCGCACTACGCCTCTATGACCTCACGGGAGGGTGGCGCATTGGTCAGCGCCACCGCAAGATTTCCAAGGCCGAATCGCTCTCACACTTGCCGACGCTTCGCGCAGAGAGTTTGGTCGCAGGATTTCTGTACCTCGACGCGAGAGGCGACGACGCGCGTGTAGCGCTCGCGCTCGCGAAAACCGCCGCACTCGATTACCGAGCCAGCGTCGCCAACTACGTTCGAGCCCTCGATATTGTTCGCGACAATCAGCACCGCGCCAGCGGCGTCGTGTGTCGCAATGAACTCGACCACTCCACCTTTACCATCCAGACGTCGACGATTATCAACGCCACTGGTGTATGGGCTGACGAGATCTTCGCCATGGCGGAGCACGTGCCATCGCATCGCATCTCGCCCGCGAAGGGAGTGCATCTCTCGGTACCACGAACGAGATTGCCTGCCGACGTTGCCGCCGTGTTCTCAGTACCGAATGAGCATCGGAGTATCTTCATCATCCCAGCCGAGGACGCACCCGTCACCTTCATAGGAACGACTGACACTGCCTACGACGGCGTACTAGATGACCCTTCGTGTACACCCGCCGATGTGAAGTATCTATTGGATGCCGCCAACGCATCGACATTGTCGAACTTAACCGTTGAAGACGTCACCGGCCTATGGGCGGGACTTCGACCGCTGCTCGCGCCCAGCGAAGGACGTCGCGTCAGCCAGCGAACCGCGGACCTCTCACGACGCCATCGTGTCACGGACTCCCTCGATGGAGTCGTACACATCACCGGTGGCAAGTGGACCACGTATCGACAAATGGCTCAAGACACTGTCGACGCCTTGTCTCGCTACGTCCCCTCACTTCCCAAGGTGAGGACCAAGAATCTTCGACTACACGGCACCAGCCCATGGCGGCCTCAGTCCGAAATCGAAACGCACCTCTACCAACGCTTCGGTAGTGACTCGGCGCACGTGCTGGCCCTCATCAACGCACGCCCAGAACTTGCCGAAATCGCAATCAAGGGTCAGAACTACATCAACGCAGAATTCGTCTACTGCGCTCGTACTGAGATGGTCACCTCTCTCGTCGACCTGCTCACGCGACGCACTCGTGCTCATCTCATGGACGCGCGAGCCACGCTCTCGAGCGCACCCGCAATCGTGCGACTTGTTGCGGATGATTTGAAGTGGGACGACGAAGAATGTAATCGCCAGCTCGCGAGTTACCGCGACCTCGTCATCCATGAACTGGAATGCGCGGGACTAGTCCTCTAGAAATGCCCCGACGTGTCGCGTCCGTGTTGCTTCGGCTTCGTTGACTCAGCGCGTCTCGAGAGCCACCCGCGGAGCCACCAAAACGTCGCGAGCAATCACTTTGATATTGACGTGCGCACCGAAGGCCAATTCCTCTCCGTCATCGCTACGCACGTCGACTCGCACCAAGGTCTCACCAACTTGGACCACGAGCCGCGTCGTCGCGCCGAGGAAACTTTTATGCGTGACGAATCCGATCCCCGAAGGGTCAGCGCTAATCGCAAGGTCTTCGGGACGCAAAATAGCGTCAACCTCCACCAAGCCGGTCAAATCCTCGTCCCCACGTACCGCGCATCGCTGACCAAAAATTTCGACCTCGCGATTCGACAAGTGAGAAGGAACCCGACTCGAGACGCCGACGAACTGGGCCACAAAGGCTGTGCTGGGTTGCCGGTAGAGCACGCCAGGAGTCGCCGTCTGCTCGATGCGTCCCTTGGACATGACGCACACGCGGTCCGCCATGGATAGGGCCTCTTCTTGATCGTGGGTCACGAAGATGGTGGTGATGGCCAGACGCTTCTGCAAAAGTCGTATTTGGTCGCGCAATTCTGCGCGCACCTTCGCGTCGAGCGCAGAAAGTGGCTCATCGAGCAAGAGGACTTGGGGTTCGATGGCCAGCGCCCTCGCGAGTGCCACGCGCTGTTGCTGACCCCCTGACATCTGATGGGGATACTTCTTCGTCTGATCACTCAGACCCACCATCTCTAGGACTTCGGCCGCTTTCTTCAGTCGTTCCCCCGAATGGTGATGACGCATGCGAAGTCCGAAGGCCACATTGTTCAATGCGTTCATATTGGGAAACAAAGAGTAACTTTGAAAGACCATGCCCATATCGCGTTTCTGAGGGCTCACGTGTGAGATGTCGTGGCCATTCACGAGCACCCGCCCACTGTCGAGTTGCTCAAATCCCGCCAGCTGACGCAGGACCGTGGTCTTTCCGCAACCAGAGGGTCCGAGCAAAGCAATGAACTCACCGGGCTCAATCGTGAGTGAGAATCCGTCAAGCGCACGCACCGAACCATAAACTCGCACCAACTTGTCAAGCTCGACTCGCGAACCAACCTCAGCACGTTGACGTGGCAAAGACTCGTCTTTCAACGCCTCATTCACTTGGGTCACAGCGCTCCCGCCTTTCTACGCGATCTCCGTGACTCGGACCGATCGATGGAAACGATAATCGTCAAAAAAAGCCAGGTGCCCACCAGGCCCAACATTGAAGCAGCAGTCTGCACGTGGCCGTTGGCCCCCGTGTTGAACTGGGTGATCCACACAGGAATAGTGCTCCAAAGGTCCAAACTCGCCATCGTGAATTCGCCCAGCACTAATGCGATGGTGAGTACCATCGCCGAGAGCAGTGCGGCCCGCAGATTAGGCAAAATCACTCGTAGCAGCGTCATGAACCAGTTACCACCAAGTGATCGTGACGCCTCAACAAGCGTCTTAAGGTCTATCGCACTGAGCCCGGCATCCAGAGATCGATAGTTGAATGGCATCGCGAGTATGACGTATAGGAAACTCAGCAAATATGGCGACGATTTCGCCCACAGCGGCGCCGCAGGCAGAACTCCCGCAATGATCACGATGGGCGGAATGACGATGGGCAAGATGGTAATGAACTCCATCACCCGTCGCATCCGTGGCAATCTCAAGTGCACGTAGATCGTCGTCGGCACCATCAACAGAGTAGAGACCACCAAAGTCGCGACAGCCAGTCGCATTGAGAGACCGAATGCGGCGGAGAACCCCGGCGCCGACGGCAAGCTCTGAAACGCTTCGAAGGAGAAGCGGCCGTTGATATCTTGCAAAGAAAATTTTAATCCGGCGTAGATCGGCAGTAGGAAGTACGCCCCCGCGACCAGCATGACGAACGCCCGCCACGGGCGGAACCGCAGTCGGCGGCTTCCTCGAGGTGCGCGTCCTTGGGGAACCTCGGCTAATAATTCTTCCAGCGCAAGACCGCCACCTATGGAAGCCATTTCGACGCCCTCCTGCGGACTAGGCCGTAGAGAATCATGGTGGCGCTCAAGATGACCAACATGCCAAACGCGATCGCGTAACCCACGTGGGTCTGGCCGGCAACGACGTTACCGTTGAGCACCACACCGATTTGAATCGGTGCGAGGGCAATGATCCCCGTTGTCAACGACTCCGCGGTGGCGTAGGCAGCGAACGCACTACCGAAGAGGAGAAGAGTCGCGCCCAGGACCGAAGGGAGCAACACGGGGATACCGACGTGGCGCCAGTATCGCAAGGTCGACGCACCCATGTTCTCTGCTGCTTCGCGCCATGATTGTCGCAGTCCAGCGAGCGCTGGCGTAATGATCAGCACCATGAGCGGGATCTGGAAATACATGTAGACGAACGCCACGCCGTAAAAGGAATACAGGTTGAACCCGTAGTGCCAGGGATTTAGACGAATGACGTTGAGCCAGACAGTCAGTACTCCGGTAGAGCCCAAGGTAGCGATGAACATGAAGGTGAGGTTGACGCCACCAAAGTTCGCTAAGACTCCCGACGCCGTTGCAACGAGTCGTCGTAACAATCCACTGCGAGAAGTTTGGATGGTGTACGCGAGGATCACGCCCAAGATGCTCGGGATGATTGAGGTAATCAACGCTAATTTAATACTGTTTTCGAAGCCCAATCGATAAATACCCTGCGATATCAAATGGATATTGCTGGTAGACGCCTGTCCGTTCTCGTTACGGAAGGCAAGATTAATCACTGCCAGCGTAGGAATACCGAGACCGAGGAACGTATAGATGAGGAAGGGGGCCATCGCTAGCGTCGGCACACCACCTCGGATCAACCGTCGGCGAAATCTATTAGGCGACTTAACGAAGGTCGTCTCGAACGCTGACGCGTTCGAGACGACCTTCGTTAAGTCTTCTTGCCTATCTTGATTCATAAACGACTGCGAATCAGCCAGCGCCGACCTGTGTGGCCCAGGTGCTGGTGATTACTTTCGCGGCCGAGGAGATTTGCGCTGTTGTGGGGTACAACGGCTTGGCCGACTTGGGCAGTGAGGGCAACTTCGCCAACCACACCTTGTTTGCCTGACCGTGCGCCTGCATGTACGCCAACTCCGCGGGACGGGCCATACCCTTCAGCCACAGGTTCTGACCAGTGACTGAGTAGAGGTACTCTTCCCAGAGTCGAGCGGCCGCAGGGTCCGGAGCGGACGAACTGATGGCCTGCGAGTAGTACTCGCCCAACACTGCGTCCGACGGCACTGAAACCTTCCAGGTCTTCACCGCGGCACTGATTCCGCTGGCCTGGAGGTAGTCCCACCAAATCACTATGTTCGTCGCGCCGCTCTCAACCGTCGAAGCGTTGGCGATGGTCGGCACAAACGTTCCGTTCTTGTTCAACTTGGCAAAGTAGTTCACGCCCGGTGCCACGTTGCTCAGTGAACCACCGCTAGCTACCGCCGCAGCCTGTACTCCCGCCAAAGCGGAGTTGGAGTTCAAGGGGCTGTCGTTAAGACCGATCTTGTAACCAGACGCTGAGGTAGCACTCAACATTGACTTGAACGAAGTGGGGCAAGACTTCACCGTCGCCGTGTTGCAGCCAATAGCCACGTAGCCGCCGTAGTCATCAAACCAGTAACCACTGGAGTCTTTCAAGCCAGCCGGGATCTCAGTCCACGTTGCCACCTTGTAAGGAGCCAGCAGATGACTCGACATCGCGGTCAGTGCGTAACTCGTACCCACGTCGATCACGTCGGGTGCACTCGAGCGTCCCTTGTCAGCGGCTAACGCTGAAATTTCCTGGGCACTTGAGCCGTTGGGATTCTCAGAATTGACTTTGATCCCGTACTTAGCCTGGAAGCTAGAAATCAACTCTCCGTAGTTCGCCCAGTTAGCTGGCAGGGCAATAACGTTCAGTTTCCCTTCCTTCTTCGCAGCCGCGACCAAGGCGGCCATTGAAGTAGCTCCTGACTTAGTGAGTTGGGTCACCTTCGCCCAATTCACGTTGGTGGAGGCACTGGCCATCGAGGCAGGGGCCGCCAACGCCACAAGGGACATGCTGGTCAGAGTTGCACTCGCCACCAAAGCTGTACCTATTTTAATCTTTTTCACCACGCCAACCGTCCTCCGTTGTATCCTGTGAGCCACCACGTTGCGGCTCGAAACGAATATTAGCCTTGCAATTTTGGGAATTACGCAAGTTCACCAAGAGTACATTTTGTACGATTCTCCTGACGTGTGACCTATCGTTTGGACCTCGCAATTGGAGGACATTCATCGTCATGTTGCGATGCTCTAACTCCCGCGCAAGTGCATCAATTGCAAGACTCAACCCACCGAATCAACCACAATGGATCTTCACTTCGAACCTTGAACTGGAGCGAGTGAAGGATGCGTCTGCGGTAGGGAGGCCACAGAAAGGAATTTCACCAAGAGTTCATCGTTAGATTACACAGCGCCGTTCGCGCTCAGAAGCCGCCTCTTCGTGGCCGGCAACTAGATTGCTCTGAGCCAGTTGAAGTGCATCGTGTGGAATTGTGTAAATAGGCGAGTACTGGATATACACACTGTTGGACTTCGAGAGACGAACTCGGGCTCGGACGGCACGAATCGAGTAAACAACTGTATAATAAGTTTTTACATCAGATTCGATATTTATCGTTGTGAACGATAAAAGGAACTCGAATTTTGGGATTGAGGACTCATGTCCGATTTTACCCGCATAAAGTTTCAAGGAGTTTCTGCCCAATCCCTGCAGAAGTCTTCCGATAAGAATCTTGCAAGTGCGACACGTTTTCGATGGCCACGGATAGGTGGTGTGTTGGCGATAAGTTTCAGCACTTTGGCGGCCTTCGTCTGGGCCGTTCCTAGCGCTGGCGCCGCCACTACGAACGTGAATCTTGGTACGGCTTCGACCTTTGCGGTGTTGGCCGGTAGCGCCATCACCAACACTGGTTCATCGGTGATCACGGGAGACATTGGTCTTTCACCCGGGACGGCGATTACTGGTTTTCCGCCGGGAATCCAATCATCGGGAGTGACCCATACCACCGACGCCTCGGCGTTAAGCGCACAGCGCGACTTGACCGCAGCGTACATTGACGCTGCATCGCGTACTCCATTCACCACGGTTTCGGGAGATCTGGGTGGATCGACACTTGTAGCAGGTGTGTACGCATCAACTTCAAGTCTGTCCTTGACTGGCACCCTGACCCTAAACGGTGCTGGCAATGCGGACTCTATCTTCATCTTCCAGGCGGGATCTAGTTTGCTTGGAGCTACTTCGAGTCGCGTCCTGCTGGAGAATGGAGCGCAGGCCTGCCACGTCTTTTGGCAGGTGGGCAGCTCCGCCACGTTAGGGACCACGAGTAGTTTCCAGGGCTCAATCATGGCTCTGACCTCGGTAACCCTGAACACCGGCGCTCAAGTCAACGGTCAAGTGCTTGCTCGTAATGGTGCGGTAACCCTCGACAGTAATGTCGTCACAGTACCGACGTGCGCAGCGGCAATAGTCTCCACAACCACGTCGACA
>JABEUQ010000029.1 GCA_013044265.1 Acidimicrobiaceae bacterium
ATGTGGTCCTCGTGGAAGCCATACGTTCATGCTATCAGAAAATGATGGAGAGTGATGCAGTGATTAAGTTCCATCGCGGCCCCAAGGCATTCAACCTAAATGATGGGAATGTCGATGACTGACTACCTGATCAACATTCTGTTGGTGGCGAGCGTGATGAGACAACTGCGTGGGCGTCGCCTCACCTGGTTCGGCCTGGGCTGGCCCATTGCCTTGGTTATCTGGGCGGCAATTAATTACCTTCGTGGCTATCCCACCGGAGGCAGCAATATCCTTCTGGTCGTCTGTGGTGCGGTAATCGGGGCTATTCTCGGGGGGCTCTGCGGGCGTCTGTCGCGGGTTTTTTGGCGAGACGATGATCGGCTCATCGTGCAAGCAACTGGAGCGGCAGCTTTGCTGTGGGTGCTCGGTACTGGCAGCCGCCTCGCTTTTGAACTTTACGCCGAGCACGGTGGTTATTCACACATCGAAACCTTCGACGTGGGGCACCACATCGCAGGTGTCCAGACTTGGGCGACCAGTTTGATCCTCATGGCTTTGGGTGAGGTCCTCGCTCGCACCGCGTTCCTGGCGCCGCGGCTATTGGCCTCCAAGGGAAGTACTGAGATCAAGAGTTAAATACGTCTGAGCAATAAGACTTGCCATCGCGGTACGACTCGGCTGGATTGTTCTCGAAGAAACTGCTCGGGGAGCCTTGCGGGATCTGACTAAATGAGTTCATGAACTAGTGGACCTTGAGTCACACAATAAGAACCAGACACAACCATTGGCTAACGTGGGTTTTAAGCCTTTATGAGGCTCCCCGTCTCCAGTAACCCTAACGATGAAGTACCAAATTAGGATCCATCGACAAGCAACCTTTTGGTTCGCGCACACAAATTCTGTGAACTGTTCACTAATCGAAGGAGACGGACTTGACCAAGGGCGTAGAGGGCGACTGGGTGGCTGACGTCGCCGACCGAGTTGCCGAAGCCGCTGAGCGTCGCCAGATCATCGGGCCGATCGTTTGTGCATCAGGGGTTAGTCCGTCCGGACCAATCCATCTCGGCAATCTTCGCGAGCTCATGGTGCCGCACCTCGTGGCCGACGAATTGCGACGGCGCGGCCTTCCGGCGCGACACCTTCTGTCGTGGGATGACTACGACCGACTGCGAAAGATCCCGATCGAGGTCCCACCGGACTTCGCGAAACACATTGGTCGGCCCCTCACCAACGTTCCCGACCCGACTGGTGAGTACGAGAACTGGGCCGAGCACTTCAAGGTGCCGTTCCGGGTGGCGCTGCAGCGGCTCGGCGTCGAGGTCGAAGAGGTGAGTCAGACGGACGCGTACCGGTCCGGCGCCTATCGGGTTCAGATACTTACGGCCATGCAACATCGCACCGCCATCTACGACATCCTCACTCAGTTTCGTACCAAGAACGTGGGAGCCGATGACGACGACCAGGACGAGACCGAGGACACAGGCCCATATCGTGCGACGTACTCTCCGTACCGGCCCTACTGCCGCGCGTGTGGACGTGACCTCACCCATGTCACCGCCTACGACGACGCCACCACCGAGCTCACCTATCACTGCGATTGTGGCTATCACGACGTGCTCCGACTCGACGCGGTAGATCACGGCAAGCTGGTCTGGAAGGTCGACTGGCCGATGCGTTGGGCGTTCGAGGACGTCGTTTTCGAGGCGGGGGGCGTCGACCACTCGTCGCCAGGCTCGAGTTTCACGGTCGGGGAGCAGATTGTCGGCAAGGTGTTCGGGGGAGATTCCCCCGAGTACATCCAGTACTCCTTCGTAGGCACTGACGGTGCGGCCAAGATGAGTGGATCACGGGGCAGTGCGCTGACTCCATCCGAGGCCCTCGGCATCGTCGAGCCGTCGGCCCTGCGCAGCTTGTACTGCCGTGAGCCCCGCAAGTCCTTCACCGTCGCCTTTGACGAGAAGATCTGCAACTTGTACGAAGACTGGGATCGTCTCGTGGCCAGAGTGACCCAGGGCACGGGCGACCGGCGTGAGCGAGCCGTGTACGCCCGTTCCGTCGCTACCGCCTCAGCCCCGTTGCCCCAGACACCCCGGGTGGTGTCATTCCGAAGCCTGGCGTCGGTGGTGGACATAACCGGCGGTGACCCGGTGCAGCTCCTACGGATCGTTGGCGAGCTGCTCGACGATCCTCCGCCTAGTTCGCTCGACGAGGTCCGGCCGCGGCTGGATTGCGCCGCGGCCTGGGTCAATGGGTACGTGCCAGCCGACGAACGCACCCAGGTCCGTACAGAGCCAGATCTCGCCGCCCTACCGTCTCTGTACCCCCGCGAGCTTGAGGCGATAAACCTACTGCTTGCGGACCTCGAGACCGATTGGGACCTCAACGGTCTCACGAACCTCGTCTACGGCGTGCCCAAGCGCCAACTCGGCCTGCCCGTCGAAGTGAAGGGCAGGGACCCGGAACTCCAGGCCGAGCAGCGCGCATTCTTCACCCTCCTGTACCACCTGCTAGTGGGTCGAGAAACCGGGCCGCGCCTGCCGACACTCCTCCTCTCCCTCGGCCCCGACCGGATCCGTTCGTTGCTTGACCCGCCGAGGACCTAGGCGTCCTAAGTTGCGTCGAGGAGTGAAGTGGAGACCGAGCGGCCAGCGAAAGAGCCCGCCACCACATCCCGGTTGGTCGTCGCGAGTGGCATTGAGCTTGAGAAGCGTCCGAGGGCGGAAACTAGGAGTTCCGCGAACCGATCCCCGACTCTTCGGATGAACGCGCACTGCGATCTGAGACATGCCTCTTGACTGATGTATAGAAAGTATCGAAGTATTTTGATTCTTGACATCTCAAATGCCGTATGCCCTTTTCAGTTCGCCGAGGTTCGCTGGTGATCGTGAGTCTCGGAATTATTCGGGCTTCAATTCGCTGACGTTTGGTTACGACGTTACGTGACCGCCGGCGTTGCTAAAGAGACTGCGGAACCCATTTCCTAAGACAGGCGACTCAATTCACGGGGTCCGGCCAGTCCGGCCAATCAAGCCACGCAGAGAAGAAAATTCTGTCCATCGTGTCAGTGTTGCGACCGTTGGGATCCACGAGCGTGAACGTTCAGAGTCTTCTGGTGGGTCCATTCTGGTGGGCCGCCCGGGTCTCGATCCCGGCACCTTGGGAGTGTTTCCAGAGCGTCCAGGGACGTCCATCAGCGTCCAGATCTGCTGGCTGGACGAAGTGCAGTGTCCACCGACGTCCACAGAAGTCCTCTCACGTTTGACCTCGTGGCTGGACAATTGGCTAGACCTAAGCTCGTTTCAAGGTCACGTCACCATTCAATTTCGAGATACCGATGGCGAGGGTTTTGAGTTGCGGCTGGGGAACGAATATAAAATTGTCTGAGATGATTTCGTGAACAACAGTCCCGGCGCGATTGAGTAGCGGCCTCGCATTTAGGCATTTGTGAAGTTGGCAATAGTCCGAAACACCTAAGTCTGGCCTTGACCTCGTTGAGTGGACACGGTGTCTACCAAACGGGGTCAAAACCAGTCGACCGACGGTAAATTGTGAGGGACTGTCACATTCCGTCAGACCACCACGTCAATATGATGTGACCAAAATGGAAATGACCGACTTTGACACTGAGCGGCCCCGATTGACCGCCCTCGCCACCCGTATTCTCGGATCGCGAGCCGACGCTGACGACATCGTGCAAGATGCTTGGCTACGATTCTCCCGCACCGATGAAGTCGACAACTTACCCGCTTGGCTGAACACCGTCGTAACGCGTTTGTGCCTCGATCATCTTCGTAAGCGCCGAGTCAGATCGGAAGCGGAAGCTAAACCGTCTGGTGAATCTGCATCAATGGACCCGGAGATCGACGCTCTGCTCGCCGAACAGATTGGCGACGCGATGCAAGTCATCTTTGACACCCTCGCGCCTGCCGAGAGGGCAGCCTTCGTACTACACGATATCTTCGGTTTTTCGTTCGGCGAGATTGGCGTGATCATGGGGCGTTCGGACACCGCCGTGCGACAGCTGGCAAGTCGAGCGCGGCGCAAAGTGCAGGGCGTACCAGGGCCCGTAGAGGCTCTAAATGTGTGTGCGGAGAACCAGCGTGTCGTCAGCGCGTTCCTCACCGCAGCCAGGGGAGGGGATTTGGCGACCCTGCTGTCGCTACTCGCCCCCGACGCCGTCATGCGGGCCGACCTCGTCGCCCAGAAGATGGGCACGGATTCCCTCTACGACAGCCCGTCCGCAGTCGCTGGCCGATTTAACGGCACCCGAGGGGCGGTGCCCGTCACAATCGATGGCGAACTCGGCGCCGCGTGGATTCACTCCCGGTCGGTCAAGGTTGTCTTCGTGTTCCACGTCGAGTCGAGTCAAATTTACGAAGTGGAACTGATCGCCGACCCAGAGGTTCTGGCGACCCTGGACGTGGTTCGGATTCGTGTGAAATCCTGAGATATCGATGTGTACTAAGTGCTGAACACTTGAGCAATTCTCCGACAAGATGAAAGGAAGCAAGAATATGAAAGCAATGACGTGTCAACAGTTAGGTGGCCCGTGCGACTTTACGCACCACGGCATGACCGCCGACGAGGTCATCAAGGCACAAGATCGGCATCTCAAGGAGATGGTCGAGAAGGGTGATGCGACGCATGAGCCGGCCGCGAAAGAGATGAAGGCCCGTTGGAAGAATCCCATCAAAGGAATGGGATGGTACAAGAAAGCTAAGAATGATTTCGGTAACTTGCCCGAAGATTGAACGCGGATCGGCCGTTCTCAAATTGCCCCTTCTGGTGTGTATGGTTCTGA
>JABEUQ010000219.1 GCA_013044265.1 Acidimicrobiaceae bacterium
GCCGCTGTAGGTGCTGGTCTTTCGGACGACTTCGACGTGTCTAAGGCCCGCTACGGCAAGGTGATCATCCTCGCCGACGCGGACGTCGACGGGAGCCACATACGCACCTTGCTACTGACTTTCTTCTTTCGCCAGATGAGGCCGCTCATCGAGGAAGGCCACGTATTCTGCGCTCAACCGCCGCTTTTCTCTACGCTGGTCGGCAAGGAGAAGATGTACCTCAAGGATGAAAATGCCAGGCAGCGTTTTCTACTGGAACGCCCCAGCCACAAAGCGGAGTTCAACCGCTTGAAAGGTTTGGGTGAGATGGACTGGCAGGAGCTCGGCTCGACGACTATGGATCAGATCAAGCGGACGCTTTTGCGTGTCGATATCGAGCAGGCAGCCCTCGCCGACGAGGTCTGCTCCAAGCTGATGGGCGACGACGTGGAACAGCGCAAGCACTTCATCTCCACGAACGCCGGCGACGTGAGGTTCCTGGACATCTGACGTGACTGATACGCCCAACATTCCGCCGCCCGACGAGGCGCACCAGAACATAGAGCCGATAGAGATCCAGGAGGAGATGGAACGCTCCTTCCTCGACTACGCAATGTCGGTGATCGTCTCAAGAGCACTCCCCGACGTTCGTGACGGCTTGAAGCCGGTGCATCGACGGATCCTCTTCGACATGCACGTCCAGGGTTATCGGCCCGATCGCCCTCACGTGAAGTGCGCCAAGGTGACCGGGGACACCATGAGCCGCTTCCACCCTCACGGCAACACCGCCATCTACGACGCCCTCGCGAGGATGGCGCAGCCGTTCAGCCTGCGCCACCCCCTGATCGCCTTCCACGGTAACTACGGGTCCGCCGACTTCCCTCCAGCAGCGGAACGGTACACCGAGAGCCGCCTGTCTTCGTTGGCGATGCACATGATCGAAGGTCTCGACGAAGAGACCGTCGATATGGTGCGCAACTACACAAACGAAGAGGACGAGCCTTCGGTCCTGCCGTCACGGTTCCCGAACCTGCTCGTCAACGGATCCCAAGGCATCGCCGTCGGCATGGCCACCAACATCCCGCCGCACAACCTGGGTGAGGTGATCGACGCCACCATCCACCTGATAGACCACCCTGACGCAACAGCGGACGACCTGATGCGCTTCGTCAAGGGACCGGACTTCCCAACCGGTGCTTTGATACTCGGCCGTCAGGGGATCATGGATGCCTACCGGACCGGACGAGGGTCCATCAAGATGCGGGCCAAGGCTGAGATCGTCGAAGGCCGTTCCAGCGACGAGATCGTGATCACCGAGCTTCCCTACCAGGCCAGCCCCAAGGGAATCCTTGAGAAGATCGCCGAGCTTGTCAACGCGAAGGAGCTGGAGGGAATCCGCGACATCCGCGACCTGAGCGCTGGCGACGACACGAAGCTGGTTGTCTATCTCAAGCGTGACGCAGCAGCCAACGTAGTGCTCAACAACCTCTACAAGCACACGCCCCTGCAGACCTCTTTCGGCGTCAACATGGTCGCGCTCGTCGACGGCGTTCCCCGCACGCTAAACCTCGTCGGAGCTCTTAGCGCTTACATAGCGCACCAAGTCGATGTGATCACGAGGCGCTCGCAGTACAGGCTGCGCAAGGCGAAAGACCGGGCGCACATCGTCGAAGGCCTGATCAAGGCCCTGGACATGATCGATGCGATCATCGCGGCGATACGTGCGTCAGCGGACAGGGCGGCAGCCAGGACGGCTCTCATGGCCGTCCCCTTCGAGTTCAGCGAGGTCCAAGCCGAGCACATCTTGGACATGGCGCTGTCGACGCTCACACGACTCGGACGGGCCCGCCTCGATGAGGAGCTCGCACGTCTACGCGAGACCATCGCCGAACTGGAGGCCATTCTCGGCGACGAGGAGCGCCTGAGAGGTGTCATCAAGTCCGAGATGGCCGCGATTCGCTCTGAGTTCGCTGACGCTCGGCGCGCCCAGATAACCCTCGACGACGGGGACATGTCAGCGGAGGACCTGATCGACGACGAAGAGCTCGTCGTCACCATGACCCGCGCCGGATACGTCAAGGCGGTACCTGCGTCGCAGTTTCGGACCCAGGGTCGCGGCGGACGGGGAGTGCAGGGAGCCAGGCTCAAAGACGAGGACCTTGTCATCCGGGTCATTCACACCACTGCGCACGCGTATCTGCTGTTTTTCTCGAACCTCGGCAAGGTTTATCGCCTCAGGGCCTTCGAGGTGCCGCTCAAGGAGCGCACTGCGAGGGGTACTGCGATCGTCAACCTCCTGCCACTCGACGCCGGGGAGCGGATACAAACCCTCATCGACACCCGCGAGTTCCCTTCGGAGCAGTACCTGCTCTTTGCCACCAAGCACGGCCAGGTCAAGAAGACCGCCTTCTCCGAGTACGACAAGTCACGTCGCGAGGGCTTTATTGCTATCAACCTCCGCGACGGCGACGAGCTGGTCGGTGTGATCGTCACAAGCGGCAGCGACGACATCTTCATGGTGTCGCGTGCTGGGATGGCGATCCGATTCGATGAGGGCGAGGTTCGCTCGATGGGCCGGGACGCTGCAGGAGTTCGGGGTATGGCGCTTCGAGGCGGAGACGAAGTAGTCTCGTTGGATCCTGCACGCGATGATGTCTCGATCCTGATCGTGACCGAGGCGGGTTTTGGGAAGCGAACCCAGCTGCAGCACTTCAACCGGCAAGGCCGCGGCGGGGTGGGTGTCAGGGGTATCCGCCTTACTGCGCAGCGAGGCCAGGTAGTTGCGGCTTTCATGATCTCTCTAGACGACGAGATACTGGTAACGTCCTCGGCTGGGGTTATGGTGAGGATGGCCGCACGCGAGATCTCCAGCCAAGGTCGCGACGCGACCGGTGTGCGGATCGTCACCTTGGACTCCGGCCAGGTGGTGGCCTCGGTTGCCCCCGTGCTCGCAGTGGAAGACGCTGGCTGATGGACGAACCCGCCGCTGGCTTAGGGAGCGGTCCCTCGTCATCGGAGGGTGGCCGCAACCCGGGGCCGGGTGCTCGCGGGTCGCTGTCGGGGGGTTCC
>JABEUQ010000220.1 GCA_013044265.1 Acidimicrobiaceae bacterium
AGAATTCCGGACTCTAGATGTGTTTTGTTGGTGCGAGCGCCGAGAAACGACATCGCGTCCTCAGCTTGGGAAGCAAACCGAATTATCTGCGTTCGGTGCGGAAAGTTTCTTATCAGAACCCTGATTATTTTATGAGTCAATTTCAATTTGGTCCATCGGGCATTTGATGGGCATGACTGAACGGCATCGCATAAAACTCTTGAATCGTGCGCTCGGGACGCTTGCACTTCCGGAGAACCAAATGAAGGACAGCCTTCGGTCATTTTGAGACATGAAGGCAAGTCACGTCCTTTTGTGTTTACTTTCGACGTAGTCGTCCACCCAGTTCCGGGTGCTTCGCCATTGTCCGTCAGTCCCCTTTTGCGCGCGGAGTCGACCTCGTTCGATCGCCGCTCGCAGTGCGACAACACTGCGGCCCTTCGCGGCCAGCGCTGATAATGGCACGAGGGTATCGGGCCCGGCGACGGCGGGGACGACGAACCGATAGAGGTTGTCGGTGATGGCACGCGCGAAGAGTTCTCCGAGCGGACCGGGCTCGCCATCGTCCGCCGACTGGAGGGCGCGCAGATATCGTAAGCGGTCCCTCTTCAAGATGATGGCTGGTGGGTAGCCCATGCGAATCAAGATGAGATTCGTGAGGAGACGCCCCGTGCGCCCGTTGCCGTCGAGGAAAGGGTGAATGCATTCGAAGGAGGCATGTGCGGCCGCCAGGGATTCGATCGAGAATGGCGCACGGCTGATGGCGGAGAGTGACGCCAGCCAATCGGTCATCGCAGCGTCGACCTCTACCCATGACGGTGGTCTCATTCCGCCAGGGAATGCGTGAATGTCGTGTCGGCGAAAACTCCCAGGTTGCTCTTCCTTGGTGGCGTTCACGGGGGGAGCAACGCCCCAAACTGGCCCGAGGGCGAGCTCGTGGATGTGACGGACCTCGGTCAAGGTGATCAGCGAATCGGGAGCCCTGTCTCCGGGATCGAGGGCTTGCTCATAGACCCATTTCGCTGCTTCGGCGTAGCCAGTGACTTCCATGTATTCACGCAATTCCTTGTTCCCGACCGCAAGTCCTTCGGTCAGCAGCGATTCGACCTGCTCGATGGCGAGGGTATTGCCCTCGAGGGCGGTTGAGTGATGGGCTTCTTGGTGCCAGATGGAGGCCCAAATGTCCTCGGCCTCAAGGGGTGAGGGCAAGCCGCCCATGCGATCGCCCAAATCCGAAATCGCCTCGTCCAGCCGTTGGTAGATGGCGTGACAACTAGGGCGTCCAGGACCCGATTTATTGAGAACCATGAGAATTGATTTTAACACAACAAAATTAGTTTGTCGTGTTAGTAATTGAATTGTTCGAACTCAACAAATTTAGCCCTCTGGATTACTAAGGACCTCTCGCAGCAGGCGGACCTGGTCAGGATCGGGTCAGCACTTCCTTGCTTAACGTATAGAAACTATCGACCGATGTCGAGCTTCTGGGTCAGAAAAGTGCACAATCCTCCTCTTCCGAGGTCGACGGGCGCGGAGCGCCGAGTCGGCCGTACGGGCGGTCATAGCGATAACCAGAATCCCCAAAATTTCGAGAAATCTCGTGGTCCGGGTCTCGCTCAAGGCTAAGGAAGTCGCTCCTTCAATAGGAGGATGATTTCACTCAAATCTGAAGGGTCGAATATGGCTTGCATATTGGCACGTACCACATCGCTATGTGGTGTGAGTCCGCCGATCAACAATGACGTTCAACTAATGATGTTCAGTTTCGCGGGCATTGTCCGAGCGTTTTCGATGTCGTTTTGGGCATGATTGGGCATGTTACAAAGGACAACGCCGGCTAGTTGTGGTCACGCATGGTGACTTGAAAGTGCTTTCAAACACTGAACTCTTAAGGAAAAGCCTTGGAGCGGGCGACGAGAATCGAACTCGCGTTCTCAGCTTGGGAAGGAGATCGTTCATTAGAAGTGGCATCGACGTACACCTGGTTGACGGACTTATCCTATGCTTCGGACGACGACTCCCAGGACGACGGGCGCCATTTGAGAGTTTTGTTCAGCAACGACTCTCGTCACCAGCAATGCCCGTTGCTCGTGAGGCAACTGCGAGATAAAGCGGATTCGCTGTTGATTGGTATTCCTGAAGTGCCGTGTAAACGATTTTTGCCTCGTGCGCGTCATCGGTTTGTGCCCCAGCTGCCCCGATGGCCGATGCGTCCGACGAACTCGCACCTATGAACTCGTCGTACCGGTCGACCGACCAAAAAGATGGTGCCCCGACAGAGAGGTACGCCGCCGCCAGAGCCTGGAAGGCGTACTGATCGAGCAGCAGCGTGTCGTCGAACAGCGGGCGCAAGTTAGAGAGGGCGTTCATACCGGTGACGCCGTGGAGCGCCGTGAAATTGTTGGTGGAGGCATAAATATGCAGAGCGCACGATTCGAGATGGCGTTGAGTGAAGTCATCAATTACAAGTTGTGAGACGAGCGCACCGAACGCTGGTTTTGAAGCCACAATCCGCATCTCGTCATCTATAAGTTCGGCCTGTGGCGCGTCACGCCACTCGCCGGAGCGAGAGGACGCTTCGAGTATCTCTTCGGGGCTGTTGCTCGTTGCTTCAACTTTCGCGAGTGGTCGCAGTGGGTTCGCAACCTGGGCTAGGTACGCCAGTCCAGCGGCAATCTGAGAGGGCGAGCGCGCCTCAACCGCGTAGGCCAGTCGAATGACGCCATGAAAACCAGCGCCGCCAAGTCCGGGCATGAGTTCGGGAAGATGTGATCTCAAGGCGCGGTCCGTGCCGGTCCCCGCAACTTGTCGAGCAAAGTAGTCGCGAAGTTCAGTCGCCGCATCGCGCTGACCAATCGCTGTGATCCAGTTTTTGGA
>JABEUQ010000030.1 GCA_013044265.1 Acidimicrobiaceae bacterium
GCACTTCTCACACATGGTCTTGACGCTGGCGCGAACCTTCATGTCGTTTCTTTCTCGAACTCTCTGGAACGTGAGTTATTTGTAGCGGTAGGTGATGCGGCCGCGGGTCATGTCGTAGGGCGTAATCTCAACTTGGACCTTGTCGCCCGGCAGAATACGAATGCGGTGCATGCGCATCTTGCCCGAACTATGAGCTAGAACGGTGTAACCGTTCTCCAGCTCGACGCGGAACATGGCGTTGGGAAGTGGCTCGACGACGGTACCCTCTACGGTAAACGCGTCTTCCTTTGGCTTACTCAGGTTCTTTCTCCTTGTTGCGGCACTGCGACGCGAAGGAGCACGAAACTCCTTTACGGTTGACCCCACAAGAGGTCGGCTGACTATTCTACCGAATTTTCCTGAGAATGCAAAAGCGGTGCGCATCCTCGCGCGAAGCGACACCTCTAAGGCGATTCACCACGGGGCAAAAAGTGACCGGTGGCCCTAGTTGCCCACGCGCAGCGGGGTCCATGCTAGACGGATGGAGGATTTGCCGGTCGTGTCAGTGTTAGATCGCGACGAATGTGTGGACCGGCTCTCGGCGGCTCCACTCGCTCGCATACTGGTGTCTGTGCGATGCCTTCCGACTGCCCTGCCCGCCAGGATACGTATCCTGAATAGGGAGAAGATCCTTATCGCATCTACAGATACTTCCATTCTACTCGCTGCGCAGCGCCACGACGTCCTCACCGTGCAAGTCGACGGCGTCGATGAGCAGGATCATACCTGGTCAGTGGTGGCTTCAGGTATTGCGGAAGTTGCTGCAGAGAGCGAACAGATGAATGACGTCCTCGCGGGCGCCCCAGGTTTCTCAGGTCAGTTGGTGTCGCTGCCCATGTCGGTTGTCGTCGGCCAGCGACACTGAGTTCTCCACCACGTGCAATGGTGGTGACGTGAAGTTTCGTGAACTGCGCGACCCCGACCGGTTGCACTCGCTCATTGACGCCATGCTTTTGATGGAAACTGACGCAACCCTGAGCAATTTGCTTCAGCAGATTGTCAATACCGCCAGTGAACTCATGGGGGCACAATACGGTGCGCTCGGTGTGTTGGGTCGAGACGGAATCACCCTCACGGAATTCTTGGCGACTGGCCTCGAAGATGAGCTGGCGTCTCGCATTGGTCCCCACCCCACCGGCCAAGGGGTTCTCGGTGAGACCATCCGAGCCGCTGAGCCACTGCGCATCGATGACCTGGCACACCACACTGGATCAGTCGGCTTCCCTCAGCACCACCCCACCATGGACCGATTCCTAGGGGTACCGGTCGTCACGCGCAACGGCCACGTCTGGGGAAACCTCTACGTCACCGATCCCCTCAATGGTCAACCCTTCACTCACGACGACGAACTCCTTCTCGAGACCTTCGGCCGCGTGGCTGGTGCGGTCATCGACCAGTCCAACCTGCGCCGTGAACTGCGTGAACTCTCCGTCGCCGAGGAGCGCGAACGGTTAGCCCGTGATCTACACGACACCGTCATCCAGCGACTCTTCGGCGTGGGGCTGGGACTGCAAATGGCCCTGCCCATGCTGAGCGGCGACGCGCGCACTCGCGTCGACCTGGCACTCGACGAACTCAACGAGACGATCCACGACATTCGCACCACAATCTTCGAGATCGACCAAGACCGTGCCACCGAGGACACGTTGCGTCAACGCGCCCAGGCGCTGACGAGCGAGGTCGATAGCCGACTCGGCGTCGAGGCCCACCTACAAATGCAGGCGGGCCTCTCCCAGCAGGTCAACGAACACTGCGCGCACCACACGATTCAAGCTCTGCGCGAGATCCTTTCCAACATCGTGCGACACTCTGAAGCCACTCGCGTTGAGGTGACTCTCTCCGGAGAAGGGGATTACTTGATACTGACGGTCCGCGACAACGGTGTTGGTTTCGACAACGGCAACGGATTTGGTCGAGGATTGCGTAACCTAGCGACACGCTCGCAGGACCTTGGCGGCGAGTGCGTCATCGATTCACGCGTGGGAAGTGGCACACTTGTAACATGGACCGCGCTGAAGAAGCCCTGACGTGATACGACTACTCCTCGTCGATGACCACGAGATAGTGCGCCGCGGACTGCGTGAATTGCTTGAAGCCAACGCTGACCTGACGGTGACCCATCAAGCGGGCACCCTCGAATCGGCGTTGGCCCTGGACTGCAGTGACGTGGACGTGGCGGTACTGGACGTGCGACTACCTGACGGCAGCGGCGTCGACCTGTGCCGCGATCTGCGCGAGAACTACCCACACCTCAACTGCCTGATGCTCACCTCCTTCGCTGATAATGAGGCACTCAACGCGTCAGTCCTCGCGGGGGCCCAAGGGTACGTCTTGAAGAACGTCCGGGGTGACGAGTTGGTCAATTCGATTCGTCGCGTGGCGCAAGGTGAGATGTTGCTCAGCACCGAGCAGATCGAACGCGCGCGAGAACGCCTGCGTCGCCAGATCACCGAGGACATGCGTCTGGAATCATTGAGTGCCCAGGAGCGCCGTATCCTGGAGTTGCTCTCCGAAGGTCTTTCCAATCGTGAGATCGGTGAGGTGATGTTCCTCGCCGAGAAGACGGTGAAGAACTACGTGTCGAACCTGCTCGCCAAACTGGGCTTCCAGCGTCGCACCGAGGCCGCGCTCTTCGCGCAGCGACAATTCGACCGAGACCGTCGCGACTAGCCGATGATCGCTGCACCTCGGTCGCACCACGCGAATTCTCAACGCTACGCACCCTGCCGCTGACACGCCCGTGCCGCTGTGCGCGCGTTACGTGATCTTGCAGGAAGGGTCACTCACGTTCCAGCAATAGCCCTGAGTGAATCGCAGTGCTTCGCCGCCTTCGACCTGGCGGCGAAGCACTTCGCCACGACGCCATCGGAGGAGGCGACGGCGCAACCAGTCATTAGATCGTTCCGCACGCCATTCGTCGTCGTTCAAGACCCTCCCCTAGTCACCTCAGTGGTGGTATGCACCGCCATCACGAAGTGCCCCAAGGGCACCAATGGCATCAGAGATGTGGACCTACTGTGCCCGTCGGTGGCGGCGCACGACACCCGAACGTCGAGTTCGTCGAGCGCTGCGCTGACTGCCCTCTCCGTGAAAGAGCGAGTGGCTTCCCGGTGTGGTTCCGACCGACACCGCGAGGAATCGATCCGTACCGTGGGTATTGAATTCGGTGAAATTATCATTCTTAGCGTTCAGGGTGTTCATGACTATCTCTTTCGCGGGGATACATTGGGTCGACTCTGATCATCCACGACGACCAGAGGGAAGCTTCGGGAGTACCCCTGTGCGAAGGACCGAACGTGACGGAGCGACCCGGTCAACGTGTCATGAATAATTCGCGAATGGACACTCCCGCGCCGGCGAACGGTTTATCACCACGTTCGTCGGCGAACAGATAGTTAGTCGTTCATTGCCTGACGTTGCGCGCTCACTCGAAACTCTTCGAAGACTGCGCGGTCGTGCAGAAGAAAACCATTTTTGCCCATCGTGCTGTTGTGGCCCAATGCAGCGAGGAAGCGCGTGAAACGACTTCTCGTGCTCTCGCGAGCGAATGGGACAGGTGTCGCGAGAGTCGCAACGCGGGGTGCAACTGAGACGGTCACGATTTCCTCCGCGGTGAAGTCAACGAGCGCGACGTTCTTGCGAGTGGTGTCAATAATGCTCATAGTGGTCTTCCTTTCCAGAAGTGAGATCCAGGATCCCCCCGCTTTTCTTGAAAGCGCCGCCTGAAGCCATACATTCGCGAAGTCTCTAGCTCGTCATCTCGATGCGATGACGCCAGATTCTTCCCCTTCAACATATCATTATTCTTGATTAAAATTACATAAGTATCTAATATAAAGATGCATTATGGCCATCGGATAAAGCGATGGCAGCGCGTGACGCCACTCACGAATCTACATTTTGACGACTCGCTGACTCCCTCTGGGGCCAGGTGCGAATTCAGGCGATGGTGAAGACTTCGGGCCCGTTGGCAGTGACCGCAATAGTGTGCTCGAAGTGAGCGGAGAGCTGCCCGTCTTGGGTCATCACTCCCCAGCCATCGTCGAGGACGTACGTGTCGAAACTACCGACATTTACCATGGGCTCGATGGCGAACACCATCCCCTCTTTGAGGGTCGGTCCAGGGTTACCCGGCCAATAGTTCGGTACCTGGGGATTCTCGTGCATGGCGGTGCCGATGGCGTGACCCACGTATTCTCGTACTACCGAAAAACCCGAGGCTTCGGCCACGTTCTGCACCGCGCGACCAACCTCGTGTAAGCGATTCCCCTTATACAGCTGTTCGATTCCTGCCCACATCGATCGCTCGGTTACCTCGATGAGCTTGGCGGCGAGATCACTGATCTCGCCGACTCCTGCGGTGTAGGCCGCGTCGCCGTGGTAGCCCTCGATGATCGCGCCGCAATCGATTGAGATGATGTCACCCTCACGCAGGACGTACTCACCCGGGATACCGTGCACGATCATGTCGTTCGGGCTCGCGCAGATGACTGCGGGGAATCCGTGATAGTTGAGGAAATTCGATCGCGCGCCCCGCTTGGCAATAACGTCAGCGGCCAATTCGTTCAGTTGCATTGTGGTGACGCCAGGACGAATCGCCGCTCGCGTGACCTCATGCATCTCGGCCACTACTTTGCCGGCTTTACGCATCTTGTTCAGTTCGTCGCTCGAGCGCCTCACCCGATACCGCGTTCAGTCAGAACTTCGAGAATCTCGGCAGTGACCTCTTGCGGGTCCTGGTCGCCGTCGACGCGCACCAACAGACCCCGGCTCTCGTAAAAGGAAAGCAGGGGGGCGGTGTCGCGCTCGTAGACCTCGAGGCGCTTGATGATCGCCTCGGGCATGTCGTCGGCACGCTGGACAACGTCACCACCACAGTTCGTGCAGGTTCCCGAAATCGCCTCAATGTCACTGTCAGTGTAGATCGCCCCACACTCTTGGCAGACTCGACGTGAAGAGAGGCGATCGGCCACTAGAGCATTCGGCACGTCAAGGTTGATACAGATCTTGACCCCGTCGTCACCGAGAATCTCATCGAGAGCCTCGGCCTGGACGTCTGTTCGAGGAAATCCGTCGAGCAGCGCTCCGCGTGCAGCGTCGGCTTCGTTAAATCGCTCCTTGACCAATCGGTTCACCAAGTCATCACTCACCAATTGACCCGCTTCGAGAATGGAGGCCACCTCGAGGCCAACCTGAGTCTTGTCGCGCACCGCGGCGCGCAGGATGTCACCAGTCGAAACGTGAGGAATATCCAGATGCTGGGCTAAACGCTTGCATTGGGTACCCTTTCCGGCACCCTGCTTGCCCAGGACAACGACGATCGCGCGTGTCGACATCGTTACTTCTTCAGGAAGCCTTCATAGTTGCGCATCATCAATTGAGAGTCAATCTGCTGCATCGTCTGCAAGGCCACCCCCACGGCGATCAACAACGTGGTGCCGTAGTAGGGGAACTTGTTGATGTTCCACATCGCCATCAGAATGCTCGGAATCACCGCAACCGACGCGAGGAACAATGCCCCCACCACGGTGAGGCGACTCAACATACGAGAGAAGTACCGCTCGGTCGGCTCACCGGGACGGATACCCGGGACGAAGCCGCCCTGCTGACGCAACTGCTCCGCCTGCTGGTGGGGCTCGAATGCGATGTATACGTAGAAGAACGTAAAGGCCAGAATGAGCAAGAAGTCCGAGCCAATGTAGAAGAAACTGGTCGGTTTGAGCGAGGAATTCACGAAATTCGTGAAACTGGCCCAGGGCACGATGTTCGACAACAGAACTGGGATGTAGAGAACCGACGAGGCGAAGATGATCGGAATAACACCCGATTGATTGACCTTGAGCGGGATGTACGTGGAGTTCCCACCCATCTCCTTGCGACCCACGACCCGACGAGCGAAGGTCACCGGGATGCGACGCTGGCCCTGGTCCATGAAGACAATGAAGAAGAGCAACGCGATGGAAATCACCAGGATAATGAAGAACTTGGTTGGGCCACCCTCGCTCCACACTGCTTTGCCACCCGAAGGCAGACCCGCCACGACGTTGGCGAAGATCAAGAGACTCATGCCTTGACCGATGCCGCGTTGGGTGATGAGCTCAGCGAGCCACATCACGAAGCCGGTGCCGGCGGTCATGATGATCACCATGAAGAGACCGAGCCACAAGTTGAACTTAGGGATGAGGTCGATATTGAATCCCAGTAACGCCTGATCGTGACCGTGGAAGGCGTACACCAGACCCGTTGACTGCAAGAGGGCCAGACCAATGGTCAGGTACCGCGTGGTCTGAGTGATGCGCTTTTGTCCCTCGGGGCCCTGGTCGCGCCACTCGGCGAGCTTGGGAATCACGGTGGTCAGCAACTGGATAACGATTGAACTCGTGATGTAGGGCATGACGCCAAGACCGAAAACAGCCAATCGCGTCAACGCACCACCCGAGAAGAGGTTCAAGAATCCGAGCACGCCGCTCGCCCCCGCCTTGGACTGCAGCAGTGTTACCTGCGACCAGCTCACTCCCGGAATAGGCAAATTCGCGCCCAACTGGTAGAGGCAGATTATGGCAATGGTGAACAGGACCTTGTTGCGAAGGTCCGGGACCCTGAAGATGTTAGAGAGACGCCGCAGCACGGACGAACTCTACCGGTTCTGGTGCTGGTTGCCCGCCGCCGGCGGACGCACGCTGAAAGGCAGGTCGAGTTCGGTCACGGTGCCACCAGCCGCTTCGATGGCGGCCTTAGCCGTCGCCGAGAAACGGTGCGCCGAGACGTGCAGTGCGCTCGAGAGCTCACCACGTCCGAGAATCTTCACCAGATCCTTCTTGCGCGCGAGCCCGCGCGTGACCAGCACGTCAAGGTTGATCTCGGTAACGCCGAGGGTCACCAGGGCGTCGAGGTTGACCGGCGTGTACTCCACGCGGAACGGGTTAGTAAAACCCTTGAGCTTGGGGATTCGCTGCAGGAGCGGCAACTGGCCACCTTCGAAGCCCGCGGGGATCTGGCGACGAGCCTTCTGTCCCTTGGTACCACGTCCGGCGGTCTTGCCACCCTTACCGCCGATACCGCGACCGACGATCTTCTTTCGGTGCGTCGAGCCCTCGGGCGATTTGAGATCGTGCAACTTCATCAGTTGACCTCTTCCACTGAAACTAGGTGCGGCACCCGAGCGATCATCCCGCGAATCTCGGGACGGTCGGGTAGCACGTTGGACTGGCTAATGCCGCGCAGACCCAACGCACGCAGCGTACCGCGGTGCTTGGGCTTGGTGGCAATCGCTGAACGGATTTGAGTTACTTTGAGCTGAGCCATTGGCCTTACGCCTCCGTCTTAAAGAGGTCACCCTCGCGCTGACGCTCGCGGTATGCCCGCAAGGTCCCCGACGGGATGACGTGGTCGGCCGGCTTATCGCGCAGTGCAGCGAGCTCCTCGGGACGACGCAGTTGCTTGAGGCCTTCAATAGTGGCGTGGGCCACGTTGATGCCGTTGGAAGAACCCAGCGACTTCGCGATGATGTCCTTGACGCCAGCCATTTCTAAGATGGCGCGCGCTGCGCCACCGGCGATTACACCAGTACCCGGAGCGGCGGGCTTCATCAGCACACGCCCCGCACCGGCTTGACCGATAACTGGGTACACAATCGTGGTGCCGGCGAGTGGAACATCGAAGAGGTTCTTACGAGCTTCCTCGATCCCCTTCTGGACCGCCAATCCGGCTTCCTTGGCCTTACCGTATCCCAAGCCAACCTTGCCGTTGCCGTCACCAATCACCATCAAAGCGGTGAAGGAGAAACGACGACCACCCTTGACGACCTTAGACACGCGATTCACCTTGATGGTGCGCTCTTCAAACTGTTCGAGATCGCTCATTAGAACTCCAATCCGGCGGCGCGCAATTGTTCCGCAAATGCGGCCACGCGACCGTGGTAGTCAAACCCGCCGCGGTCGAAGACCACGGTGGTGATGTTGGCGGCTTGCGCACGCTGCGCGAGCAACGCGGCCACAGCCTTAGCGCCCTCGATGTTGCCACCGCTGGTCGACTTGAGAGTGGCTTCGACCGACGAGGCTGCAGCCAGGGTACGCCCGGCCACGTCGTCGATGATCTGAGCCGAGATGTGCTTGTTGCTACGACTCACGGCGACGCGCGGGCGTTCGGCCGTGCCCGAAAGGCGACGGCGGATGCGCGCGTGACGGCGCTCACGTAGTTCACGAGTAGTACGAGCCATTACTTCGCAGCCTTTCCTGCCTTGCGCAGAACCTTCTCAC
>JABEUQ010000031.1 GCA_013044265.1 Acidimicrobiaceae bacterium
CCATTTGATTGTGTCGACGCTGGATCGAGTTATGACATCTGGCCCTATAGAGCGACTCTCACTTGCTTGTGAAGAGTTGCACAATGTAAGAGGTACCTAAAGAAAGGACCTCCAACTATGAAGCGTCGCACATTAGACCTGCTACTCACTTGGGTTGGGACAATATTAACGATTGTCCTCATCGGAGCCGGTACAGGATTGTTGATTGGTTACAACTTCGCCAACAACCAGGTCACCACCCAGTTGGCCCAGCAGAAGATTTTCTTCCCAGCCGCCTCCGCTTTCAAGAATGCAAAGGTTGGCAGTGAGATCACCCCGTCGATGATTCCTTCTGTCTCGCAGTATGCCGGACAGCAGATGCTCACTGGAGCGCAAGCGGAGGTCTACGCCAATGACTTCATTGCCGTGCACCTTCAAGAAATTGGCGGCGGACTCACCTACTCCCAGTTGAGCTCCAAGGCCCAAGCGGACCCCGCCAACACCGCGTTGGCGGGTCAAGTAGACACCATCTTTAAGGGCACAATGTTGCGCGGATCATTGCTCAGCGCCTATGAAGCCTGGTTCTTCGGCCAGATCGCCCTCTACGCGGCAATCGGCGCATTTATCGCAGCGGTCGTGATGCTCGTGCTATCGCTGCTCGGTCTCCGGCACTACCGAAGGGTCGACGACACTACCATCGTGTAGCGCATCCGGAGTAGTACCAAAGAGCCCGGGCCCCCTCCCGGGCTCTTTGACTTTGTACCGTGGGGTCACAATGTCCAATAATCCAAGGCAGAATGAGATATGTCCGAACATTGGAATGTTGTCTACTCAACACGGAGTGTCGCAGAACGTAGTTGGTCTGAGCCCGTGCCCACGGTTTCTCTAGAGTTGCTCGACGTGCTCGGCGTCACTTCCGAAGATTCCGTCATCGATATCGGAGCGGGCGAATCCGAATTTGTCGGCCACCTCCTTCTGCGCGGTTTCTCCGATCTCACGGTTCTAGATCTAGCCGATGCGGCGCTCGACGTTACTCGCGAAAGAGTTGGATATCAGAACGTAATCACTGTGCAGGCCGACGTCACCGCGTGGCAGCCCACTCGGCGCTACGACGCGTGGCACGACCGCGCAGTCTTGCACTTCTTGTCACCGATCGACGCCCAGCGGTACGCGACGACGGTACGTCAGGCCCTCGCGCCAGGAGGCGTCGTCGTCATCGGTGTCTTTGCCCCCGATGGCCCGGAATCGTGTTCGGGGTTGCCCGTGAATCGATACAGCGCCCACGACCTGTCAGCGCTCTTAGGTGAAGAGTTCGACATCGTCACCCAACGACAGGTCCGTCATCACACTCCCTGGGGCAGCGAACAATCCTTTCAGTGGATCGCCGCACGCCGTCGCGAGTATGCATTATGACTATCTGTTGTCGGGCGAGCGCGGAATTGAAAATTCTTTGTAACGTTGGAGGATGACAGACCCTTCTGCGTCGGCGGCCCGTTCGGTGATATCTGCGTCACAAGCCCAGTTCGATGACCGCGACGCTCTCTACGGCGATCTCAGCGCGCTCGCGGCCATGCTCGACGACACCCTGCGCCGTCAGGAGGGTGAGAAATTTCTCGGCCTCGTTGAATCAGTTCGATCGAGCGCCGGGCTTGACATGGAACACTCTTTTCGCGAGTTCGAGAATCTCGACTTGGAGACCGCCAGCCAACTGGTTCGGGCATTCTCCATGTACTTCCACCTCGCCAACGTGACGGAGCAAACACACCGCGCACGCCAGGGACGTGATCGCCGAAATGACGACGACGGTCCACTCGCGCGCGTCGCAGATGAGATCCTTCGCGCATTGGACGCGGGCACGGTCGATGCGAGCGAGGTGCAAGCGGCTATTAATAATTTGGCCGTGCGCCCCGTCTTCACCGCCCACCCCACTGAAGCCGCCCGCCGTTCGGTGCTCTTGAAACTCCGTTCGATCAGTACGCTGCTCGATGAAGCCAGCGCTTCGAATTCGCCCCTACGTGAGACATTGCGCCAGCGCCGCGCGGCTGAACTCATCGACACTCTCTGGCAGACCGACGAGTTGCGCCTCGATCGTCCCGAAGTGCTCGACGAAGCGCGCAACGCCCTGCACTACGTCGACCACCTCATGCGTGGCGTGGTGCCCGATGTTCTCGAACAGCTGGTCTCTAATGCCGAGCGCCTAGGCGTATTCATCGCGCCGAGCAGCCGGCCCTTGACATTCGGTACTTGGATTGGGGGAGACCGAGATGGTAACCCCTTCGTGACCCCCGAAGTCACCGCTTCCGTCGTGGACTTGGCCCTGGACTTCGCCGTGCGCGCACTGCGCGCCATGTTGGGCAAGTTGATGGATGAGATCTCGGTGTCGACCCAACACGTGGGGATCTCTGAGGAGTTGCGCCTCTCCCTGGCTGATGACCTCACACGCTTAAATCCCGAGTCGCGCTATCTTCGACTCAACGCCGAAGAGCCCTACCGACTCAAACTCAGTTGTATCCGCGTACGTCTAGAAGAGACTCAGCATCGGATGGAGCAACGCGGTCGACACCGTGCGGGACTGGACTACGCCTCCAGCCAGGAACTCCTCGATGACCTGATGCTGCTCTATGACTCGCTGATTGAGAATGGTTCAGAACGGTTGGCGCGCGGCACCCTAGAGCGCTCGATCATCACCGTCTCGGCCTTTGGACTCACCCTCACCACCCTCGATGTGCGCGAGCACGCCCAGGCGCACCACGCCGTCCTAGCCGTCGTGATGGACCGTCTCGGCGAACACACGGTGCCCTACGAGGAACTCTCGCGCTCCCAACGCCTCGAGGTGCTCAGCCGAGAGCTCGAGTCGCCTCGCCCGCTCTTTTCGTTTCCTGGCCCCCTCGAGGGCGTGAATCTGAAGACCTTTCGTACATTCGCCGCGATCGGCGAGATCATCGACCATTTCGGGACCAATGCCTGCGAGACCTATATCGTCTCGATGACCAAGGGTGCCGATGATCTTCTCGCCGCCGTGGTGTTGGCCCGCGAAGCTGGACTCATTGACTTCACCTCGGGCTTGGCACGCATTGGCTTCGCGCCACTTTTTGAGACCCTCGACGAACTGCACCACGCCGGTGAGATTTTCGAGACCATGTTGGGAGTACCGAGATATCGACACCTGGTCGAACTGCGCGGCAACGTCCAAGAGATCATGCTGGGCTACTCCGACTCCAACAAGGATGCCGGTATCACCGCCTCGCAGTGGGGTATCCACCTCGCCGAACGTCAATTGCGCGACGTCGCCGCCCGCCACGGTATTCATCTGCGCCTTTTCCATGGCCGCGGTGGCAGCGTCGGACGTGGGGGCGGACCCACCCATGACGCAGTGCTCGCCCAACCCTATGGAGTCTTGAACGGCTCGATAAAAATCACCGAACAAGGTGAGGTCATCTCAGATAAGTACCTCCTGCCTTCGCTGGCGCGCGAGAACCTCGAACTGCTTCTCGCGGCTGTTTTGGAAGCGGTGGTCTTTCACTCCAAGCCCTGGGTGGATCCCCTGAAACTCGACGTCTGGAACGAGGCGATGACTCTCGTGGCCGACACGTCGCTGCCGGTCTATCGCACGCTCGTCGGTGACAAAAATCTACCGGCGTATTTCACCAGTTCAACACCGGTCACTGAGCTCGCGAACCTCCACATGGGATCGCGTCCCGCCCGACGCGTGACCGGTGAAGACGGAATTGAGTCGCTACGCGCCATCCCCTGGGTCTTCGGCTGGACGCAGTCGCGTCAGATTGTGCCCGGCTGGTACGGAGTGGGCTCGGGGCTACGTGCCGCGCGCGCAGCGGGCCACGGCGAGGACCTGCGCGAGATGTATCTCGAGTGGCCATTCTTCGCGACCTTTATCTCCAACGTGGAAATGACGCTGGCCAAGACCGACCTCGACGTCGCTCGCCAGTACGTCGAACACCTGGTGCCGCGAGAGTTGCACTACTTGTTCGACATGATTGTGGCCGAGCACCAGTTGACAATGACCGAACTCCTCGCTATCACCCAATCCGATCGACTACTGCAGTCCCAGCCATTGTTAGCCACCACCCTCGAGACTCGAGACCAGTATTTACGCCCGTTGCAGCTCATGCAGATTCAGCTACTTGAACGCGTACGCGCTCAGCGAGAGGGCGAGGGAGACGTCGATGACACTCTCCAGCGCGCACTGCTCTTGACCATCAATGGCATCGCGACGGGCCTGCGCAATACCGGCTGACCCCCACTGTGCAGAGCGCACCGGGGCATTCTCAGTAGTTTGTTACTAACAGAAAGAGGGAGACGACGTGTCAATGGACAAAGCGATTCGCAGCGTGCTCCAGAAATACGCCACCTTCAACGGTCGGGCTTCGCGTTCGGAGTACTGGTATTGGATCCTGGCCTTCTGGATTGGCTGGTACATCATTATCGCGTTCACTCATCTCTACCCCATCTACGAGTTCGGCCTGTTCGTACCCACTTTGGCCGTAGGGGTGCGTCGCCTGCACGATTCGAACCATGTCGGGTGGTGGTTGTTGGTACCACTAGTGAACCTGTTCCTTCTGGTTTCTCCTGCCGTGGAGCCCAATCGTTTCGGGGGCGACTCAGCGGGGGCAATGTCCTCGTTCGCCTCGGGCCCCAGTACTTCACGATCCGATCAGGGAGTTCTCGACGCTGCGCTCACGACGCACACCTGCTCCTCGTGTGGCACCGTGGGTCAAGTGGGGCAAAATTTCTGCCGGAGTTGCGGAACTAAGTTCGAATAGTCCAGTGCGTCGGATTTCACCATGACGTCGTTAGGATGCGAATCACTAATCCAACGACAGGAGTTCTCCCATGGCGATACGTAACGCGAAGACCGACTGGACCGGCGGCCTCAACGATGGTTCCGGCGTCGTGGAGCTGGTGAGTAGTGGCGTCGGGCACTTCGACGTCAGTTTCCCACGCCGTAGCGCCGAAGAAGCCGAAGGCGTCACGAGCCCCGAGGAGCTCATTGCCGCTGCGCACTCGGCGTGCTACGCGATGCAGTGTTCGGCCCTGATCGCGCGCGCTGGCGGCACACCCGGCACACTCAGCGTGAGCGCGGACGTGAACCTCGAGCCCGACCCCGCCGGAGGCTTTCGCATCGCTGGCATCCACCTCAGCGTGCGTGGCGTAATGGAGGGCATCGACGAGGTCGCCTTCAAAGAAGTGGCTGAGGCGGCGAAGAGTGGTTGCCCGGTGTCAAAGGCCATGACCGGGACCGTCATCACTCTCGACGCGGCCTTCGCCTAACGCGACTACTTGCGCTTGGCGGCGTTGCTGGCGCGGCGCACCGACACGGTCAGCGCCGTGATGGCCAGAACGGGCAAGGTTATGACCGCAACAGTATTGGCGTGCCACGTCTGGCTCAGCAGCGCCACGGCGCCAATGATGACGAGCGCGGCAACGAATAATTCTGGCGTGTCTCCCACCAAGAAATCCCACCAGAACATGCCAAAACCCTTGATGAGTCGCACAATAAGGGGTGGTCGGTCATTCATGCGTCCACCTTCACGGGACTCGAAGGGCTCTTGGGCTTGATCACACTCACGAGTACCCAGCACACGACGGCATAGATTCCGACGAAGGCGAGGAGGAACGTGTCGTTACCGGGCCAACGGACCTTGAGCCCTTCGCCGACCCAGAATGTTCCGTAGGTCACCAGCAAAATCCCGACGCCCATCTTCATGGCGTTCTCCGGCACGCTCGAGAGTTGCTTGGCGACGATGGCGCCGATGATGGCCACGAGCACGAGCGCGACGCCGGCAGTGATGGCAGCCAGGCCCAGGCGATGCGCCGAAGTACCCAGGGTGAGCACGGTGATAACTACTTCGAGGCCTTCGAGGAAGACGCCCTTGAAGGCCATCACGAAGGCAATGCGGTCCCGGTTCGTCGCGGGGGCGGCGTTCTCCAACTCCGCCACGGTCTCTTTGTAGATAGCGTCCTCATCGTGCATGGCCTTGAGTCCGCTGGAGCGAAGGATGGCCTTGCGCAGCCACTGCATCCCGAAGATCAACAAGACGCCTCCGACGATGAGACGCAGCCAGGTGAGAGGTACGTGGATCAGCGCCGGTCCAAAGACCGCCACCAACGCCGTGAGGGCGACGAGTGCGACGGCCACCCCTTCGAAGGCCGAGCGCCAGCCCCGGGTGTGTCCGACGGCGAAAACAATGGTGAGGGCTTCGACCATCTCCACGGCGCACGCCAAGAACACAGCCCCCATGAGAACGACAACACCCGAGGATACGGTGGCTGCCAACATCTCTACGCTTCTTCCTGTGCGTTCATGACGAAGCACGATTGAGGATCCAACACAATTTTGACATTATCGCCGCGCTCGAAACGCTCGGCGACGAAGACTTTGGTCAGATTCTGATTCTCGCCGACTTCGACAACGTGCTCATAACCACGACCATTGTACGCAACGTCGCGAATGATCCCGGGCGCACCCTCCTCGGAACTCTCGGCCTTCAAGTGAACACCGGCGGCGCGAATGAAGAGGTGCGGGTCCTTGTCGTAGGGGCTGTTCTCGGACTTCGAGGCCTCCAGAAAGATGCCTGGTGCGAAGGGCAACTGCACTTGAACCCGCTTCTCACTAATCTCGCGCACGTTGGTCACCGCGAATTCTCCGGATACTCCAGTGAAACGCGCGACGAAGGCACTCTTGGGGTGACGGTAGATCTTCTCGGGTCGGGTGTACTGCACAAGTTCACCTTGACGTAGCACGCCCACGCGGTCGGCCAAGGCGAAGGCTTCGGACTGGTCGTGAGTGATATAGACGGCGGTCACCCCAGCGTCGCGAGTGAGCGTGGCGATCTCGATGCGCAACTGATCACGTCGGTCGGCGTCAAGGTTCGACAAGGGTTCGTCGAAGAGGACGAGCCCCACCTGCGCCGTCAGGGCTCGCGCCAGTGCCACGCGCTGCTGTTCACCGCCCGAGAGTTCGTTGGGGTAGCGGTCGGCGAGTAAGGCGATCCCCACACGCTCGAGCATGCTCTCGACTCGCTCAGCGCGTTCGGCCTTCGAGAGTGACGAGTTCACTAGGGGAAAGCCGATGTTCTTGCGCACCGTCAAATGCGGCCACAGGGCGTAGTCCTGAAACACCATCGAGAGCTCACGCTTGTCGGGGCTCACGAATTTATTGGGGCCGAAGACGACTTGGTCACCGATGGTGATTTCACCGCTGGTTGGTTGCTCAATACCCGCCAGGCAGCGCAAGAGCGTCGTCTTACCCGAGCCCGAAGGGCCCAGGAGAACCGTGAAAGTTCCGGGCTCGACCACGAGCGAGACGCCGTTGAGCGCCACCTTCGTACCGAACTCCTTGCGAACGCCCTTGATCTGGACGCGCGCAGGTTGAATGTGTGAACGACTCATTGAGGGGCTCCTGCTTCTCCGATGCGACGCCAACCCTTGGGCGAGACGAGTCGGAAGATGAAGAGTACAACGCCAATAACTCCCACCATTTCCACCAGGGTAATTACTGTAGCGGCGGCGCCAATAGGCGCAAAGATTGTCCCGAGGTAGGTCTCGATGACGACCGAGGCGGGTTCGTGACCTGGCTGATAGAGGATCTGGGAGACCGCGAGTTCCGAGATGGTCTTGGTGAAAGTGAGCAACCACGCCCATACGAGGGCCCGTGACAGGAGCGGTACCGACGTCGATCGAAAGGCGCGCCACTTTGTCGCACCGTGCACCCGTGCCGCCTCGGTCAGTGATGACTGGATCTGCCCCACCGGACCAGTCAACAACCTCGCCTGCGAAGGCACCGCCGACGCAATGAGACCCATGATGAGCAGTGGCATCGTCTCGTAGAGGTCGACGACGTGCGCAGTGATGAAGTGCTGATCGTAGAAGAAGATATAACCCACTCCCAAGACAATCCCCGGAATCGCGATCGAGCCGAGTAAGAACACGTCAGTGATGCGTTGGCCAATGCCAGGTGAACGCGACGCCATTCGTCGAGCAAGGACGTAGGCCAGTATCAGGGTCCCGCTCGCCACCCAGAAGCCCAACTGGTTCGATGTCCACAGGGGAGGTCCGAGCGTGGTGAAGGATGCCAGCGGTTGAAACACGTCCTTATAGGACTGCAGGGTCCAGTGGATGCCCGTGGTCGTGACGAAACTGTCGGTATTGGTGAAGGAACTGGTGATAGCCCCGAGCAGTGGTAGACCGAGCACGAAAAACATGAAGACACCCAGCGAGGCGGTAATCCCCACTCGAGTCAATGGGCGGAACTGGTGGCGCCGCACTGCCCTGCTTCGACCACTTAAGACGGCGTAGGAGCGCCCGCGCATCACCCGAGCCTGCAAGAACACTGGGGGGACCGTCGAAATGACGAGCACTGCGGCGATGACCGCAGCCACCGGGAAGTTGGCGGGGAAGGCGTAGATTGCGTTGAAGAGGGTATAGGTGGCGATCGGGAAGTGCGCGTTGGTCCCGAGTGTGAAGGCCACGCCGAAGTCGCTCATCGCTTCGGCGAAGGAGATGACGAACGCGCTCAGTAGCGCCGGCGCAATGATTGGTAGAACGGTACGAATTGTGAGTAGGCGACCCGCTCCGTGCACGCGTGCGGCGTCCTCGAACTCCGATCCGAGTCCTCGCATACCCACCGAGATGACGAAGAACGAAAAGGGCAAGGCAGCGGCACTGAGGACGAACACGATACCCGAAGCACCGTAGAACATGTGATAAAAAAACAGCGTGTGGATCCCGAAGGCGGAGCCCAATTCGCCCGGGGCCACAACATCAGTCCAGCCGAGGGTCGTCATCCACGTGGGCACTAGCAGTAGTAACCACATGGACCCAGACCACACGCGGCGCCCGTAAATATTCGTACGCTGCACCATCCAGGCGATCAGCGTGGCGAAGCTCACGGAGAAGATACCCACGAGAGTGGAGACCCACAGGGAGTCGATAATGCCACGTCCCGTGTAGCCCTGAAACGCCGTCGAGATGTTCGACAAGGTGAAGTAGGACGTCCCCTGTCGGAACAGCCGTGGGCTGACCGCCACGAGAAGAAACGTGAGCACCGGAATGATGATGAGCAGCATCAAGACGGCCCACACCACCAATCCGGACCAGCGCACACGACGAAGACGCGCCATCGGCTGGCGCGCGGGTGTTGTTTCGGCGAGAAAGGTTTCGACAGTCATAAGTTACGTACGTTCTCGACTCAGCCACGGCTACCGCAGTAGCCGTGGCTGAGTCGAGAAGGATGACGATTAGTTGATGATGTTACTGACGAACCAGTTATTGATCTGGTTCTGCAGTGGTCCCCACACGTAGGGATTAATGGCGTAAGCACGGGTCGATGCGTAGGAGGGCACGTACTTCTCGGGGTTCACGCCCTTGATGACCGGCCAGAACAGGCCATCGCCGTAGGGGTCACCGTGCTGCATGGCGACTTGTCCCTTGGCCGAATCAACGTAGGCCACGAACTTCTTAGCATCCGCCTGAAGAGCCGGTGAGAGTTTCGCGTCAATACCGATGTTGCTGGGCATCGCAACCGAGTAGTCCAAGTACTTCACCTTGCCGGTCGGCCAAGCAGACTTGGGCTGGGCGTTGATGTCGCCGTAGCAGGCTGAGGACTGGATGACTGCCATGTCGAGGGTCGCAGGATTTGATTCCATCGCACCCAGGGTCGGACCGTTCGTGTCATGCACCTGGAGACCATTATTCTTCAGCTTCATGAAGTAGGCCTCGCCCTTTGTGACGGCGGCATTGAGCTGCGCCTTGGAGGGGGTCATCTTGGAGGTGAAGCCAGCCATGTGGGCCATGATGCCCGCGATCAGCGGATACATTGGTCCCGACTGCGTCGGGTTGTTCATGCCGAGCGAACCCTTGGGTACGCTCGTCAATCCTGCGAATGTCGTAGGCAACTTGATGCCCTTCGTAGCTACTGAGTCGTAGCACAGCGAACCCACGACGGTCACTCCGGTCGGAGCAAAGCTCTGGTCCTTGGGAAGGTTCGTCATACCAGCGCCATTGAACGCCGTACCCTTCGCAACGATGTTGTGCAACAGGTACCCCTGCTGATCCAATGCCGCGAACGGCGTTGCACCGTCAACCCAGAACACGCCCCACTTGGGACTTCCTGCCGCCATTTCAGCCTCAATCTTGGTCAATAGCGGACCAGTCGAGTCATCGTAGGGGACCACCTTGAAGCCAGGATTCGTGGCGTTAAAGGCGGCCGCCACCTTGTCACCGTAGCCCTGCGCGGTGTACAGAAGGAGAGTCGGCACTGAGTGCGATGTGGCTGCACTCACGCTCATCACGGAAAGGGACGATACCGCAACCGTCGATCCGAGAACCGCGGAAAGGAAACGAGTCTTGGAGACTCGTCTGGTTTTTTTAGGGGTCAAGTTCATGGATTTATTTAACCCCAACATCAGACGACACGACTATGAAGTAAATGAAATGATTGCAATGACTCCGCGAACAAAGATAGAAAACTTGAAACCAAATGAAGAGAACGTGACAGAAGAGTAATCACACGGTGCCCTCGCATCACGTGTAATTCATTTTGACCCTCAGCACTGGGCGAAAATAGCAGGGTTGTACGCCAGCCATTCGCATTGACCCGGAAGGTCTCTGGAGATCAGCGCCGAAGTTGAGCGGGCCAACGACCCGGCCGATCAGGCTCCAGGAGCATGTCAGTGAAGGTGCGCCCCAAGTGTTCCTGTCGCCACGCCAACATGTCTTGCGCCGCCACGAGGACTCGATTGAGGTCATCCACCGGAGTGCGCCACGTGGGGTCGGTCGCCACATCGAAACAGAGAAATGAACCATCACCGAATTGCACGTAGGCCGTATGCTCCGTGAGCGAGACGGCCAAGTTATGCCGTGACAATGAACGATCGAGTGGCCACGGTTGGGTCGCACCCGCAATGAACATGCTGCGATAGTCCCACTCGTAATGCACCGAGGTTCGCCACTGCACATCGCGACCCTCGAAGAGCGGGGTCATGACCCGACCGTCGAATTGTGCGGGAATCTCGAGTCCCAACGCGGCCGCGAGGGTCGGCGCGATGTCAACATTCTCGGTGAAATGCTCGACGACACGACCCGCGTTGGCTGTACGTGGGTCACGCCATATTCCCACGATGTGATAACTCTGAGGGAAGAATCCCAGCTTCTCGATCAAGCCATGATCACCGAGTTGGTCTCCGTGATCCGAAGTGATGATGATTAACGTATCCTCGAGTTCACCGCGTTCCTCGAGGGCGGCGACGACACGGCCGAGTTGGAAGTCGACTTCAGCAATCATCCCGTAGTACTGCGCGCGTAGGTGCCGCATGGCCTCTTCCTCTTGGGGTGCCGCGCAGTAGGCAATTCCCAGGGCTATCTCGTGCAGGGGGTGACGCTCGCCAACCTCAACTGGCACGATGGGCAGCTCAACGTCGGCGGGGTCGTAGAGATGTGAATACTCCCCGGCCGCGGCGTAGGGCGGGTGGGGACGCAAGAAGCTGACGTGGGCGAACCACCCGTCCTCTTGCACTTCGAGCCACTCGAGAAACTTGGTCGTTAGGAATCCGGTGAGCGAGTGTTCGGCCGGTCGGTCAGATTCTCCACGCAGTGCCGGGGCCCAGCCAAAGGGAACGTCGTAACCCAAGTCACGCAAGTACTCCACCCACGTGGCCTGACTCTCGGGGAGATAGTGCCCCACGGCAAAACCAGGCAAGATACCGTCGTAACTGTCTAATCGCGGATCATCACAACCCGTCGCCTGATTAGGGTCGAGACCCTGGTCGGTGTAGCCAAAGAGGGTGGGCACGTAGCCGCCACGACGCGCGAGGCGCGCGATGTTGTCGAAGCGATCCTCGAGTGGCGAGCCGTTGGCCACGACACGATTATTCATCTGGTAGGTGCCCGTATAGAGTGCCGCTCGTCCCGGGGCGCAAGGGGCCGCCTGGGAAAAGTGCCGTGCGAGGCGTACACCCTCGCGGGCTAATCGATCCAAGGTGGGGGTCTTTACGAGTGAGTGCCCCTGTGCCCCATAGGAGTCAGCACGAAATTGGTCGAGGGTAATGAAGAGAACGTTCACCTTGCCACAACCTTGCTCGAGTCTGTATTGATGATGCGAAAGATGTTAGTGACGTCCAGGGTGACGAGAGCGCACAAGGGGCTCATCAGCGTTGCGCGATTTCACCCGAAGGCTCATAACGAGTCTCAGTTGGCTAAGTCAATGTCGCAATAGATCGGCGTGAGTCTGGCGTCTCGGCACACTGACCAGCGGCACCTCTTCACTGTGTGACGAAAAAAATACCAACTGAGAAAACTGATCCGATCCCTCCGTGACACCCACCCACTTCGTCGCCCGACCAACTCCCCTTACTCAGTCGACCCATCTCTTGTGGGGCGAACTGTCGATGTCTGCCACTTCAAAGAGTTCGCCTCTCGCCAGTCCCAAGTCACTCGATCGTGCCAACGTGCCACGAACTCGACGGGTCTGGTACTAGGTGGTCAACTGCGATAACCACCACGCTCGTAGCGGATCGAGCGATGCCGTCACCGTCTCATCATCTATATTCAAGATGAAAGATATCCTATCTATTTACAAAATAGATGACACGAGAGCCCCTCCGAGACGGCAAGGTGGTGTCATGAAATCAAACCCCCTATCCAAGTTGCACACAATCCTGGCTGAGGTCGAAGTTGATTCCAACGAGATGATTGCCCAAGAAATGCAGGCTGAGGGCCTGTCAGGTATTCCCGAAGAGGACACCTGGATGCTCAATGCACGAATCGACCACCACCACTTCCACTCCTACTCACGACAGCGTCACTACCCAATGGGCTTAGTGGGCTGATCCCCACGTGACTACGGGGCTGGCCGCGCTCGCGCGGCCAGCCCCGTAGTCATTCAGTGGGCGCGAGCGACCCGTTCCACTGCGTCGGACACCGCCTTAGAGACTTTGGGGTTAAACACCGTCGGGATGATGTACTCCACCGAACGCTCGGAATCCTGGACGATGTCGGCGATAGCGTGTGCGGCGGCGAGCTCCACTTCTTCGGTCACTCGCGATGCACCAGCATCCAATAATCCACGGAAAATTCCTGGGAACGCCAAGACGTTATTGATCTGATTGGGCTCGTCACTTCGTCCAGTGGCGACGATGGCGGCGTGACGACGAGCAATCGCCGGATCGATCTCGGGAGCCGGATTGGCCAGCGCAAACACGATGGAATTAGACGCCATGGCGGCGATCTCCTCTTCGGTGACCAGGTCGGGTCCCGACACGCCGATGAAGACATCCGCCCCACGCAAGGCATCGCCAATGGTTCCGCGTCGCTTCTCCTTATTAGTGTTGTTGGCCAACCAGAGTCGGTCCGCGTCGAGCTTGGGGTCATTTTCGTCGAGGATCCCTCGACTATTAACGCCAATAATGTCGTTGACGCCCTCCGCCATGAGCAACTTGGCGATGGCCACACCCGCGGCACCCACACCCAAGAGAGCGACGCGCACGTCCGTGATCTCTTTCTTCACGAGACGCAACGCATTGATCAATGCGGCAAAAACCACAATGGCGGTGCCGTGCTGGTCGTCGTGAAAGACCGGAATGTCGAGCAAGTCGCGCAGTCGTGCTTCGATCTCGAAGCAGCGCGGTGCCGAGATATCTTCGAGGTTGATCCCCCCGTAGACCGGAGCGATGCACTGGACGATACGCACAATCTCGTCGACATCTTGAGTGGCGAGACAGACGGGCCACGCGTCGACATTGGCGAATTGCTTGAACAAGAGGGCCTTGCCCTCCATGACCGGTAGTGCCGCTTCGGGACCAATATTGCCCAGCCCGAGTACGGCTGACCCATCGGTCACCACGGCAACGGTGTTGCGTTTAATCGTGAGATTACGCACCTTAGAGGGATCGTCCGCGATCGCCTGAGAGATACGCGCCACTCCCGGGGTGTACGCCATGGAAAGATCGTCACGGCTTTTTAGAGTGACTTTGGGCGCAATACCAATAGTCCCGCCCAGGTGCATCAAGAATGTACGGTCACTCATTACCTTGACTGTGGCACCCTCGACTGCGTCGACGGCACTCTTGAGTTCCTGAGCGTGGTCGTCGTCAGACGCGTTGCACGTGAGGTCGACAATCATCTTGCCCTCGATGGGCTCGGTCACGTCCAACGCGGTCACCAATCCGCCAGCGTCGCTTACAGCGCGCGAAACGGCCGCAAGGGCGGTGGCGTCGTCGAGGGACACTCGCATGGTCACAGAATACGAAGCACTGGGATTACTCACAACCAACCTCTTCTCAAAGTAAGTACTACAACGTCCAAATTTGGACGAGAAGACCCAATCACTGAGTCCCCTGCAACGATACCGAGGTCTGTCACCCCCCTGCGACCATCGAGCGGGACAAAGGTCCCGCGGGCGCGTCAAGAATGCTAACTACCAATCGAGCGGTCGTTCCAGGACCTTGTGCCTTGCGTCAGTACGTTGCATCGTTGATAAAGGACCTAGCCAGATATCGGACAACCCAGACCTGAAGGAGAAATAGTCCTGCTAAAAATATCTCGACCGACGCGCGTATTCGCGTCAAGGGCATCGAGCCAGTTCCAGCACGAAAACCGACAAGGTGTCACGTCGTGAGTGGGGTGTTGAAAATAGAGCCAGATTCAGCCCGACTCCAATGGAGTGAATCCGCGATAATCATGATCTGTTCAAAGTCTCGCGAGACGCGTAATCGCCTCTTCGAGTACCTCACTTCTCTTGGAAAACATCCAGCGCACGAGGTGTCGACCGGCTACCTCGTCATCGTAAAAAACTGAACTGGGAATCGCGACGAGACCGCAGCGCTCGGGTAGTGCACGACAAAAGGTGTAGGGATCCTCTTCGCTCAGCGCCGAGATGTCCGTCGTGAGAAAGAAAGTCCCGTGTGAATCCAAGACTCGAAAACCGGCGGCGTCCAGCCCCTGCGCGAGACGATCTCTTTTGTGCCGCAGAATTCGAGCCTCTTCAACCACGTATTGATCACATTCGTTGAGCCCCTCAGCGATGGCGTATTGGAATGGTGCACCATTCACGTAGGTGAGGTACTGCTTGGCTGCGCGCACCGCAGTGATCAACTCGGGGATCGCGCACACCCATCCAACTTTCCAACCGGTGAAGGAGAACGTCTTGGCGGCCGATGAGATTGTGATTGTCCGCTCGGCCATGCCGGGCAACGTGGCGAGCGACACGTGGGCTGATTCGTAGACGAGGTGTTCGTATACCTCGTCGGTCACCGCGATGAGATCGTGGCGCCTGCAGACATCCGCGATCACCTCAAGCTCCGCGAGACTGAATACTTTGCCCGTCGGATTGTGAGGTGTATTCACCAAAATCAAACGGGTCCGATCACTAATCGCATCCTCGAGCGCCAAGGGTTCGAATGACCAGTCCGGAGCATTGAGCGCCACCACTCGACGCTGCGCTCCGGCCATCGCGGTGCAGGCCGCGTACGCGTCGTAGTACGGCTCAAACATGACGACTTCATCGCCGATTTCACACAGCCCCAGCAAACACGCCGCAATCGCCTCGGTGGCCCCCGCGGTGACCAGGACCTCACTTTCCGGGTCGAAGTCGAGTCCGTAAAAGCGCTTCTGGTGTGCGGCAATCGCTGCACGAAGCTCGATGATCCCGTTCCCGGGTGGGTACTGATTATGGCCATCCTCAATGGCTCGAATCGCGGCGCGTTTGATCAGGTCGGGACCGTCAACGTCAGGGAATCCTTGTCCCAAATTAATTGATCCCGTCTTCGCGGCCAGTGCGGACATCTCCGCAAAAATCGTGCCCGCGTGGCTCTGGAGGCGAGAATTGAGGTACGGCACGTGACCAGTCATGTCGATACACGCTACCTACGCACCAGTGCCTGTGGGGTCCAGACAACTCGGGACCCGACCTCGTGCCATCTCGGTACCTACACCCGAATGGAATTCACCTCTGACGAAGGTGTCGACGACACGACACGCTGCCCGAGGAAGCCACGGTACGACCTCTGATCGTCGTGCATTTTGAGCACTTGAACAACCTGTCCACCGGTTGCTCGCTGCAAAGGCGACAATGACTCCGCGACGCACGAGCAGCCGCGCGGCTAGAAGTGGAGAATACTGAGGGCCGTTCCATCCAAGGTGCTCGCGTGAGGGAGTCACCGCTTCACCCGGCCCGAGACCGGCTGAGTTCGAAGGATGCCGTGCGCGGACCCCACCTTCTGCGACAACAGGTTCAACCGGTGGAAGTAACACCTGCTCGTTGGATCGGTTGTAGATGCTTGTCGAAGGCTTCCGCTGGTGTCTTCCATCCGAGGGTCTTTCGTGGTCGGGTGTTGAAGATCTCGGGGTTGCCATAAAGCGCGAGGGCCACGCTTGGTTCGAGCGAGTTCGAATCGGCGAGACGTTGATGCGAAGCGGTCCCGGCGCGCGGTGTTTCGGACAGTTTGGCCCCGATCGCGGAGCAAAAGTCGGCGTACGCCAAACGGTCAAGGGCCACGGTGGTGTTGATCGTCCGAGTGTTTCATGACCTCCCCTGCCCCCCGGGTCTCGACCGCAGTCCGTCACGATTCAACGTAGACCCGTATCGTCGTGGGCGGATTCCTCGGCAACGATCCGCTTCGGCCCGTCCCCCCGTGTACTTGTGAAGAGCCAGGAGGTGTCGTCGCCGATGGCTCGGCCGTCCTGGTTACTTCAACTCGAAGAGGCTGAGGGATCGAAGGGGACGTCGACGTCGCACATGGTTCAGCCGCTGCCCAACTCGCGTTCGAGTTGGGCGAGCACCTCGGGGTCCTCCAGACCACTGGTGTCACCGCTCGCCGCGCC
>JABEUQ010000221.1 GCA_013044265.1 Acidimicrobiaceae bacterium
GGCCACTCGAACTTTTTTGAAGAGATCCGGTATAGCGAATGGCGGAAGCAGAGCGTGAATTCTTGCGGCCTGCACGTAGCGATTGCTGTTGATGAGGGCAGCCTGAAAGTCGTTCAATCGCAGACATTGGAGTGCTGTCACGTACTCGGGGCCGAGCCTGCCCTGTTGTACCCAGTCCGGTAGGCCAGACCAAAAAGCGTGGGCTTCGGGCTGCTGTGCGTGCTGGGTAAGCCATATCGCCAGAGCAGCTGGATAGTACTTGAAGGACTTCGCCCTTTGCGCGTTCTCCCCGACTCGCTCAATCACTTCGTGAGCCCACTCGCCAAGGGACTTACCGTCTCGGTTCTCACTGACGAGGTCCAACTCTCCGATTAGAGATACGCGGCCCACGGCCGGCTGCAGAATTTCGTACTCAATTTGATACGGATTCACAAGATGAACCACCCAGAGTTTTGTTTAATGATGACATTGTTTAGCGGCCAGGTGTGACTTCGGCCGTGGTCGACCGTCGCGAACTTCGATTGGTGGGTGAGTATTGCAACCATCATGCGAAGGTGATTATGGGGGTATCCATTTAACCGGAGTAACCCACTGGATTTCGGGCGTTTCGCGTGCACGACGCGAACACTGATTTGAGGGTGGTTCGACCGGTCGGATCGGCAGGCGCAGCCCTAATCTGAAGGGACAGTCCGGTCCGTAAGGTTTTGTTGTAGAGGGAGAGGGCGGGTATGAAGAAGGTTCACACCGCAAAGCCTGCGTCCGTCCTCGTAGTGAGCGCGGCACTGTCATTGGGTCTCTCTGCTCCGGCGTGGGCAAGTAGCAAGGTTGCGCTCTCGCCCTACGCACCTTTCCCGCACGCAGCGCTGACCGCTGTCGGCGCTGCTTTCGCTCGCCCCACGCACGCGCAGGTCGCTGGGGCTCGGGTCTCTGTCTCGCGGGCATACGCCGTAGCTCACACGCAAGCGGGCAACCTGCCGAAGGGCGTCAAGGTCACGATGCGCCTTGGCCTGTTCAGCGACGCGATGCAGGGTAAGGCCGCGGCGCTCTCCTACGCGGTCACCTTCGACGGCGTTGATGTGCCGAGCTACGGACCTACAGCCGGTCCTGGCGGCCACGAACTGGTCGTCATCGTGAATGCCAAGACGGGTCGCAGCATTGAGGCGTTCTCGTATCGTTGAGCCCGCTTTGGCTCAGGCGGAGACACGCCAGGGCCGTCGCTCGCGCGGGCGGTCGATGCTCTTGGGTCTTCCTCGTGTCTCGGGCGGTGGCGGAACCGGCTTCACCTTCTTGGGTCGTTGCGCCACCAGTAGGTCCTTGGAGCGCACGGCGGAGTGCGCGACTGCTCCTTCCAACAGCCGGAAGAAGACCAGGCCACGGTGCCGGCTGGTGCGTCGGTTGCACCGGAAGACGAACTCGTCGATGTTGAACTCCAAGTGGTCCAAACCCGCTGAACCCTGATGGGTGCCCAGCATCCAACGCTTGAATAGCGACGCCACGCGATGGACTGCCGGGAGGTTGACCGCCGCAAGCGACCCCGGCGAGACCAACGGCTGGTGGGTGTAAAGGTCCTGCGTAGCCCCGGGGTAAGAGTTGAGCCCGTCGGTCACGATGGTTGAACCTGGTTCGACGTTGGCGAGCAGGAACCTCCGTAGCGTCGGGGAACGGGCGTTGTCGGCGATCTCCATCTGGCACCGGCCGAAGCCCTTCGGAGCGTTGCGCTCAACCGCGACGAGGATCATCAACTTGGCGCCGAGCTGACGCCCACCCCTTTGGCCCGGCGCGTGGACGCCGTAGAAGGTCTCGTCTACCTCAATGGTCCCCGAGAGCTTGCGCCGTTCGGGGTCGACGGTGGCGGTGCGAAGGCGTGTCAGCATCGCCCAGGCCGTCTGGTAGCTACCGAGTTCGAGTTGCCGTTGAAGGGCCATTGCCGAGACGCCGTCCTTGCTCGTCGCGAAGAGCCAGCAGGCGTGGAACCAGACCGTGAGCGGGGTGCGGGTGCGGTCGAAGATGGTGCCAGCGGTGACGCTCGTACGCAGGTGAAGGTCTTCGCACTCCTAGCGCCCGTCATTCAGCAGAAAGCCGTCGCCATCGCACTCTGGGCATCGAAATCCATTGGGTCATCTCAGCCAGTGGAGGTAGTCGCGGCAGTCTTCGTCCGTTCGGAACCACGCGGTGAAGTCACCGAAGGTCGCCGGGTAGTCCCGATGGGCCAGAGGTGAGGTTCGCACGACCTCGAAACTACCTGAGAGCCGTCACTTCTACTCCGGTTTGATGGATACCCCCACAGGTGATTACCTAGATCAAGTTCGAATCCGTCATCGGCACACGGTTTCTGGAAGGTTTGACCTGCACCGGGTTTTGTTACCCATTCTCCAGGAAACAGGATGCTTCACTCATGAAGACCTCCCGCACGAACCGGCGGGGGTTTGCTAGTCAGCGTTAGCTTTCAAAGCCCACTCCCATCGGTGTGAGTTACTTCACAGATAGCCTCAGCAGCCACTGCTTGTAGCGGCACCCGCATGACCCTTCGCGGCTACTTCGAGGTCGGTCCCGCCGCTTCGATCTCCGCTCGAAAAGCCCGTCGGGCAGCCTTACATTGGGCATCGTCCAGAGGGTAAACGCCACTCTTTCCGACCACGAACTTCAGTAGCTCACGATCCAGTTCTCGAGGCAGTCCTGGCTGCTGCATCTTGAGAGTTGAGATCTCGCTGGCGCTAGCCGCACTTATCCACGCCTTCGCGTACTCGCGCGCGAACTCGGAGGCGAGCTCAACAGTCGCGGAAAGAACTGTGGCTTGCTGCCCCGACCCTGCAACAATGCTTGGACTTGTGGTCGGGTTAGTGGCTTCGGGAGCGACGACGACTCGAACGAGGGCTGCTTGCAAGATCTCTGGAGGCAAGGTGAGCACCTGGTCGGCCTCTCTCACCAGCTCTTGCGACTGACTCGCGCCGCGCACAGCGTCGATCCCCAGTACGGCGACCCTGACGCCTCGGTCCTGCGCATACTCAATACCTTCGCGCAGGTCCTCGTCGCCAGACAGCACGACTGCTCGTTGGATCGAGCGCTCTTGCGACAGAACCATGAGGTCTCGCACGATCAACGTGTCGACGCCCTTTTGCTGGCCGGCTGAGTTGATGCGCCCCCGGCGGAACTTCACGTAGCGCAGCGCTGCGATGCTCAGCTGCTCGGCTGACGGCAGCCCGTTCTTCGCTCCGTCATACCAGTAGGTCCGAAGCAACTCGTCGTCGGGAAACTGATCCATTGCGTAGGCCGACAGACGGTCAACGAACTGCTTGGCATCCAAGCTGACCTCGTGGCGCTTCAGCGCCGTCCCGTACGCCGCTTCGGCACCTTGCTTGAAGAGGTAGCCAGCGTCGACGAAGATTGCCAGGTTCGAGGTCATTCGTGGTTTCTAGCCTATCTGTATCACATTTGCCCGATGTTGCAATGCGCCAGAAGTCTGGTACAGTAAGTACCACTAACTGCCCCGGCTGTGCCGGGGATTACTAGCCCCGGGCTCGGAGTTTCCCTCCGGTCCGGGGTTTTACTTTTCCCCCGAGATCCGCGTCGAGCGAGGCGGAGACGAACTTACCAACTATAGAACAACGTGCCATTAGAAGAAGTAGTTACGACGCTTTGCGCGCCGTTACCGGTCGGTCGAAGTTCCTAGTCAGAGACCCCATGCGGCACCCCCGGCGTAGGCAGGTGTGATTGAAAAATTCCCATCTGGTTGGCGAAATGAACGCGCTAAACACAGGTATTCGCCGGGGCCCGACAACCCCATTTTCAACGTCCCCGTCAACCACTCTTCGGATATGCCCGAGCCCCGGTGTGTTCGCAAGTGTTGTTGCTCTAGATGCGTGATCGCCACACCAGTGCCTTCATCGTGAGCGGGAACCCAAGCCCTGAAATGGGCAACCTTGAGCAAGCCCATCTCAAACTCCGCACTGGCCCTCGCGCTCTTCTGTGCTAGTGATGACTTCACTCTCGCGTGTTTCCTCGGTGCTTGACCTGCCGGAGCCAACTCTGCGGCCACCACGATCCTTACGATCGAGTAACTGGCCACCCCCGTAACCTCGTCGTCGGTCAACACCGTGGATGACCACTCTGGCGGTGCAGTACTTTTCGTGACGCTCGGTGGGGGCTTCTTCACGGTCTCGCGCTGCCGCGCTCAGTAGCCAGAGCAATCCCCCCAACGCGCATCAGGGAGGACGAGAATTGAGGTCATGCGCGTACTAGGAGTCCGGATCTGGGTAGACAAGTTGGCGTTCGTCGTTGTGGAGAATGCCGACGGCTCGCCGGTAGTGGTTGAGTCGTGGCACGGCCAAATACCCAACGGCAGCGCTGGACCTGCGCGTCTTAAGTGGATCTACGGTGAAGTTGCAGGCGCGCTGCATCGATGTCAGGTGCAACAGGTAGGTGTCAAGGTTGCTGAACCGAAGGCGCAAAGAACTGACCCGTCGCGTTGTGAAGGCGAAGGCGTGGCCCAGTTGGCAGCACTTGATGCGGCGCTTCCAGTTCGCAGGTGTATGCGAGCGAACATGGCAAAGGCGCTTGGGGTCACCGCGAAGGGGGCCTTCGCTGCCTATCCAACGTCCGATCCCGTAGTTTCGAGCCTCCATGCGGATGAACGCGACGCCGCGATGGCAGCCTTGTCCTTACTCCTGGCATCTGAGTGAACATGCGGGAACAGATCAGCCCCCTGAGTCGCGGCCACTTCGGACAAGTATGGCTTGAGAGGGACAGGGTGCTCAACGAACTCAGAGCAGTCAAGTACGTAGATCCAAGTTCGGTGTCTCCGGACCTTGATGGCTGGTCCGCGGAAGCTAGGGCAATGTCGCTTGGTGATGGAGAGAGGCACGTCGTCCGGATTTACGGAGCTGAAGTGCTCCCCACTGGTCCAGTGATCGTCATGGAGTACCTACCGGGAGGCTCGGCTGCGGATAGATGGGGAGGGAAGCCCGCACCAGTCAAGGAAGCGGTCGGCGTGGCGATTGACGCATGTCGAGGAGTGGAGTTTTTGCATGCAAACGGGATGCTGCACCGAGACATCAAGCCCGCAAACATCCTGTTCACGGGCGATGGGGTGGTAAAGGTCTCCGACTTCGGGCTAGCGCGACCTCTCGGTCACGTCCCGGACCCATTCACTTCGATCTATGTGCGTCACGAGGCCCCCGAGTTGCAAACGGGTCAAGCTGAGACAGTACAGAGTGATGTCTATGCCATGGGTGTGACGTTGTTTCGCCTGCTCTGCGGGGATGCTTGCCTACCCGTTCTTCCTATCGATGAGCTGAGGCTGGCTACTGCCGCTGGCGAATACCCACCACGAGGCACATGGCCACCGCACGTTCCGAAGAAGGTACGAAAAGCAGTAGAGACTGCACTGGCAGTCGACGTGAACAAGCGCCACAGGTCGATGAGAGATGTGCGACTGGCACTTGAGCAGAGCCTTCCAGAGGTGTCGTGGCAACCGGCTGTCTTCTCCGGGCGCGAGATTTCATGGGATGGACCGTCCAGCAGTGGTGAGCGTTGGAAAATCCAACTGGTTCTTGATGGCAGCGCGTCCAAAGTAGTTGTGAGGTTTCAGAAGACCTCCAGCTTTCGCCTGAAGAGCGCGCTGTGTCGATCTGGACTATCCCAAGCTGAAGCAAGGAAGTACGCCGAGAAACTGCTTGAGGCCATCGCGACCGGAAACGAGAAGAAATTTGAGTTGGAGCGGCCGTAATTGCCGGTGAGCGCCGGCGTGTGAAGCGTCCTGTTTCCTGGAGAAGTCTCCGGAATGCCCAGGCCGGTTCAAAGGGATGGACCTGGAGAATCATGGACTAGGCCACGCTGAGTGGCGAGCGCCGTGACGCTGCTTCTTGGGCGCGGATCGGTCAGCCTCGAGTCAACCGCCGATCAATGACTGCCACGGGTCGATAACCGGAGCCACGTGAGGTCGCCGAACTCGACGTGCGAGCATTTGGTTATCGACTGTCTGTCCCGCTTCGAGTTCCTGTGGCCGGACTGAGTCACATGAGTGGGAAAAGGTGCTGCCCCGTCAATCCACATGGTTCGAGATTGCCCGTTCCAGCCCAGCGAGGCGGGCTTGGTTCGTCTCGCAGGTAATGAGGAACTCTTTGATGAACTGCCGCGAGTACCTGTCGATGCCACCGAGTTGGCTGAGCTGAAGCGCGCACCGCAGCGCGTCGATCAGCGCGACCTGACACCACACGATCGAGCGCAGGAGTTCGGCCGAGGGCCAGTCCTCGACTTTGATGGACATCGGCAGGAGCGACATCTCGACGTTGATGATGCCGATGGTGGCGTTGAGCCTCGAGGAGAGCTCGAGCTCCTCGTCGGAAATGGAACGTATGGTCACAACTGCCCTTTCGTTGGATTTGGTGTGCTCTGGCCGTACAGAACTCGTACCGGCGAGGTCGGTGAGCCAATGGTGCTTACGACTGAGGCCTGTAAGTGGTGGAACATCATGCCGTCTTCGTAGACATCGTTCACTCCCTCACCCAGGTCACAGCAGCACTCGCCGGGACTCGCTGAAGTCAGGCCTCTCGGTTCGACGTATGTCTGGTCACGTCTCGTCCTGGGACAGTGGTTCGGTGTGTCCGGTGGCGCAGGTGACCCCGGTGTGCCAACGCCATCGATGGACCCGTGACTGTCGACCCCACTGAGGCGCGTGGATCCGTTCAGAAGAACGCCTGCGATGTCGACCTGGCCCGAGTGAGCAGAATGCGACCCAGGACCTCTGGTGCACGGGCCGGGCAACCAGTTCGTGTCCTCGGTTGTGTGTGGGGCATCGTTACGCACCACGGTGCTGATGTACGCGCGCTCGTGCGCACAACGGAGAGGTCGATGCACTGGGCTCGGTGACCACGGGTTGACTGACCACCTGTTCGAAGGGGACTGCCGGCACGAGCCCCGGGCGGGCACGATTCGGGCGAGTGCGGCGCCGGTGCGGTGTGGCGTCACCGATGGATCACGATGCTCTCGACGTGTTCGATTTGGGAGCGGAAGCGGTCCTCGTAGGTGGTGAGTTCGTCGATCCAGAATGTCGAGGCCCCGTCGAGCTCGCCCAGTCGGCTGAGCCGGATGGCGCACGACTGGGCCACGATGAAGGCGTCCATGCACCGTCGTAAGGCGGTGTTGACATCGTTTCGGGTCCACCGGTCGATGTTCTGTTCGCTCGGTAGTTGGGACACCTCGTCGTAGACGGTGCCGATCAGTCGGTAGAGCTGGGACGAGAGCATGTTCTCGTATTCCGCAGTTGTCATCATGGGGTTGGCCTTTCTGGGAGGGTCGGTATCACAACGGGGTGAGGGCGGCTCACGGGGTGGTCCGCCGTCACACGTCAGTTGGCGTAGATCACGAGTTCGTCGTGTACCAAGTCCACCTCCTTTTCGAGCTGGTCACAGAGCCCGGCCGCGTGCGCGGCGCCCTCGAGTGACGACACGGAGAAGAACACCAGCCAGGCGAGCTCGTCGTACTCGGAGACGTAGAGGCGCACCGCGTCGATGGCATCGCGGCATCGCGTCACCGCCTTGATCAGGTCGTGGCGCTTGCACTGCGTGAGCTGGCGGCCACGCGGTAGGGCGAGCACCTCGTCGAGCGCACTGCGCAACGAGCGCTGGATCGCTCTTCGCAGTTCCACCTCCAGCCCAAACTCGATGACGGTCATGGTTCTCCTCTCTTCGCTACTTCGAACACGTGACGACGCGAACCGCGCTCGACGTGACCCGCCGCCACGGAGCTCTGATGTCGGGCGACGCGATCGGATGGCCTGTGAGATTGTGGTCGTTACGGAATGGTGCGATCTCGCGCGCCTCGCGGGTCACCCGAGGCTCACGTTGCGTCGTAGCGAGCCCGTGCACCAAGTCGGGTGGTTTCGACGGACTACTCGCACACCGGGGCGCTCGTAACACGCACGTTCGTGTTGGTGGCGGGTGACTGGCGAGAGGGCCATGGCATTCAATAGTGAGCACCGCGGCCCTCACCGCACACGCCCCTTCGCCATTGCCGAATTTTCGTGAAAACTGTAGTACCTGATAACGAGCCATTTCGAGCTACTGGTAAAGGTGGCTGTTGGCACGCAGTTTTTCGTCAGCGCGTATTTGACCTATCGGTCCGGAGTTACGGCGGACCGGCCGTCGTGCCTCCGTTCAACCTCTCGTCCTCTGGACACGCCACTGCGGTACCGTGCGAACTCCCACTGCCGGTCCTGACGGACCCACTATTTACGCGCGTAGCGCGGGCGACGTACGCCGCCTTCCGACCCGCACCAAGTTCACGGTCAGCCTGTGAGGTCTAGCCAAACCATGGATTTGCGGAATGCATCTTCGGTGTACATCAGTTGGCTGGTGTCGTCTGGTCGTGTTATGTGGGCTTCACGAGGAGCCCGAGACTACGTGGTTCTACATGCAACCCATTTACTCCTGTAGTGCTCGCACCGGCACTGTCTGTGCAACTCATTTGCTGTCGCGGTCACATCAGAGTTTCGGATTTGCGGGTGTCGCACATGCTAGCCATACTGAATTGATGACGTTGCCCATTGCCCTTTGGCCGAAGAACAGACGTGATCCGAAATCCCTTACACCGTGTCGATTTAGCCATCGAGTGATCACCAATGCCGTTTACCGCGCCTACGCAGCAGGTTGGCTCGACGTCTCGGACGAGGGGAATCGTTCGTTTGGTGAGATTCCAGCTGGCGGTTCGAGTCCGTCACGAAGCACGATTGACAATTCAAACCGCCTACGTAGTCGCGCGAATACCTGGTCTTCACTCCGCGTTGGTTCGAGTGCATTTCGCCATCGAGCGATCACTTCGAGCGAGCCCGGACTCTCCGCAATCGCGCCGCACGCGTATCGCGAACAGGGAGAACAGTTTCGGGTGCGTGCGGTTCGAATCCCTCCAGCCGCACCAGTCTTGGCGGGAAACGCACGGCGCGAAGTGGCCGATCTCGCTTAACCCTATGGCATCAAGGACTTCGTGACGAACAGCGATTATTTGTCTCTTCTGTTGGTGCCGTCGCGATAGCTGTGATGGTCAGGCGTCCAGACATGGGGTGATCTCGAGA
>JABEUQ010000032.1 GCA_013044265.1 Acidimicrobiaceae bacterium
CCTGCTACGCCGGTCTGATGGCCGTGGCGGCGGCCCTCGTCTTGACGCCGGGAATTCCCCTCGGTCTACTCACCGAGGGTGTGCAGACCCTTGCTGGAGTACTGCTTCCCAGTGCCACGGTCTTCTTGTTGTTGCTCTGCAACGACAAAGCGGTCCTCGGTCCGTGGGTCAATGGCAAGTGGCTCAACGCTATTTCTGCAGCCATTGTGTGGATACTCGTCTTGCTATCCGTGATCTTGACGGCAAGTGTCCTCTTTCCCAACATCACCAGTACCCAGATCGTCGCTATCCTCGTCATTGGTTCGATGGTGGGGATCCTCGTAGGGGGCGTCCTCATCGCGCAGCGCAACCGTCGCCGAGAGATTGTGACGGTGGACGACGTGCTGGCCGAGGTGTCGAATCGTGACACCTGGCGAATGGCACCTCTTCACACCCTCACCCGACCTGTCATGTCCAGCCAGCGCAAGATGGGCATGCTGACCCTGCGCGGTTACCTCGGAATTGCCTTCATTATGGTCGTCGTCAAGATTGTCGAAGTGGCGGTCAAGTGATGACTATCGACGTTGACATTTAGCAGATGTTTGGTGAAAGTTGAAGTGGACCCCCTCCCTGCCTTCCAAGTTACTTAGATGGTCGATGGTCGATGGTCGAGGGTCGGGACGAGCTCGCGTGAAGGAGGAATGAACCGCTAATGACGTCAAAGTGTCCACACCCACTGTTCAAGTAGTCCTGATAAACGAGCCTCGGCGTCGCGACGCAGCGAAAGCTGTTCGTGATCATCACTCAGGTGTTGCCACTCACCAGAAAATTAGACCTCACCTCACCGTCGATTGATTATGACGACTACCGTCAGGTGGTCATCTCCTCAAGAGAAGAGACGAATCGCACTCTGCAATACTGAAGCGAAGGCACCGTACCCGTGGACGTGCACCTGTTCGTTGTTTCCAGGGGCTCGATTGCCGGTGTCGATGGAGGTGGGGACGATGGCCGATAAAAGTCCGACGCACGGGTGGACCAAACATGGACTGCCCGTCCATGGCCATTCGTTGAGTTACCTCAGAACTGCCGTCTCACTCAAAGGAATCAGAGAAGATGTGCAGAAGGTCGAGGGGTTCAACGCCAAACTGGCGGTCGCACTGACGCGAGGGGTCGGGACGATGGCCATGGCCTACTTGTTCTGTCTCATCGCCCTCGCCAGCCTCCCAGCGATTCTTGATCAAACTGGTTGGTTCCCCAAGGGAACCTTTCCGCACTTCCTCACCTCACCGAGTCTGATTCTGGTGGTGGCGTGGATCGCACAGACCTTCCTTCAGTTGGTCCTGTTGTCCGTCATCATGGTGGGACAAAGTGTTCAGTCCGCCGCATCTGATGCTCGAGCAACGAAGACCTTCGAAGATACGCAAATCATCGTTGACCGTCTGGATACGACGACGGCGGGAGGAATCAAGGAGATCCTCGACCGACTGGCCGAACTCGAAGCGCGCTTACCTCCGCTCGCACCCTAGGGCGAAGGAAGACTCATGTGAGGGTGTCTCGCGTGATCTGGCAAGTATCGCCTAACTGTTAGGGCCGTTCACTGTCGCTTTCGTAACTAGCACTGGCGACGACCTTCATGAGTACTCGTTGAATTTAGGGCGTGGTCGCGGGGCCGGTCCCGGCCGCATTACACGCGCGCGGGTCCCAGGGCTGCAACGTTGGATTCGTCGCACTGGGCGTTCCCAGGTTGGGGTTCGACTGAATACCACTGGGATCGGGAACTGTGGTTGTGGTAGAGGTCGAAGTGGAACTCGCAGCCAATTCCACTGTGGGAGTGGACGCGGTCCTCGAACCTAAGGTCGGCGTGAAGGTGGCCGCGCTCGTCGTCGCGTTGGTAGTGGCGCTCGACGCGGCTGGCTTCAACGTCAGTCCGGTGCCCGTCTGCACGGTGACCAACGCGCCGGGTGTGACCTCAGAAGGGTTGTAGCCCATGATGGCGGGTCCCTCGATTTGACTCATCACCGACTGTGCCGCCTCGAGGCCCGGATTCTTCCAGTCGCCAGTGTCGGGAGGTGGTGTGCCGCCGTACCAGACGACCGTCTCGGGGACTGGACCAGTGGGCGTGCGGTTGCCGATGGAGGAGACGCGGTAGCCCTTCGAGGTCAGTCCCGACGCGATGGTCGTGGCCTGGTTGGCGATTCCCGAACCGTTCTCAACCGAGATCTTGAAGGTCGACGCGCCGGGCAAGGCCGTGCCGGTGAAGGTACTCATCGACATTGACGCGCCGAAGAGCTGGTCGATGAGGCTATAACCAGTGGGCTCGACCGGAAAGACGATGGAACCGTAGGAGTAGCCCTGGTACTGATAACCATTGGGTGAATTGACGCCGACCACGGGGAACGTCTCTTGGGCGACGTTGGCGATGTTGACGTGGGCGAACGTTCTGGCCAGCGACACCATGGTGCCCTCGGAGAATCCGGTGTCCACCGTCAAGTTGCCCAGGACACTCGACGCGATGCTCTGATCGGTGAGGGGGTTACCGAGGCCCCGTGCGGACACCTTGGCTGCGAGCACGCGCAAGAACTCGTGCGTGCGGCGAATTCGTGCCAGGTCCGAGAGTGCTTCTTGCGTCCAGTCCGCTCGATTGGTGATGGCGGGGTTGAACTGAATCTGCAGGTGACGTGCCCGCACGACCTGGAGCGCCCGGTATCCATCCAGTAAGAAACATCCAGGGTGGGGGACGTAGAGCCCGGAGAAAGCGTCGAAGACCGGCATCGGGAAGTACATGCGCACTCCGCCCAGCGCGTTCACCACACCCTGGAAGGTGTCGAAGTTCAATTCGACGTAGTGGTTGATGGGGATGCCGAAGTCTTCCTCGATCGCCGCGACCAATTGGGTGGGGCCCTCATAGAGAGCGGCGTCGATCTTGTTCGCTCCCGCGATGCGGGCATTAGGTACGAAGGTGTCACGAGGAATCGAGAGAAGTGACACCGAGTGAGTAGCCGGATCGAGGTGCACGATCATGACGATGTCACTGTTGACGCCTGTCGTCGTGGCGCAGAGTCCAAAGGCGATGTTTTGTGTCTTGAGACCGCATCGAGTCGTGGATCCGATGAGCAAAATGTTCTCTGACGACCCGGTGCTCTGGAGATGACCAATGTGTTGACGTTTGAGTAGCGAGCCCAGATAGAAGTAGTCACCAGCGACGCCGCCGATGAAGAGAACCACGACGACCCCTAGAGCGATCGCGCTTCGGACAATCACTTTGTGGCGCCGGCTCGTGGGTGGGCGACGACGCTGGTGAGTCTTGTGCTTGACCCCCGCCTTTTCGTCGATGGCTTCACCCAGCGCCGCTAAGCGATGAGAGTTGGCGAGACCCGGCGCGCGCATCCCAGAATTTGGCGATCCGTCACCCGAACCGTTGGAGGACCCGACTGGCATTCGGAAATTCTAACCTTCAACCCTCAAGCAGATGAGATCGGGCTAGGCGGGCTTCCCCGCTGAGCCTGAGCCAGCCTTTGGATCGATGGACTGATTGAAATGGCTTCCAAGGAACCACCCGGAGCAATAACTGTGCATCATCTTGTTCAATTGATCGAATTAAGTCATTCGCTCGCTACTCGAACGGGACGCTCAAATGATGAGCCTGTAGCATTGTTGCATCCCAGAGCAACATCTCGAATGATCCAAAGATTGGAGCAGGATTGGAGAGATGGGTAATGCTCCCGTAGCTCAGTATGGAGAGAGCGATGGTTTCCTAAGCCGAACCATGGGGCTCAGGCTTCTCCTCGGAAACCCAATGAATTCCATGCAAATACTGGTGAGTGGCCTCGTTCGACGGCCGTCAGATAGTTAGGAAATCACCCACTATTCCCGACCATTCCCGGTGATTGTTGTGCTGAGGTTGTGCTGGGAATTTCTATGAAATTGCCGAACTCAAATTCTCTGACCATCGAAACCGCTGTTTGACACTGCTGCGAGAGTTGCCCGACCATTCGGCGTGTTTCACGACCTTCGATCCACTGCGGCATATTCTTCTGCGGTACGAGTCCTAAAGAGAAAGGAGCAGAACTTGACCATACGGAGAGGTGTCACGAATATGTCCCTCACTCCAGCAGGGCCTCGCCAAGACTCTCTAGTTGTTGGTCGGTCAAACCCGCGTGTAATGCCCACGGTCGCGCGCCACCGAACTCTTGATCTAAGCGGCGGAAGAAGGTTGACATGGTTGACGGGTCGGCGGCCAATCTCCAACCAGGGGTCAACGTCAAGGTTTCAAGATAGATGGGATCCTCCATTAATCGTCTGATAATTATCTCTATACGACTTGCGCTGAGGGCGTAGTCGTCGATAATTGCGTCGCGCTCGACTCCGATGCAGGCAAGAACAAGAGCGATGAGGACACCGGTGCGGTCCTTGCCAAAGAAACAACTGACAACCGCGGGGTACGCCTCGGGATTGCTGAGTTCTTGTAGTGCACGGACAAATCGCGGTGTGGCGCGAGTCAAATAGTTCCAGTAGACGTCGTCGAGAGAATTGTCCCCGGGCCCGAACGGTCTGCTGGCAACTTCCTTCGAGGTGTCAGTCTCAATCAGGGTGAAGGACGAATCTTCGAGGACGCTGGGACCGGCGTAGACAATTTCGCTGTGCGAACGCAAGTCGACGATCGTCTTTATATTTAGCGAGCGGAGCTTCAGGACGTCCGCTGAAGTGATGCTCTGCAGCGAGTCACTTCGAAACAAGGTGCTCCATCGAGTGTGTCGTCCATCGATGCAGGGATAGTCCCCGAGGTCCCGAAAGTTAGATGCGCCGATGAGGGGAACTATCCGATCGTTCGTCACGATGTCTTTGAGACAGTTGCGCCACAATCGCGACTGATTTGATGTGTGTCAACACTAATCAAGAGATTCCTCCGGGATTTGCGCGATTGAGTTGGCTCGCGACGCTGGCGCAAGTTGAACCGCCTTGCGCGAGTCACCCCGTTTCCGCGCCCAATTCGATGCCACGTCTATTGTCTCAAATCTATGGATCAATCAAATATATTCTCACCAGATGACCTCGCGAGTTTTTACGATTTGCTCCATCGGCGTCGCGACGTACGAGCCGAATTCACCGGTGAACCTGTAGATCCGCGCCAGTTGACTCGAATGTTGCTGGCGGCTCACGCTGCGCCCAGTGTGGGGTTGTCGCAGCCGTGGGACTTCATCGTGGTGGCTGATGACGACATCCGCCGGAACTTCGAACGTCACGTCCGCGAAGAGCGTGACGTCTTCGCCGAGACGTTGGACGACGACCACGCACGCCGTTTCGAGCGGATCAAGATCGATGGGGTGCTCGAGTCGAGTCTTTCGGTTGTAGTCACCTACGACGCCGATCGCGGAGCGCCCAACGTATTGGGCCGACACGCTATTGCCGACGCTGGACTTTATTCGACCTGTCTCGCCATTGAGAATCTTTGGCTGGCGAGCACGGGCGAGGGGTGGGGCCTGGGTTGGGTTTCTTTCTACCGCGAATCCTTCCTTCGGGATCTTCTGGCAATTCCGGATTCAGTGCGTCCCATCGCCTGGTTGTGTCTAGGTCCCGTGACTGCTCTTCATTCGGTTCCGGATTTGGAGCGCCACGGTTGGCGACAGCGTCGAGCACTCGCTGAAGCGTTGCACTTTGAACAGTGGCACAACGTCGAAGGTTCTGAGGTATTCGGGGAAGGCACAACTCCACTTGGCGGTTCTGTTCGAGGTCATTGATGTTGTGTGACGGAGCCGTCGCACGTCGGCAACCCCGAGAGACGTCCACTTGTAGGGGCAAGTGAGGGCTCACCTTGTCGTGTCCGTCAACCCTGTGTATGCTCTGAGCACCTCGGATAACACCGTGGTGATGTAGTTGCAGCGAATTCCGGTGGAATCCCGGTACTGTCCCGCAACGGTAAAGCCCCTTCGAGGGGACGAGTCCGGTCGCCTGCGCTGCATCGACGTAATCGATCCTCGGAGGAAGGACGGTTCGTTCCACGAATTGATGTGGCAGCGAGCTCTTTGCCCTCCGTCTAAACAACGGAGAATTGTCATGAGATTCATTCGAACAGGGCTCAGTGTCATGGTGTTACTGACGGGTGGCCTCGTCTGGTCCGGTGCGAGCGCCAGCGGCGCAGCCACCACTGACGTCAGCCATTTTCCCGTCAAGGTGAAAACATCGATGGGCACCGTCACCATCACGTCTCGACCGCACGCCATCGTGTCGCTGTCGGCGACCGCTACGGAAATGCTCTACGCGATTGGTGCCGGTGGTCAAGTGAAGGCGGTTGATAAGTACTCGAACTATCCGACCAACGCGCCCATCACTAGCTTGAACGGTTTCAGCGTCAGCGCCGAGGCCATTGCGAAGTACAAGCCCGACCTGGTCATCGTCTCGTACGAGCCAGCATCCTTTGGCGCTCAGATGGCGAAGCTCAAGATTCCGGTCATCTACGACCCAGCGGCGCCGACGCTGGCCGTTGCGTATCAGCAGTATCTCGGACTCGGCGAAGCCACCGGCCACGTTCAGCAAGCGGTGAACGAAGTGCAGAAACTCAAGAGCACCATCGCTGGCATCGTCCGCTCCACTCCTCGCGTCGCCCCGGGGACGACCTACTACTGGGAACTCGATCCGACTTACTATTCGGTGACGTCGTCGACTTTCATGGGTCAACTGATGTCGTTGCTGGGCCTCAAGTCAATCGCTGACGCCGTCGGGGTCAATAGCAACGGTGGGTATCCCCAACTCAATTCGGAGTTCATCCTCAAGGCCAATCCTTCGTACATCTTCTTGGCCGACTCCAAATGTTGTCACGCCTCCGCCTCGACGGTCGCAAGCCGCCCCGGTTGGTCGGTGATGAGCGCCGTCGCGACGCGCCGCATCCTCAAGCTGGACGACGACATCGCATCTCGCTGGGGTCCGCGGATCACGATCTTGCTGCGTCAGGTGGCTGACTTCTTGAAGTCACAGAAGGGCTGATTGCGTTTTGTCCATCTCATGGCCGCGACCATCGCTTCGCCGTCGTGCTCACCGCACGTCAACGGTCGGCTCACCAGCATCGGCTCGAACGCCGATGCTGGTGGCGATCGCATTCTTGGTCGTTGTGATACTCATCAGCACCGCGATCGGCCCGGCCGACCTGTCGCTCTCGACTGTCGTCGAGGTACTGCTGTCGCACCTGCCCCTACTGCACCTGCACAGTTCGGTATCGGCGTTAGATCAGGCGATCGTCTGGCAGATTCGTCTTCCCCGCGTCGTGTTGGCGGTTCTCGTGGGATCGATGTTGGCCCTAGGAGGAGCCTCCTACCAGGGGGTCTTTCGCAATCCCCTCGCTGATCCCTACCTACTAGGGGTGGCGGCGGGTGCGGGTTTAGGTGCCACCATCGCGATCGTTACGCCATCGGGTTTCTCTGAATTCCTGCCCCTGGCGGCATTCCTGGGTGGTGTCGTCGCCGTGGCACTGACCTACCTCACCGGTGCCAAGGCCTCGGGTCATTCCTCGGGTCCGTCAATCATCCTGGCTGGCGTGGCCGTCGCCGCGATCTTCACTGCCATTCAGACGAATATCCAACAACAACACGCTGCCGATTTGCAACCGGTGTATTCGTGGATCCTCGGCAGTCTCTCGGTGGCCACGTGGTCTGACGTGACACTGATCTTGCCCTACGTCGTGCTCAGCGCAGCGATCTTGCTCGCGCATCGTCGACTGTTGGACGTGCTTCGCCTGGGCGAAGAAGAAGCGATGACTTTAGGAGTCAATCCGAATCGGGTTCGCCTCGTCGTGGTGGCGGCGGCGACGATGGGAACAGCGGCGGCGGTCTCGGTGAGCGGTCTCATCGGATTCGTGGGCATCATTGTCCCTCACCTGGTGCGTCTCACGGCAAACGCTAGCTACCGAGTCGTGTTGCCGGTCTCGCTGGTGAGCGGCGCTTCGTTTCTCGTACTCGCCGACTTATGCGCTCGTATGGTCGATGCTCCCGGCGAAGTGCCACTCGGCGTAGTCACGGCCTTCATCGGTGGCCCGTTCTTCATCTTCGTACTGCGCTCTCGGCGGTCTCATCAAGGCGTGCTCTGAAATGGTCGACGATGACGTCACGAGCAGTGACCTCGTGCGCGGACAGATCGAACTGCACGATGTGCTCGTGCATTACCACGATTCCGTCGCATTAAACAGTGTGACGCACCGCGTTGACTTCGGGGAGTGGCTCGGGCTCATCGGAGCCAATGGGGCGGGCAAGAGCACTCTCCTTCGCGCGATTGCGCGTTTGGTGGGTTACCAGGGAAGCATCCGAATCCACGGGTGCGAGACCCGGTCCATGCACCGCCGCGAGTTCGCTCGATTGGTGGCGTACGTGCCCCAGAACCCGCAGTTTCCTGCTCAAATGCGCGCCATCGACTACGTCGCCCTCGGTCGAACTCCCTACCAGGGTTATTTTGGTGCGGAGAGCGAACACGACCGCGAGCGTTGCGCCGCCCTTCTCGCTCGACTCGGGATGTCGCACCTGATCCTTCGCCCGCTCAGCACGATGTCGGGTGGCGAATTGCAGCGATTGGTGCTGTCGCGGGCGTTAGCCCAAGAGGCGCCAATTTTGCTACTCGACGAACCCACAAGTGCGATGGACCTGGGGCGGCGAGTCGAGGCCCTCGAACTCGTCGACGAACTTCGCGTCGAGCGTCAGCTGACCGTCGTGAGTACGTTGCACGACCTGACCCTGGCGGCACAGTTTGTGGATCGGGTGCTACTGCTCGCCAAGGGCAGCGTGGTGGCTGACGGCGTTCCCGACGTCGTACTCATCGAAGAATCGCTCAATCAACACTTCGACGTCAAAGTGGAGATCCTCCGTAGTACCGACAACGGCATCGTCGTGGTTCCGCGACGTTCCAGAAAGAAGGTTCATCATGATTGAAGACGCTCCCCGACTCGCTCCCCAGGAGCCCAAGGAACTTACGAGAGCCGATTCTCTCGTGTTGATCAATACTGGTGACGGCAAGGGCAAGTCGTCAGCCGCATTTGGGGTGATGGGCAGAGCGTGGGCTCGTGGTTGGCAGGTCTGCGTCGTCCAATTCCTAAAGAGTGGCAAATGGCGCTCCGGTGAGCACAAGTTGGCGTTAGAGCTCGGGATCGAGTGGCAGTCGCTGGGCGACGGCTTTACTTGGGAATCAACCGATATGGATGAGACGGAGGCGAAAGGTCGTCACGCCTGGGAGACAGCTCGGGCGCGCATCGAGAGCGGTACTTATGAGTTGGTGATTCTTGATGAGATGACCTACGCGATCAACTACGGCTGGATCGACATTGACGACGTGATCCGAGTGATACAGAATCGGCCGCGCAAGACCAACGTCATCGTCACCGGTCGCAATGCCCCAGAAGAGCTCATCGCAATTGCGGATACGGTCACCGAGATGCGGATGGTCAAGCACGCTTACGATCAGGGGATCCGCGCGATGAAGGGGATCGAGTACTGATGCGGCCCGATTTGAGGTCTCGCTCGGAGCACGGTACCGACCTGGACCTCCTCTCGTGGCGATTTGTCCGTCCGATGACTGTTGCCTCGACCGCGGCGATTGGCGGAGGCTACGGGGTGCGACAGTGGATTCTCAATCTGCAAGTTCCTCACGATTATCGACGCACCGATGTGGACGGTCACGTCGCACAGATTGCGCGAGAACTCGAGTTGCGCGACGAGGGTGTGGGCATGATGACCGCCGCTGCGGTGAGAGACGTGACGCACGGACACGAGATGGGGGTCGATGTCTGGACGACGGTGGGAGTCAAGACGCCGATATGGGCCGCGAGTGACGAGGAAGTCGGCGAAGACCACGTGGCGCCGGGCACCATCAACATCGTCGCGTTCCTGCCCGTCCGTCTGTCCGACGCCGGTCTCTTGAACGCTCTGACCACGGTAACCGAAGCCAAATCGCAAGCCTTATGGGATGGAGGGATCCCCGCCACGGGTACGGCGTCCGACGCCGTCTGCGTGGTCTGTCCGACGAACGGAGAGTTGGACCGGTTCGGTGGCCCCCGTTCCGTTTGGGGATCGCGCTTGGCGCGAGCGGTGCATCGTGCGATCCTCGTCGGACTTGACGGGAGGGACCGGTGATCACCCTGGTGCTGGGTGGAGCGCGCTCAGGTAAGTCGGCGGTCGGCGAAGCGCTCGTGACGAAGTGTGGTCGGTCAGTCACCTACGTCGCGACTGCCGACCCAGCGAATGATCAGGAGTTCCTCGCTCGCGTCGCGCAGCACCGACAACGTCGACCGAGCGATTGGGTCACCATCGAGTGCGGCGTTGAATTGGCGACGGCTGTGGCAGGGCTCGACGGGGTGGTACTGATTGACTCCTTGGGCACGTGGTTAGCCCGGTGGCCGGACTTCGCAGTGAACGTCGCATCCTTGCTCGAGGCGTTCGACCGAGTGAAAGGCGATGTCGTCATCGTGTCCGACGAAGTGGGTCTCGGGGTGCACCCGACGAGTGAGGTTGGTCGGGCGTATCGCGACGCACTGGGGAGTCTCAATCAGTCGATGGCGGACTACGCCGATACCGTGTTTCTCGTCGTCGCCGGCCAGGTACTGACTCTCAAGGGTGGCCACCACTCGTGAGGCGGGCGTTCGCGTTCCTGAGCATCTTTGGCGGGGCCGCCACACCTACACCGATGACGTTCGTATGGTTTCCCTTCGTCGGCGTGGTTCTGGGACTCATCGTGGGCAGCGCCTGGTGGGCGAGTGATCGACTTTGGCCCCACAGCGTCGCCGCGGTCGTCACCGTGATTGTCGATCTCGCGCTCACCGGACTTTTGCACTTCGATGGCCTGGCTGACGCGGGCGACGGACTCCTCGCTCCGATGAAGCGCGAGCGACGACTCGCGGCGATGTCCGATCCGGCGATTGGTGCCTTCGGTCTGATGAGCGTCGTTGCGGTTCTGCTCTTGCGAGTCAGTGCGCTGGCGGCGACCCGCCCATCGATTCTCGCTATCGGAGGACTGTGGTGTGCGTCGCGAACGTCGATGCTGGGGATATCGCTGATACTTCCCTACGCCCGTAGCAACGGTATTGTTCGTTCTTTCTTGGGTGCTACACCGCGCTCGCGTGCCCACAGTCGAATGCTAGGAGCGACGGTTGGCGTCGGCCTCCTCGCCGCCGCAGCGTTGCTCGGCGGCGCACGGTCATTTCGCGGGTTGGCTGCACTGGGCGCAGAGTTAGTCGCCATCGCAATGGTGGCCCTACTGTCGTGGCGGAAAGTGGGAGGTTTCACCGGCGACGTCCTGGGGGCGTCGGGCGTCATTGGCGAGACGCTGGGTCTGCTCGTACTGGCCGTGCGATGAGGCGGCTTGGTATCGGCATTCGACCGATGTGGTTATTCGGCGCGGCGTGTGGCGTGTTCATCGACCGTTTAGTGGGTGAACCGCCGACGTCGGTGCACCCGCTGGTCCACTTCGGTCGAGCGATGGACACCGTGGAAAGCGTGATCTATCGCGACAGTCGTCGTCGAGGAGCTTTCCACGCCTTGATCGGTACGTCCCTAGGCGCCGCCGCCGGTCAATTCGTTCGATCGACATGTCTGGCTAGCTACATCGCCGTAGGGGGTCGAGCACTCGGCGAGGCGGCGAACGCGGTGGAGGACGCTCTGGCGAGAGAAGATCTCGATCGGGCGCGCGATCTCTTGCCAGCTCTAGTCGGGCGTGACGCTCGTGCACTCGACGAGACTGAGATTTCACGGGCCGTCGTTGAATCGGTCGCGGAGAACACTGTCGACGCCGTCGTGGCACCCGTGATGTGGGCGGCGCTGTGCGGCCCCTTCGGTGCTCTCGCGTATCGGGCTATCAACACCCTCGATGCGATGGTGGGCCACCATTCAGAGCGCTACGAGAAGTACGGTTGGGCCAGCGCTCGACTCGACGACGTGGTCAACTTCGTACCGGCGAGAGTCACTGCCCTCCTCGTGGCGCTCGTGCGACCTCGCGCCACCATCGACATCGTCCGTGGCGTTTTGACGCAGGCGCCAGGGCACCCCTCACCGAACTCCGGCGTCGGCGAGGTCGCCTTCGCGGCGGCGCTCGGCCTTCGCCTTGGTGGCCGCAATATCTACGACGGGCGCGTGGAAGACCGTGTGCACCTCGGCTACGGTCGTGCGGCGAAAGGTGCTGACATTGGTGAATCGACGCGACTGGCTCGTGACGTTGCGACGTTACTCGCCGTGCTCTTAATCGTCGCGGGTGTCGTGTTTCGAGAACCTCGGCGAATCTCATGATGCTCGAAGCCGGTGCGCATGGCGGCGACGGAGCGCGTATCGCGAGAAGGCTCGGAGTCCCGGTCGAGTCGGTGCTCGACCTGTCACAATCACTGAACCCTCTCGCCATCGATCCGCGGCCGATTCTTCTGAAGCATCTGGACGCAATCGGGCGTTACCCGGATCCCGCTGTGCCAACTCAGGCCCTGGCGTCGTCCATGGGGGTCGATCCCGACCGACTCCTACTGACCAACGGTGGTGCGGAGGCGATTACTTTGGTTGACTCGTTGATTGGAGGGTCGGTCCGCGAGCCCGAATTCGCTCTTCATCCTCGTGGGGATGGGCCACTCTGGCGATCGAATCCGCAGAACCCCCTCGGATTGCTCGCGGACGACGACGACGTGGCGGCGGTGTGGGATGAGGCGTTCTATCCTTTGGCGACCGGCCGCTGGACTCGGGGCGACGAAGGCAGCATCGTCGTGGGTTCGTTGACGAAACTCTTGGCGTGTCCGGGTCTTCGCATTGGTTACGTCCTCGCGGATCCCGCGTTCATCGAGGCCTGCCGCACTCGCCAGCCCGCCTGGTCGTTGAACGGTCTGGCGTGCGAGGCGTTGACGGATTTACTCGAACCAGTCGATCTCGAATCGTTGTGCCGGGGGGTGGGGGAGCTACGAGAAGAGCTTCGAGACGTGCTGACCCGTCACGGGCTCGACCCTCGACCATCACAGGCCAATTGGATTCTGGTGGACCAACCGGGACTTCGTGAGGTGTTGATGGATCAGCTGATCGCGGTACGCGATTGTGCGAATTTCGGACTCGAGGGCGTCGCGCGTATCGCCGTGCCAGGTCGTGACGGCATTGCTCGACTCGACCGAGCGCTCGATGAATCGCGTGAGCGTCTCGAACGGTTCCGCCACGAGGTTCGTTCAGTCAAGTCGATCGATGGATGAAAATGGAGAGAGCAATGAATACTGAAACATTCGATGAATTGCTGGCGCGGGTACGACCAGTCGACCAAGTGGCGGCCGCGGCGGCCGTGGTGCGCCATACTCGACTGACCAAGCCCGTTGGTTCTCTCGGTCGCCTCGAGGACCTCGGTGTCCAACTGAGCGCAATCGCTCGTGTCTGCCCACCCCCGCCGCCTGAACCAGTCACCATTGGTGTCTTCGCCGGTGATCACGGTGTAGTGGCTTCGGGTGTCACACCGTGGCCCTCTGAGGTGACTGCACAGATGGTCGCGAACTTCTGCTCCGGCGGAGCGGCTATCAATGTGATATCTCGCCTCGTGGGGGCCGAAGTGGTGGTGGTCGATGTCGGTGTCGCGACGCCCATCCCGGGTGACCTTGAGGGCCTGCGACAGTGCAACGTCGCTAAGGGTACGGCGAACCTCGCGCTGCAACCCGCCATGACGCGCGACCAGGCAATGGTCGCCCTCAACGTGGGCGTGCAGATCGGCGCTGAAGCGATCGCCCAGGGTGCACGCATGCTCGTCACGGGGGACATGGGTATTGGCAACACCACGCCGTCGGCGGCGCTCATCGCGGTATTCACCGCCGCCAGCCCCCATCTAGTGACGGGTCGCGGAACGGGAATCGACGACGCGACGTTGGCACTCAAGACGTCGGTGATCGAATCAGCAATCAACCGGATCGTCCCCGGCGCCACACCACTTGACGTCGTGGCTGAACTCGGCGGCTTGGAGATCGCGGCCATCGCGGGGTTCATTGTCGCGGGCGCCGCGGCCGGCGTGCCCATCGTGATCGACGGGGTAATTTCGGTGGCGGCGGCCCTCATCGCAACCGCCTTCGCGCCCAACGTCAAGGACTACCTGGTGGGCGGCCACCGTTCGAGTGAGCCGGGCGCCACCATTGGCATGGCCCACATGGGCCTGGTGCCACTGCTCGACTTGGAGTTACGACTCGGAGAGGGTACCGGTGCAGCCCTGGCCATTCCCCTCGTGCAAGCGGCGGCGCGCATCCTGGGTGAGATGGCCACCTTCGATTCGGCCGGCGTCACAGAACGAGATGACGGCAAGAGGTAGTGGGTTCGTCGATCTTGATCCTGGGGACAACTTCCGGCGCGGGTAAGAGCACGGTCGTTACCGGAATCTGCCGCTGGCTGCACCGCCAAGGGGTATCGGTGGCTCCCTTCAAGGCCCAGAACATGTCGTTGAACTCGTACGTGACGGCAGATCACGGTGAGATGGGGCGCGCCCAAGTTGCCCAGGCCCAAGCGTGCGGCGTGGAGCCCGAGGTTGCGATGAACCCCGTCCTCCTCAAGCCCGGCACCGACATGACGAGCCAACTCATCGTCATGGGTCGTCCGGTGGGCAATCTCCACGCCGCTCGTGGTTGGCATCGCAAGCAGGAACTTCTCGAAGTGGTGTTGGAGGCTCACCGCGACCTGCGGCGTCGTTTCGACGTGGTCATATGTGAGGGAGCGGGTAGTCCGGCCGAGATCAATCTTCGGTCGTCGGACATCGTGAATCTGGGCTTCGCCCGAGCCGCGGGTGTACCAGCCTTGCTCGTGGGTGACATCGATCGTGGTGGTGTCTTCGCCTCACTGGTGGGAACGATGGCGGTGTTAGATGTCGAGGACCAGGACTTCGTGCGCGGGTTCATCATCAATAAGTTCCGCGGGTCGAAGGAACTCCTCGTCGATGGTCTCCGTCAGTTGACGGCGCTGACGGGCCGAACGACACTCGGGATCCTGCCGATGTTACGGGGCCTCGAGATTGACGCGGAGGACGCCACAGACTTCACCAGTTGGACTGACGTCGATCCCCCTCGGGGCGATGACCTCTTGACCATTGGTGTGGTGGTGTTCCCGCGAGCTTCGAACCTCACCGACATCGACCCGTTGATCGACGAACCGGGAGTGGTGCTGAGAGCGATATATCGTCCCGAACAGATACACGATTGCGATCTCGTGATCCTGCCCGGGACGCGCGCCACGGTGCACGATCTCGCGTGGCTGCGCGCCCGGGGCTTCGAGAGTGCCCTTCGCCAGCGGGCGGCGCAGGGGCGACCCATCTTTGGGATTTGCGGTGGCTATCAAATGTTGGGGACGACGATCCATGACGACGTCGAGAGTCGATCAGGTCAAGTGATGGGCTGTGGTTTACTGCCGGTACGAACCGTGTTCCAATCCGAGAAGGTGGTCACCCAAACACAGGTGACGATGCCAGACGGCATCACGGTGAAGGGCTATCAGATTCATCACGGCCAGGTCGTCGTGGAAGGCGGCAGGGAACTTCTACCGGGCGAGGGCTGCATCGAGGGATCGGTCGCGGGGAGCACCTGGCACGGTCTCCTAGAGAATGATCTGTGGCGTCGCAGGTTCCTGACCGAGGTCGCCGCGTCAACTGGTCGGCGCTTCGTCGCGGCCGACTCCACTAACTTCGCTCAGCGACGCGAGGGGCGCATCGATGCTCTGGCGGACTTGATCGAGGAGCATCTCGATACCGCTGCGCTGCGGGCACTGCTCAATGAGAGCGAGCGCGCGGTTCTCTCGCACGTGACCCTCGGCCTTCAGTAGAGCCCTAACGAAGAGTGCCGTGCCCGGCGCACGGTGGCCCGGTTGGCGCAGGACGCTTACGCTTCGTTGAGCGTCGCGAGGTAGGCCTCACGGCGCGAAATGCTGGGCGTTCGGCTGCAATCCGCGCAACGAATGTCGCCTGGTAGACGGTCGTAGAGGCAGCAGTTGGTCCGTTCCCAGAACCAGCCCCGCCGGTCACCGCTCTGCAGTACTAGGAAAGAACCAAGCCCCGTCAATTGCCGCGGAGAGTGATCGACGAAATAGTTGCCAATCTCCTGCACCCATTCACCGAGGCAGCCCTCCATGGTGCGAAACGCCACGGCTAAGGACGCTGCGACGTTGCCCCACAGTAGCCTTTCGCCCACTCGGATAGTCGACCTCACCGAGTCGATGAGTGGCCCCAAGTGAAGGTCAATTGCGCGAGTGTGCACGATGTCGAAGAGCGCCGCCATTTGCTTCCTATCCAGCAGTGACGTCGAGACGGACTGTCCAGGTAGGGCGAGGGTGAACACCGCAGGCCTGGTGTACGCGACCAGTGACACCCGCCCGCCCTTCAGCGCAATCGCCATTGCTGGGGCGGAGGAGTCGGGTACGACGCCCGAGATCGTCGCGCAGGCAATGGCAAGTGTCAGTATCCGATACGAGTAACTCTGAATGAACAGCGACGCTGCCATCATGGGGTCATCGGTGCCGAGCTGATGACCGGTTTGCATGATGAGCGCCCTCAGCCAGATTGGGTCGTCGATCAATGTCGCACAAGCGATATACGCGCCGTCGGTAACGACATTCGTCCCCGCGGTCACCACGTCCACCGGCTGGGCCGAGGCCCGAAGATACGTTATTCTCTCCCTGACTGATTCGAGTACTGAATCTAACTCCTGCCGGTCGTCGTCACTGCTCGCGGGCGGCTCCACTTCAGTCGTCCTCACGGCCCGCAGCGTTGGTCGCGTACGAGGTTCGTGCGAGGTCCGCATCGAAGAGAGGCCCTCGCAGCCACGAGATCATGCCGCGTAGTTGGGCGTATGCCTTCAGTCGGTCGTCGTCGTCATCGTTGGCGGCTTCGGCGTGGACAATTGGCTCCCACAGTCGCTGGATCATCGTCGGCCCCAATTCGAGCATTCCACTTGATCCGGCAGTGGCGAAGCGCGCGAGCACGTACTTCGCGAGCACGCCCACGGGGAGGCCGGTCGACACGGACAGTCCGCGAAGAGTTACCAGCGGGTCAACGAGTGAATAGAGGGCCACGTCGGCCTTGAAATTCGCGTTGACGTCGTCCGCGTCCCACGGCCCACTCCAGGATTCCAAGACGAGGTGCTGCTCACTGGACGAGGTATTCGCAGAATGATTCATTGACGCAAGTTTATCTAGGGGGTGGTTTGCCAAATTCATTGACGGCGGTGTCACGAGGTCGGATTGAACCGGTGACGCGGTCTCAATTCTGGCCAACCTCGATCTCGGTGTCACCGATCATTTAGCGTGGGAAGTTGCCCTGCTAACGTGCTGGTCTATTCCCCAACTTGGACCACGTATCGTGATCGCCGGCACCCATTCCGGCGTCGGCAAGACCACGATTGCGACTGGCGTCATGGGGGCACTCAGCGCTCGAAGGCTGCTCGTGAGTTCAGCCAAGATCGGGCCCGATTTCATCGATCCGAGTTACCACGCACTGGCTACTGGGCGACCGCCGAGTTCGCTGGACGCGTTCCTCTCGGGGGAGTCCCTCCTGGCTAGCCTCGCGGCCCAAGCGTCGCGGGGCGCCGACATCCTCGTGATCGAGGGGGTGATGGGGGCTGTTCGATGGATCGAGCGTGCCGGGCCTCGATGGTTCGACGGCCGCGGTGAGCCAGTTATTAGACGCCCCCGTCATCCTCGTGGTCGATGCGTCAGCCATGAGTGGCTCGGTCGCGGCCATTGTCCACGGCTTCAATAGTTTGGACCCGACGTTTCAGATAGCCGCCGTGATTCTCAATCGAGTTGGCGGGGCTGGTCACGAAGAGCTCCTGCGGGAGGCCTTAGAGCCCTTGAGGATTCCCATCCTTGGCGTTCTCTATAGGGACGACGCCTTGGAGTGGCGTGAGCGTCACTTAGGTCTCGTTCCAGTGGCGGAGGATCCATCGAAAATACGCGCGTCGATCGCGAGGCTTTCCGCGGTAATCGCCCAATCGCTCGACCTCGATGGCATCGTGGCTCTTTCACGCACGGCTCCAGCGCGCATCGTCGCACCCGTCCCGCAGGCACTTGTCACGGGGCGTTGCCGAGTGGCGGTGTGCGCGGGGCCAGCCTTCAGTTTCGTCTATCCCGAGAATCTTGAGCTCCTGCGCGAGGCGGGCGCGGAGCTCATGTTGTTCGATCCCTTAGAAGAGTCCGCCCTACCTCAAGGCTGCGATGCGCTCTACGCTGGCGGTGGATTCCCTGAGGTGTACGCATCGGCCCTCGCCGACAATGTTTCACTGATGCGCGACGTCCAACGACGAATCGCCTCGGGCCTCGTCACGTGGGCGGAGTGCGGAGGATTTCTCTGGTTATGTGGATCGCTGGACGGTCACGAGATGGTGGGGGCACTTTCCGAAGTTCAGGCTCGCATGACTGACAAACTGACCCTCGGATACCGAACGGCGACAACTCGTGTACCTAGCGTCCTCGGACCCGTCGGAACTCAAATTCGAGCTCACGAGTACCACCGATCCGATGCGTCACCACCCGGCAACGCTCTCGAACTGGTTGGCCGGTTTGGTGCAGCTCAGGCGGGCTACGCAGATTCTCGATTCTTTGCGAGTTATCTCCACCAGCATCTATCGGCTACGCCTGAAATGGCCGAGAGGTTCGTGATGACCGCATCGTCAAAATAGCCGCGGCGACGAACTTGGGCCTATGAGGTCGTCAGCGTCAGTGAGGAGTGACGCTGGCTGGGAACAAGTGAGCGATTAGTTCTTCGTGCCCGACGAGCATGGCGCGACGACCGCAACCGGACCCGTCGCATTGGCGTCGGAGGAATACCAGAGATGACGTGGTGGAACAATCATCACCGGTCCCGTGATGTTGAGGTCATCATCTATTCGGGTCATGCCCGCTGTTTTTAGTTGAGAATTTGTCACTGACATTCGCCCTTTCAGTTGCACTTCGTCGAATGAATGGTGATGGCCGACAATAGCAGCGACGGGACATCAGTTTTCGAAGCCACGTGGCTCTAGGTGTGAAGGATGTGCAGAACTATTTCGAAACAATGATGGACTGCGTATATTCGTACGGCTCGATGAGAACACCAATGATGCCGAGCGAAGGAGTATCTGTTGACGCCGACAGAGCCGGCGAACGACGGTGTTCTGCTGACAGAACGGCTGAGCTAGTTAGTCGACGGCTTTCAAGTTTCAATCTCGCTCAAAGACGATGGTGTCATTTAGGTTCAGGGTGGAGGGGTCAGACCAACAAATGCGATATTGGTCGTGAACTGTCTACGTGCTTGAATGGTGGGGAGTGGTCGAGCGTAGTGAGTAGTAATTCCTGAAATGTTGTGCTGAAGCTGTGCTGGAAACTACGGCATGGGCTCGAAAACCCAGCAATGCCC
>JABEUQ010000222.1 GCA_013044265.1 Acidimicrobiaceae bacterium
CGACGATGCGCAACCCTCGAGACATGGGGTCCACTCCGAGTACCGCACACGCGACGTCGATGACCGAGACCGCCGGTTCACATACGACGTCGACGTCGTCACGCTCTCGCAACAGCTCCACCGTGCGCTCCGCCACTACCGGCGAACCCGGCACCGCGTAGACAACCTCGTGGTTCGACGACTGGTGAGCGAGGAGAACCAAGTCCTCGACGATTCGCGCGTACAGCTCCTCAAAGGACTCCGCACTCTCGTACCACGCGTCATAGCTGTCGAGATCGAAGTCGGCGGCGGCCGGATGCACCTTGGTGCGCAGGCGCGCGACCGGCGCAGATCGTAAAGCCTGACTCGTGGCGGCGGTGACGTATTTTGCGTCACCGGGTCCCAGCCCGACGACGCGTATACGCGCTCGGCTCACTGGTAGGGAGTGGTGGAGGCCGTCGTCAGTTGAGTCGTCGTCGCGGGGCCCGTCTCAGTCGGCAACGCGGGCGCGAAGACCGAAGGACCGCTCGTGGAAAGGCCCCAGCGTCCGAAGGCCGGATCAACGCTCACCGCAGCGGCGTAGAGAATGTTGGACTTGACGGTGTTGCCCGTCGCCGCGTTCTGAGTCTGGATATCGTTGATCACCGCACCCTGGGCCATGGCCAAGGTGGTCGGCGTCTTCGAGGTGGCGGCGACGAACAAACCGTAGGTGGCGCCGCCTGCGGTGGGGGTGTAGGACAGAGACGTGGTTGGGAAGTGACCGACTGCGGCGGTGCCGATGTCATTGCGCACACTGGCGTAGGACGAGGAATTCGGCGCGAAGCAGCCGTAAGCGCCACCCCTCACGGCGCTGGCATCAACCGAGTACTTCTTTGCGAGAGCCGACACCGACATCCCCTGGGACTGCGAGGCCGCAAAGTTCGCGAGGCTCGTTTGAGGCACGATCGCCACGGCGACGCACAGTTTGTCGTAACTCGACTGGTGCGCCAAGTAGTACGTCTTGATATTGGCCGGCGTCAAGGAGATTGTGGCGTTAAGCTTGCTCAACAGGTAAGCCGATGACGCCTGGTCCTCGACCTGAGCGGCACGCATTGCGGCGGGCATCTCCGCTAGGGCCTGGGCGGCAGTACCCGGGCAACTCTGGGATGCGTGCACCGCGGCCTGGGTCAACTCACCCTCTAATGACGCCTGAGCACTGGCAAGTTCACTGGCGCTGGGTAGGTGGTGCAGCGTCGTGGCCACGTAGCGGTCGATGGCAATACCTTCGAGGCGCAGATTCATCCACTGGACTTCGCTGGCGGCGGTGATCGAATCACGGCCCGCACCGGGCGTGGTGACGGCGGCGTTCAGCAGTGAACTCACGTAGCAGTAGAGCCCGGGATTCGCGATGAAGGCGTTGAGTTCAACGCGGAACTCCGCGGGACTTACCGAGGTCCCGTCTACCGCCAGGGCCGAAGGTGAAGCAGCAAATCCGTACCAACCGGCACCCAATACTGCTACCACGAGAAGAATAATGACGCGACGCACCCTTCTGATGCTAGCGAGTCACGACGAGGTGCCGGTGTCGGCGTAGAGTTCGTTGATCAATGCGACGAGAGAAGCCGCATCGTTGGTTTCGGGCATCTCACAGCGAAACTCCTTGGTCTCCTCGCTATAGGCACGCGAACCAAAGCGGCGGCGCACTCGCATCTGCGCTGACACACTCAGGTCGAGGGGGTTAAGGCGCACCACGGGCTGGCTTCGCACTCCCACCTTGGCGGGGAGCACCTGCACATTAGTAATTTCCCTGACCAAACACACTAACCGCAACGCAGCGAGCTCCAAGAGCCCCTGTGCAGGAGCGGGCAGTGTGCCGTATCGGTCGACCCATTCGGCACGTAGATCTTCGAGTTCTTCGGTACTGGTCACCGCGGCCAGGCGGCGATACGCCTCAAGACGTGCATCATCGGCCTCCACGTACGTCTTGGGCAAATGGGCCTCGCCCGGAACATCGAGGGTGACCTGGACCACCTCGGGAGCCACGATTCCTTTAGCGTCAGCCACTGCTTCAGCGACCAATTGCACGTAGAGGTCGTAACCCACCGCGGCCACGGGACCGGACTGGTCGTGGCCGAGCAGATTACCCGCGCCACGGATCTCGAGGTCTCGCATGGCGATCTTGAAACCACTCCCCAGGGCGGTATTGTCACCGATCGTGCGCAGTCGTTCGAACGCAGTCTCGGAGAGAACCTGGTTCGCCCCGTGGAATAGGTAGGCGTAGGCACGTTGCCCACTACGTCCCACGCGTCCGCGCAACTGGTGCATCTGACCCAGACCCAGCCGCTCGGCGCGGTCCACGATCAAGGTGTTGACCGACGGCAGATCAATTCCGGACTCGACGATGGTGGTGCAGACCAGCACGTCAAAGCGCCGCTCCCAGAAGTCCACCATGACGCGCTCGAGCGTGCCTTCATCCATCTGCCCGTGTGCGACGGCGATCCGGGCATCGGGTACCAACTGACCGATGCGGCGAGCCACGTCCTCGATATCGGCGACACGATTGTGCACGAAGAATACCTGGCCCTCACGCAGTAGTTCACGCCGGATGGCCTCCACCACGGCGGCCTCGTCATATTCGCCCACGTGAGTCAAAATTGGTCGACGATCAGCGGGTGGCGTCGTCACCATCGAGAGGTCACGGATACCCGCAAAAGCCATCTCCAGAGTGCGCGGAATCGGGCTGGCCGAGAGTGTCAACACGTCCACACCGAGCGAACGTGACTTGATCGCTTCCTTGTGATTGACACCGAAACGCTGTTCCTCGTCCACCACCAGGAGTCCCAAATCCTTGAAGACGACGCTCTCGGACAAGATGCGGTGTGTTCCCACCACCACGTCGATCGAACCATCCTTCAGTCCCGCAATTGTCTGCGCGGTCTCGGCATCATCCACGAAACGACTCAGGAGCGCCACGCGCACCGGGAAGCCAGCGAAACGCTCACTCAGCGTCGCGTAGTGCTGGGATGCCAGCAGCGTGGTTGGCACCAAAATGGCGGCTTGTTTGTTGTCCTGGACCGCCTTAAATACGGCACGCACGGCAATCTCGGTCTTGCCAAAGCCCACGTCGGCGACCACGAGGCGATCCATTGGACGCGCCAACTCCATATCAGCCTTGATTGCATCAATGGCCTCGGCCTGGTCGGGAGTCAAAGTGTACGGGAAGAGATCCTCCATCTCACTTTGCCACGCGGTGTCGGCGCTAAAAGCGTGACCCACCGCGACCGAGCGCTGACGATAGAGGTCGACGAGGTCCTGGGCCACCAAGAATGCGGCGGCTCGCGCTTTGGCTCGAGTCTTTTGCCACTCGGCCCCGCCCATACGCGACAGCGCCGGCGCGTCGCCCCCCGAGTAGGGCGTGAGAGCGTCAATCTGCTCAGTCGGCCAGTAACTGCGGCCATCTTTGAATTCCAAGATGAGGTAGTCGCGCGTTATGCCGTTAATGGCCCTCGTCGTCGTGCCCGAGAACTTAGCGACGCCGTGCATGCGGTGCACCACGTAACTACCAACGGCCAAGTCGTCGAAGAACCCATCCACGTTGCGCGTTCGCGTACGCGCCACGCGGTGCACCCCGCGACGGCCCGTCAGGTCGCTCTCGCTCCATACGACGATTTCGGGCGAATCGAGGTAGAAGCCAGCGGGCAGCGAACTCTCCAGCACGCTCAAACGCACGTCGAGCACCTTGGTGGGATCCGAGGAGACGTCAAGACCTTCAGCGCGCAATTGCTCAGCCATGCGCGAGACGGCCGCCGCATTTGACGTCAGTACGACACCACGACGTTGCGTGCTCCAATTACGCACGTGCGCCGCGATACGCGCGGGGTCGCCCTGTACCACGGGCGGTGACGTGAGCGAGAGGGACTGCGCCGATTCGGTGAAGCCGTGTTGGATGTTCACGTTGATACGTCCACCCAGTACCTTTTCGAACGTGTTGTGCAAGAGTGGAACGTCGCGGAGCGCCTGCCACGTGGTGGCGACGGCTCCCGTCAGTTCTCGCTCTTCGTCGAGGAGATCCTCCAGGCGACGACGTACGCGGTCGGGTTCGACCACCACGCAGTACAGGTCGCTGACTTCGTCCAGCAGCGTCCGTCGCTCGTGCGCGACCAACGGCATCCAGCCCTCCATGCCGTCAAAGAGTTGTCCCTGAGCCAGTCGATCGAAAATCTCGCGACCCCAGGGTTCTTCGCGGGTGAGCTCGTCGGCGCGTACGCGCGTTACGTCATCGAGAAGCCACTCTCGCGCGGGTCCGACGTCGACGTAGTCGACGTCGCTGATGGAGCGCTGTGAGGCAATATCGAAAATCGTGAGTCGTTCTATCTCGTCGCCGAAGAAGTCCAGTCGTACCGGCTCGTGCGCGTGGGCCGGCCAGACATCGACAATGCCACCACGCACCGCAAACTCGGCGCGGTGTTCGACCAAACTTTCGCGGCGGTAGCCAAAACGCACTAGTTCGGCCATGAACTGGTCGCGGTCACACTCGCTCGCGCGTACGACGCGCATCGGCGCGTTGGCCACGCCCGGGGGCAGAATCTGCGCCAATGCTCGAATGGGCGCGACCACCACGTCCGGGCGTTCACCCTGTCCCAGCCGCCAGCGCAGCAGGGAACGCTCAGCCATGACTGAGTTGTCTGGACTGACCCGTTCGAGTGGATGAGTATCCCACGCGCCGTAGAGCGCCACCTCAGCGTCCTCACCCAGCAGTGCTCGCAGGGCTTCGCTGAGTTGTTCAGCCTCGGTCGAGGTCGCGGTGACTACCACCAATCCCGGGTGTTCAAGGACGTAGGCCCCCACCGCCAGGGGTGTCGCGAAACCACTGGGGATGAAGGTCCCCGCGGTGTTCGCCGCCCGTAGTGAAGGGGCAGCGAGTTCAAGGACCCGCCGTAGCCCCGCGGACTCAGTCACGCCCGGCGTTGATCTGACGTTGTGCAATGTCGAAACCTGAATCGACGAGCACCTCTAAGGCGTCGGCCGCTTCGGCCACGTCGGTCTCCAATTGCGTCCTTCGAGTGCCGGTAGGTCGCTTCAAGACGTGGTCGGTCACTTGCTCCTTGCGTGCGGGTCGGCCAATACCAATACGCAGACGCGCGAAGTCTTGGGTTCCCAGTACCTGAGTGATCGATCGAAGGCCGTTATGTCCGGCCAGTCCCCCAGCGAACCTGAGCTGCAGGCGACCGGGTTCAAGGTCGAGGTCATCGTGGACCACGACGAGGCGAGTGAAGTCCTCGAGTGACGTTCGTGCGAGTAAGGGAGGCAGCGCGGCACCCGACTCGTTCATATAGGTCGTGGGGACCGCGAGGGTGACGGTGCCTCCCGGAGATGTGATGGTGGCGATCACTGCTCGTTGACGTCGTTCCAAGGAGAATTTGGCCCCCCGACGCTGAGCGAGGAGACGTACCGCATCACCCCCGACGTTATGGCGAGAGCCCGCGAACTCCTCACCGGGATTGGCGAGTCCCACGATGACGAGCGTGCTGGCACTTCCGCGCCGGCCACCTTCAACCGAGCGCCGTAGCGCCACGGCAGACTACGACTTCGCGTCGGCCGTCTTGGCCGCTCGGCCCGCATGAGTGTTCACGACCGAGATGGCGTGATCCCCGGCGGGCGTGACACCCTCGGGCAACACGACGTCGCCGACGCGAATCGCATCACCTGGGGTGAGGTGCGAAATATCGACCTCGACGTGGGTGGGAATCTTGTCGGGACGTGCGAGAACTTCGAGATTGAACAACTGCTGGTCAATCTCCCAGTCGGCGTGGCGCACTTCGACGGCGTCACCCACCATGTGCAGGGGAATCACTGCGACAACGGGCTTGTTGGGGTCGACGATCTGAAAGTCAATGTGTGCGACGGTTCCGCGTACTGGGTGACGCTGAATCTCGCGCGCCATCACGATGAACTTCTGACCGTCAGCGTCGAGGTCGATCAGGGTGTTGAGGCCCTGCTCACCCGAGACCGCCGTGCGAAAGCTCTTGGCGTCGACCGACACGGGAAGTGGGTTGACACCTTCACCGTAGACGACGGCCGGAATGGAGCCAGCGGTGCGCAGGCGGCGTGAATTACGGCTTCCCTGAGCGCGGTCCGTGGACGCCTGCAACGTGGTCTCTATCATGACAACTCCTTGTGCGAATTCTTCGCGCGCAACCATCGGTCGCGCACAGGGTGAATAGTCTAGCCGCCAGCGCCGTGGCGGAATTTTGCTCCTAGAGCAAGTTCTCGCCGCCGAAGATATCCGAGACCGAGGAATCCTCAAAAATTGCCGAAATGGCGTTCGCCACGATGGTGGCCACCGAGAGAATCTCGAGCTTTTCGAAACGACGTTCGGGGCCCAACGGCAAGGTATCAGTGACGATGACTCGACTCACCGGCGCATTGAACAAACGGTCCACCGCAGGTGGGGAGAAGAGTGCGTGCGTCGCCATCACCCATATTTCGCCCGCTCCTTGGGCTTTCAGGAGGTCGCACGCGGCCACGATGGTTCCCGCGGTATCGATCATGTCGTCGATGAGCACGCAGTGGCGTCCGGCGACGTCACCCACGATGTGGCGCGCTTCAGCAACGTTGGCTGTACCCCGTGGTCGGGTCTTGTGCACCAGGGCCAGGTCGCATCCCAGGTGCTGGGCGTAGCGTTCAGCCACCTTCACGCGACCGGCGTCGGGCGCCACCACCACCAGCGTGTTGGTGTCGGCGTGGGTCTTGAGATAATCCTCGAGCACCGGTGCGGCCACCAAGTGGTCAACGGGGATGTCGAAGAAACCCTGAATCTGACCAGAGTGGAAGTCCACCGACAGCACCCGGTCCGCCCCGGCCGTTTGTAGCATGTCGGCGATCAATTTGGCAGTGATGGGCTCACGACCAGTGGACTTGCGGTCCTGGCGCGCGTACCCGTAGTTCGGGATGACCGCGGTGATGGATTTGGCTGAGGCGCGTTTGGCGGCGTCAATCATGATCAACTGCTCCATGACTGCGTCATTCACGGGCGAGGAATGCGTTTGGATGATAAAGACGTGCGCGCCACGAATTGATTCGTCGAAACGACAATGGATCTCCCCGTTGGCGAACTCGCGCAGGTTCGCCTCGGTGAGTTCGACTCCTAATTGGTCCGCGATGTCCTTCGCGAGGGCGGGGTGGCAACGCCCCGTGACGATAACGAGACGACGCTTTGACAATGACTCCACGCCGCAATGGTACAAGGTGCCACCACCGTGGACTTCTCGTACGATGCGGAGATGATCGACTACGACGAGTTCGCGTATTTCGGAGAGAACCTGGCCGAGTGGGGGTTGGAACGTCCGACCCCGCACGTGCGACGCGCCTTCGTTGCCGTCGAGGGGCTGCGCCAGGTGAGCGCACTGGTCTGGGGCGACGGACCTCCCGAAATGGCCTTCATCCACGGCAGCGCCCAAAATGCCCACACCTTCGACACCGTGGCTCTGGCCCTGGATCGACCGCTCGTCGCGCTAGACCTACCGCACCACGGACATTCCGACGCATCGTTTTACGGACCGCGTGCACTCAGCGAACACGCCCGCGACCTCGACGTGGCGATTCGTGAGCTCAGCAACCCTCCTCTCGCCATTGTGGCGATGTCCTACGGCGGCCTGGTCAGCGTTGCGCTCCTGCACGAGCATCCCGAACTCGCGAGCCAACTGTTCCTTATCGACATCACTCCCGGTATCAGTACCTACAGTGCACGCCACATCTTGGATTTCATTGAGGGACCGGAGTCGTTCACCTCCTTCGATAAGATTTTCGAACGCACCAAGGAATTCAATGCGGGACGCAGTGAGATATCGCTTCGCCGTGGCATCATGCACAACGCGCTCGAGCGCCCCGACGGCTCGTGGGTGTGGCGACATCAACGTCACGGTGCTCCCACACGCACCCCCGAACCCGTCGCGGACCTGTGGCAATACCTCGAGGAACTAGCGATGCCGGTCTCCCTGGTGCGCGCCATGGGCCCCTCTTCGGTGGTCACCGAGGAGGACGTTGAGGAGTTCCGTCATCGTCGGCCCCACGACGAAATCATTGAGATTTCGGGCGCCAGCCATTCGGTCCAGGGCTCACACCCACTCGAATTAGCCGCAATCATCGCCGCGCGGCTCTAGTTGGTAGTGGAATTTCTTCCGCCAAAGGCCTCGCCTCGGTGCAACAGACTTTCGGGCTCATCACTACCGGCTTCACACCACACGAAGGCCAACTCATCAGGTAATTCATACCGCTTTGTTCCGAAGTTTGCAGCTGGCGGGGGAGGGCTCGAACCTCCAACCTACGGATTCAAAGAGCCTCTCAGACGAGTTTGGCGAGCATGGTATATCCGAAATCACTTAGAAATACTAGGTTTTCCGTTCAGTTTCATGCACTCTGTTCGAAATTGATCGTGAAGTTGGGCACTTTTTTGGGCACTTCTTCAGACCGCCATATCAACTGGGGCTTCGATATACCGAATGGCGATTAACTCGCACTCAAAGCGACGATCTTCTGATTTGGTGAGATCCACCTCACCGGAGTGGATGAACTGGTTTGTGAGTGGCCTTGCGTCTCGGTGGCGCCACTAAAGACCTCTGTCTGCCACACGGAAATCCTCTCGAAGTTCGCCACCTCGTTCGCGCCTGTTGCAGTTTTCCTGGTAGTGACCGAGTTTGAAGCCGAAAGACTTGTCCTCAAAGTTATTTGCGAAATGTAAGTTTACGGGGGATAAAATGCCAATATGCGGAAGCCCCAGCCAACTCCAGTCCAAAAGTGGATGGGCCACGGCGTGGTGGGTTTAAGTGTCTCTTACGGGGTACACAGAACCGCCAAACCCCATCCCCTGGTGTCATTGGGTATTGGCGCCTTTGCCGTGGTGATTCACGATTATTTTGATGCACCTGTGTCTCAGGCAATCGCCACGCTGGCGGCCTAGAAACTTTCCTATGTGCATTGTAAAATAAAAAAGTACATAATTTGACCCAGATAATCCGTCACTCATGATATTCTCGAATCATGCTCACTATGGAAGAAGTTCAGAGTCGCCTCGAACCATTCATTGAATGCTTCGTCTCGTCACACGAGAAGGCAGTGGCGTCCTACAGAAAGGCGCTGGAAGCAGAGCCCGAAATGGTGGCTGCCTTCAGTCCATCGAGACGAGC
>JABEUQ010000223.1 GCA_013044265.1 Acidimicrobiaceae bacterium
ATGGTGCGAAGGTTCGGGGGCTCCTACAGGCGAATCAACGGCTCATTGACGGAGAAACTCCTGGTGACAGCTCCCTCCAGAAGAGCCACACCCAAATCGTTAAGGGCATCAAGGCCAGCAGATACGCCACTCAACATTCCTTCGATGGTCGCGCGCGCGAGATTCGCGGGAGCGATGTTGGAGAGGGTCAAACCGTGCAGAGAGGCCGTCGCGTCAGGTAGGTTCGGCGTTCGCTCTCCCTCGAGATAGGGCACCATGGTGACGCCCTGCGCCCCCGCTTCGGCAGAGAGTGCCAAGTCGCTAAGTTGGGCGAGACTCACACCAAGCAAGTTCGCGACGGCATCCAGGACGCGAGCCGCGTTGAGCGTGCAGACGAGCGGCAAGAATCCACCTGTCATATCGGCGAAGCCAGCGACAATGCCGGTAGCGTCCATCGGCATCGTGTCACTGCGAACGAACACGGTGCCGGAGGTGCCCAAGGAGACGACCGCGGCGTTGTCGGCCATCACCCCAAGGTGCGCGGCGGCGTTGTCACCGCCGCCCGGTCCCAGTACGAGGTGGCCGTGGGTTACTAGTCGCTCACTCGGCTCCCTCACAGTGGGTAGAACCAGGTCGCGTCCAAAGGCGAGCGTAAGGAGGTCGCGGCGGTATTCGCCGCTGCGCGGGTCGAAGTATCCGGTTCCCGACGCGTCGGAGCGATCGGTCGACAGATCCTCAATCGACGTCGAGCCCGACAATCTCCAAGTCAGCCAGTCGTGGGGTAGGCACACCGCCGCCACTTGGGCCGCGTGGTCGGGCTCATGTTCGGCGAGCCAGCGAAGTTTTGAGACAGTGAACGACGCCACCGGTACTAGCCCAACTGCCTTGGCCCACGCGTGGGCACCGAGGTCGCCAGTGAGCTCGTGTGCCGCTTGAGCCGAGCGGGTGTCGTTCCACAACAATGCGGGGCGCACGACGCGTCCCTCTGCGTCGAGGCACACCATGCCGTGTTGCTGTCCCGCAATACTGAGTCCGGCCACGTCGTCAAGACCACCCGCCGCTTCGATGGCGCGACGCAGTGCGAGCCACCAGAACTCGGGATCGACCTCTGTACCTTCCGGGTGCGCACTGCGGCCTTCTCTAACGAGAATTCCGGTGTCGGCGTCACGAATGACGACCTTGCACGACTGCGTTGAGGAGTCCACTCCCGCGACCAGAGTCACCCCAGCAGCCTTCCACTCATTGGCTAGTACCCCGCCCGTCCATTGTCGTCACCGGTTAGGCGACGAATTGAACGGCGTCGTAGCCGTGGGCGGCGCCCACCTGGGCGTTGTGCAGTTCGCCGTCGTGACAGTTAAGTCCCGAGGCCAACGCGGCGTCGTGCGCCAGTGCCTGGCGCCATCCCCGATCTGCCAGCTGTACCACGTAAGGCAACGTGACGTTGGTTAGCGCATAGGTCGAGGTGAAGGGGACAGCACCTGGCATGTTGGCCACACAGTAGAAGAGCGACTGATGGACACGAAACGTCGGGTCGGAGTGCGTGGTGGGGCGCGAGTCCTCGAAGCAGCCACCTTGGTCGATGGAAATGTCCACGAGGACCGAACCGGGCTTCATCCGCGAGACCAATTCGTTGCTCACGATGCGCGGAGCCTTAGCGCCCGCAACGAGAACGGCACCGATCACGAGGTCGGCGACCACGACCGCAGCGTCGACCTCGAACTCATTGGACATGATTGTTCGACACTGACCGTGATAATCGGCGTCGATCTGTCGGAGGCGCTCGACGTTGCGATCGAGCACCGTGACATCGGCCTGCATGCCCATAGCCATGGCCACGGCGTTCTGACCCGACACTCCGGCACCGATTACGACGACGTTGGCCCCGTGGGTGCCGGGCACACCGCCCATCAACACTCCACGGCCCCCGCCCTGGCGGGTCAGGTGGTGTGAGCCGACCTGCGTAGCCAATCGACCCGCCACCTCGGACATTGGAGCTAGAAGCGGCAGGGATTTGTCGGCCAGTTGCACCGTCTCGTAGGCGATGGCCGTGGTGCCAGCGGCCAGCAACGCGTCAGTGCAGGCTCGATCGGCCGCCAGATGAAGGTACGTGAAGAGAATCTGATCGCGACGCAGGCGTGCGAATTCTTGCGCTACGGGTTCCTTGACCTTGAGGATCATGTCGCTGGCGGCCCAGACGTCGACGGCGCTCTCGACGATGGTGGCTCCAGCTACGACGTACTGATCATCATCGATCGAAGAGCCCACTCCAGCATCGTGCTCCACGATCACTTGGTGGCCGTGTCGCGACAATTCGTGAACGCCAGAGGGAGTAATAGCCACGCGGAACTCGTGGTCCTTGACCTCACGTGGGATACCGACCCTCATGCGATGTCCAGGTTGCGACAGGAAGGCCAAGCGATGTCACCCACGGTCGAACTCCGTCTGAATCTCTTCGAGGACCTCTTCGAGGACGTCGAGCGCGGCGGCCAGTTGATCCCTCGTGATGTCGAGGGGCGGCTTGACCTTGATAAGGTTGCCCAACCCGGCGTATCGGCTCTCGCCGAGGATCACGCCTCGCACCAGTGAGCGAACAAAGATCTCGTGGGATTCTCGACGGGCGGGCTCCTTGGTTGCGCGGTCCTTGACGATCTCAATCGACGTCATAAGGCCTGGTCCGCGGACGTCGCCGATGAGCGTGAATCTTTCCTTCATCTTCAAGAGTCGGACGGTCGCGTACTCGCCGTGGGTGGCAGCCCGCTCGACGAGCCCGTCGTCGATAATGGCGCGCACCGCGGCGAGACCTGCGGCGATGGAGATCGGGAATTGTCCGAAGGTGAGTTGGTCGTCGCCGGCGATGAAGTTGGCGTGTTCGGCCTTGGCGAGCACGCCCGCGAGCGGGAATCCACCACCGACGCCCTTCCCAAAGACGATCATGTCGGCATCGATGCCGTAGTACTCGGACCCCCACATCCGGCCCGTTCGTCCGAGGCCAGTCTGCACTTCGTCAACGATGAGCAGCAGGCCGAACTCGTCGCAGACTTCGCGTAGACCCCGGTGCCAGTTTGCGGGGAACTCATTGTGACCGCCGTTACCCTGTATTGGTTCGTAGATGAGAGCGGCTACCTGACCGTCGACCCCTTTGGTGACGGTGTCGCGCAAGAGACCCAGGCACAGTTCAGCATCCTGTTCGGGGGTAAGTCCTGGACGGGTCCGGTACAAGTCCGGGTGCGGCACCCGCGTGAAGGATCCCTGCAGCGGGCCAAAGACATTGTGGGGATGAGGCCAACTCGCGGCCATCGTGGCAATCGAACGACCATGGTAAGCGTCTTGGAGGGTAATGATGTGCTGACTCCCAGGGCGGTTGCGCATCGCCAATTTCAATGCCATTTCGACGGCCATCGAACCGTGCAGGGTGAACCCGACCCGGTCGAGTCCCGGCGGCGCGATTGAGGTGAGCAGATCGGCGAGTTCGAGCAACGCAGGCGTGTGAAAGGTTGGGCGAGCGTGGGTGATCTGAGTGAGTTGCTCGGCGGCAGCCGCAATCACGCGCGGATCGTTCGCGCCGAGGTTGTTGGACCAGGCTTGGGCCGTGCAGTCGATGTATTCACGGCCCTGGTCGTCCCATACGAGTGAGCCGAGAGCCTTGACAAGAGTTAACTTGTCCGGGTCACCCCCGGCGGGTTCGTGTAACAGCGCACGTCGACCGCGTTCGGCCGAAGTCATAGTAATAGTCGTCGATGGCATGGCGGAACTCACGATTTCTCCCGACCAAAGTTGGACAGGTGGTCGAACATTAGAGCCGGTTCCGGTCTGAAACAAGGTCGAATCGCTCGTCATATTGTTGTCGAATATCGACATAATCGAGATTTACCTGAGAGCACAGGGCGATGACGTTGATCGGAGCACCCCCTCGTGGTCAGATCGTGCCGTCTGCCAATCGGAATTCATTAGCGACCTCGGCCAATTGGGCGACGAGTCCGGTATCTTGTGGCCACCACGCTAGAGCCACGACGCAAGGCGCCAAGTCGACGATAGGTACGAAAGTCACCCCCGGGCGCCGATACCAGAGGCCGACAGCCTCTGAAGTGATGCTGATACCGATGCCGCGAGAGACGAGGTGCATCTCCGCGTCGAGGTTGCTAGCTTCGGCGACGACCGGCCCGTTGCCTCATGTCAAATCCTCCGCGAAGCCTGATTCATTGCCTCATCTAAAACCTCCGGATTGGAGTGCGGGTTAAAGGCCCGGTTGACGTGTCG
>JABEUQ010000224.1 GCA_013044265.1 Acidimicrobiaceae bacterium
ACCCTCGCATTTTTTTCAACCGTTGGTCATCGTGACATTCGATCGCGGCATCTATCTCGGACGCGCGCAACAACACGACGTGTCGAGTGGCGAGCAACGTTCGACGTTGGTGCTGGGTCCGAGTCGCAGTGGTAAGACCACATCACTCATCATTCCGAACTTGTTACTCACGTCACGATCGTCGCTCATCACTTCAACCAAGGATGATGTTGTGCGAGCGATGAGTGGCGCGCGCCACGATGGCGCAACATTACTTTTCGATCCTTCGGGAACGGTGCCGACACCGCCCGGCGTTCGTCGTGTCGGGTACTCTCCCATACGCCAATCAAAAACCTGGGATGGCGCAGTGCTCGCCGCACGAAGTCTGGTCGACGTCAGTCGCCGCCGTCACCTCGACGAGGGCGACTCACACTGGAACGAACGAGCGGGCGCTCTCGTCGCTCCCCTCCTGCACGCCAGTGCCTTGCGCGGCGAATCTCTCGGACAACTGGCTTCGCGAGTGGATGCCCGCAGTGGCGACGACGCTCTGAGCGAACTCACCACGCGCTACGGTCCCGCGCACCCGGCGGTCTCGCTACTCAGTGGCGTCCTGGCCACCGAAGAACGCGAACGATCAGGGATTTGGTCGACGGCATCGGGACTCTTCGCCGGGATGCGCACCGACGCCGCGCGCGCGTCGGCTCGAGATTCCCCCCTCGACATCGAGGAGTTTCTCAGTGCGCCACACCAGCTACACATCGTCGCACCAAGTCGTTACCAAGCGGTGAGCGTTCCCCTCATCGTCGGCATGATCGAAGAAGTAATTCACGCCACGTACGACCGACACCACCAGGGAGCCCGACTGCTCCTCGCTCTCGACGAACTAGCGAACGTCGCACCGCTCCCGCGTCTCGCCAGCATCGTCTCCGAGGGTGGTGGTCAGGGCGTGATCACCCTGGCGTGTCTGCAAGATCTCAGTCAGGCCCGCAGCCGGTGGGGGATAAACGCCGACGGCTTCTTATCGCTCTTTCCTACGACCGTCGTACTACCGGGCATCGCGGATCGTACGACCCTCGAGATGATTCAGCAACTTGCCGGACGCTCTCTGGTGGAGTCGCACAACGTACAGCACTCACGTCGTGGTCACCCTCAGGGCTACTCACGTTCGTGGATCGAGCGTGACAACGCCACCCTCAGCGATGTCGCGCGAGGGCGAGATGGTTACGCTCTCGGGCTCAATGAGAAAAAGGACGTGCGATGGATCGAACTCACTCCCTCCTACGCCGATCCACGTTTCCGCCGCTACCTCGAGCGACCACCCGCTTCTCGCGAGATCTCGCGCGAACGCTGACGCCAGGACTCAATCTCACGTGGTCGCAGTGGTCGCGCACCACGTACCCTCGTCTCCGCGATCATTCGCGCCTCGTGCACGCTGAGCATCTCTTCACGCACACCACGCGCCGCACTCATGTCTGGGTAGAGCTCATCCACACTCTCGGTGACGTCACGAGCACTACTTCCCCAGGTGGCGGCATTAGCCCAGGCCTGGACCAAATGACGGCGGGCCACACCGGGGCGACCTTCGAAGGCCGCAGTGAAAGTGTGTTCGTCCAAGAGACCCGGATCGCGCACGGGCGACGCCATCGTGCCGTGAACTTCGAATCGCGAGAGATCATCGTGCCAGGTCGCGAGAGCCTCGCGACGGCTCCAGTGTTGCTTGACCCCGCGATCGGCAAAGTGGCCGCCCCACAAGACCCGATAGCCCTCGTCGAGCCCGGCAACGTGTTCAACCCCCTCAAAGGAACGCCAGAGGGCGTAGGGTGTTGCGCTCGACACTCCGGCGCGCAACGATGAGCGGTATAGCGCATCAGCGGTGGCGACGTGCGCGAAGAGGGCCCGCGAGTCGAGTACTCCTCGCGCGCCGTCGGGACGCGCTCCCACCAGCACATGATCGTGCACGTGAGGTTCGCCGTGGCGGTTCACCCCGTGGGTGAAGCCAACGACGTTCGCCCAACGACCCGGAACGTCACGGTCGTCGTGGTCACGGCGCTCTCTCACCACCACGGCACGTTGCTCGAGGTACTCCAACGCGTCACTTACTGCACGACGATGGGCCTTCAGCACTGCTGGTGCGTGCTCGAGGTCGAGGGCTACGAGGATGGACACCGGCCGCGGAGCGGCCACGATGAGGTCGTAACCGACCACCGCCGAACGCTCACTCGTTTGTAGGACCTGCTGCACCTCGTCGTTGCGGGTCGCGTCAACCGCACTTCGCCACCACCACTGCGCGGGTCCCTCGCGCACACCTTCGAGTTCGAGCGCTGGGTCGTCGGTGAGATACGACACGTCACGTGAACGACGCACCAATATTCGCAACACGGAGCCTCCTCGCGGGGCCCAACGGTCGCCTAGAGCTGAGTAAGAATCCGATTCGCGAGGTCGTGTCCGGCGCGATAGTACTGATCCGTCGCCACTACTGCCCCGGACCCCGCTAACAGCATGAGGTGATCGAGGAAATCAGTGTCCGCGACGCGAAAACGAACAGCGAGGCGTCCATCACTGAGCGACGTCCACTGCGCTCCGGGCAGGGGCTCGAAGAGATAGCGCGTGTGCCCCTCGACAACGACGACGACTTCATCACCTTCCTCGCCCACCGCCGTCAACCAGTTCGGCACCGGATCTTTTCCACGGTCCTCGACAACGAGTGACTTCGCCAGTACCGCCGCGATGCGATCCACACGAAACGTACGCCAATCATTTCGATTGAGACAAAATGCCCGCACGTAGGTATGACCATTGAGGACCTTGGCCTGTGAAGGTTCGATGCAACGCTCTTCGGCGGACTCTGAGGTACCTGAGGAGTACATAATTTTTAGTTGCTCACGCTTGGTCACAGCCTCGTAGACCGCCGAGAGCATTTGCTCGTTATGAGGGTGTTCGATACGCATGAAGTGGCTGGCGACTTCTTCAATCTTCTCAATGGACGAAAGTATCGCAGGGTCCTCGAAGAGACGAGATGCTTCGCGAAGGGCCACATTCAATTCGAAGAGGTCACGCCACATGAAGGGTGAGGGCTCATCGTCATCACCGACGAACTCCGCTCGATAGATCGAGTCATCGGCGTCCTCATTGTCCCAATCGTCGCACTCCTTAATGACGCGCGCTGGGAAGGACATCGCACCATCAAATGCGTCGACCATAGGTTCCATGGTCACGAGACGTCCCATGATTGAGCGCACAACATCGAGCTCTAGTGAGAAACGTTTGGCCAATTCCGACACGCGAAGTCCGTCCTCGGAGTTGTAGACCGCGTGTAACAACTGCAGAGTCTGACCCAGGACGTCGCCTGAGGCGATGGTCGCAAACTTAATAGCCGAAACGGAGGGAGTCTTACCATGGTTGACGTGGTCCAACCACACTTTCAATTCCTTCACCAGTGCTTTAGGACTCACGAGGCGAACACGCTCGGCACCTTCGAGGACGAATCGCAACGCAGTGTGCGGACTATCGAAGGTGATGCCCACCTCCACTCGTCCATCCTTCTTCTTCGCTGCGGTTGCGCCGTGAAACTGACGCACCAGCAACTCGGCGTAATCGTGATTGGTGAGGACCACCACGTCTATGGGGATGGGACGTTTTTGGAACTGAGGATGCCACGTTGCCGCGAGTTCTACCGTCGCCGTGTCCGCCACAAAATCTTCGTGCAGTACCACCGGCATCGAAGTCATGCGACTAAATCGATATCCCTTGATTAGGCCAGCGCCCACTTCACGCGCTACCAGATACGACCGCCCGGCCTCGTGCAGGATCTCGAAGGGCTCAACGACACGTTCCTTGCGAACCGAGGATTGGTATTCGAAACTCAGTCGACGTCGCACCTTGATAGCGCGAATCGCGGGGGTGAGGAACGCCGAGAATTCCAAACCTCCATCGCCTGCGGGACCGTCATTAAAGACACTGAAGGCCCCCGACTTACCAAAACCACAGAATCCGAGCGCCGTTGCGACCACGCGACGTTCCTCCGGTGTGAAGTGGATCGGGGCTGAGTAGCCACTGCTCGGGTCGATCTGATATCCAATGAGATCATCAGGACGAGTCACGGTCTCGATCTGAAAACCCAAGTCGCGAATGCGTGCCTTGTCACGTTCGAACTTCTGGCGAATCGCCGTGTCGTTTCCCAGGTAGGCGGAAACCTTCTTCGGAGCCTTCGAGGTCGCGGGGTACTCGTCGATCTTGAGGTCGTGGACGATCTCGTCCTGGGTGAGTGGACGCGCGTCGCTGTAGGCGCGCTGCAGTAGCAGCACCAGGGCGACGATGCGCTCACGACTCGACTCGGTGCCGGCGCGCGGACTACTCATTGGGACTCTCCATCATGGTGAAGGGTAATGGCTCGCACGGCCGCCGTGATCACGCCGGACCAACCTGATCATCCTCGAGAGCGGAGCGACGCCAAGGTCCCGAACGCCCTCCAGACTTTTCCCACAAGGCCACTTTCTCGATGGTCATGGTGCGATCCAGGGACTTGCACATGTCGTAGATCGTCAGGGCGGCCGTGGTGACCGAGACCAGTGCTTCCATCTCCACGCCCGTGCGGTCGACCGTGTCGACTCCCACTTCAACCTCGATGAAATTGTCGGCGATCGTGAAATTGACGTAGACATTACCCACTAGCACTGGGTGCGCCATTGGAATAAGCGTCGCGGCCGCTTTAGCGGCTTGAATCCCCGCGACGCGCGCAGTCGCGAGGACATCGCCCTTGGTGGTGGCGTTGGCGGCAATGGCGACCGTTGTCTCGGGTGCCATCATGACGCGACAACGCGCGAGGGCGCGGCGTGCGGTGACCTCAGTGGGGCCCCGATCACGTGGAAAGGTGCCACCGAGGGGCGAAGGGCGTAGTTGGTGGAATTCGTCCACCACGTCATGCTACTGAGGTCACGGACCGCGCTAGAAAATGGACGAGTAAACTGGTGTGGCTACCAGGAAAAGAGAAGGTTGATGCCGACCTACGAATACGAATGCCAGAGTTGCCACCAGCGAGTCGAAGCCGTCCAGAAGTTCACTGACGCACCTTTAAGCGTGTGTTCGCACTGCGGTGGCGAACTACGCAAGGTGTTCTCCGGGGTCGGGATTGTCTTCAAGGGTTCGGGCTTCTATAAGACCGACTCACGAGGCTCCTCTTCCGCCTCCACGCCACCGGCCGCAACGACGACGCCCGCGCCGACCCCTCCGGCCGCAACGACGACGTCGACGTCGACGTCGAGCGACTAACTGCCCGACAGGGCAATCGCGTCGATCGCCAGCGTTTGTGCGGCCGTCGTGCCGGGCAGCCACTCCACGTCATTACCCACGTAGATCACGTCGAGCAACATACGCTGCAAAGTCGAGGCGATGGTGACTTCACGAATGGGTTCGGCGAGGACGCCGTCACGAATCATTAGTCCCGTGATACCCACCGAGAAGTCGCCAGAAATCGGATTCACGCCCGAGTGCACCCCGGTCAAGGATTCGACAAAGATGCCATTTCCGACGCGGCGAAAAATCTCATCTTGGTCGTAGTCACCCGGCATCAGTTGCAGTGCACGACACCCGGCCGAGGGCGAACCCGATACTCCCCCGCGCACGGCGTTACCCGTCGAGGACGTACCGGCGCGTCGGCCCGAGACTGTGTCGTAGACGAACTGCTGCAGTTGACCCTGGGTGATGAGTTCGTTGCGTCGCGACGCCAGGCCTTCGGAATCGAAGGGGCTGGCGGCGAAGTGCCGAGGATCAGTGGGGTCATCGATCAGCGTCACGAGGGGCGAGGCGACCATCTCGCCCAAACGCCCAGCGAAGAAGGAACGTCCGCGCACCACCGCGTCGCCACTCAACGCGCTGCCCATGATGGACCACAGCGTCGCGGCGGTACGTGGATCGAACACCGCGATTCCCTTAGAAGACGGCGCCTTGACAGCGCCCAGCATGCGCGTGGCGCGGCGGATCGCGTCCGACGCGGCCTTCTCCAGTGAAAGATCACCGGGCGCTCGGCCCACCGAGAGTCCCCAGCCGGTCTGGTCCTCATCGCCTTCGGAGGCAATCGCTTCGACTGAAACGTACGCACCCGAGCGCTCCAGCGTCGCCGAAATTCCCGTGGTCGTGACGATGGCGGCGTCGGAAAGGTAGTCCGAGTAGTTTGCGGCGTCCACTTGGCGGATGCGTTTGTCACCGGCGCGGACCATGGCCTCGAGTTCGATGGCCATCGCGACCTTGGCGTCCATGGAGGTCGACGTGACGCGCGAATCACACAACGACAGAGTCGCCGCGCCCACGCCGTCGGGCCTCGCGAAGGCCACGAACTCGTCCTCGGTGGCGAAACGGGCGTTGTCGCGCGCATTGGTGATGGCCTCGTCGATCGCCTCCTCGTCAAGAGAGCCGGCGTAGGCACTGCCCACGCGTGCGCCCTGGGGACTATCGACCAAGATACGCACGCCAATCTCAGCCGAAGCGGAGCTCGACAAGTTCTCCACCTCGCCCTGGTAGGCCTGCACTTCAGTCTCGACACCACGCGAGATGAAAACTTCCATCTCCTCGCCGCCTCGAGCGCGACCCAACAAGTCCTGCGCGCGTTCTAATAGTTCACTCACGACGCTGTCCCCCCGATTGTGATGCCCGATAAGCGCATCGTGGCTTGACCACAGCCGACCGCCACCTGTTGACCATCCTTGCCACAAGTCCCCGGAGTCGTCGAGAAGTCTGTGGCGACGGCGTCGACGCGCTTCAGGATTTCCGGACCGTTGCCGATGAGGTTGCAATCGCGCAGTGGCGTAGTGATCCGTCCGTTCTCGATCATGAACGCGGCCGTCGCACCGAAGACGAAATCGCCCGTCGCGGTATTCACCTGCCCGCCGCCGAGCTGGGCCACGTAGACCCCGCGCGGGGTCTGAGCCACAATCTCCTCGGCGTCAGCGTCGCCAGCCATCAAGTACGTATTCGTCATGCGCACCATGGGCAAGTGCGCATAACTCTGACGTCGACCGTTGCCCGAGGACTGTCGGCCTTGTTTGCGCGCCCTCAGGTAGTCCCACATGTAGTCGGTCAACACCCCGTTCTCGATGAGAACATTGCGTGCGCCCGGACGACCCTCGTCGTCGATCGCCAAGTAGCCCCACTCGCCGGTCATTGTGCCGTCGTCGACCAGGGTCACCAACGGTGAGGCCACCAGTTCGCCAACTTTGCCGGCGTACACCGATGCCTGCTTCATGATGGCGTCGGCCTCAAGCCCGTGACCACACGCTTCGTGAAAGAGAATACCGCCCGATCCTCCCGCCAACACCACCGGCAGGTCGCCCGAGGGGGCGGGTCGCGCCGATAATTTGGTGATCGCCTGCTGAGCCGCCTCACGCGCCGCTTCCTCAATGGATTCCGGCGTCAAGAACTCAAATCCCCGCGTGGCGGCCAGGGGTCGATACCCGGTCTGCATGCCACCGTCACCATTGGCCACGCACGAGACCGCGAAGCGCGTGCGCACTTGGTCATCGGCGGCGAAAACGCCCTCGGAGTTGGCCACGAGGAAGCGACGCGTCGAGTCCGACATTCCCACCTGCACCTGGCTGATGGCGTCCGCGCTAGACCGAGCCACTTCGTCGGCGCGCATCATCAGAGCGATTTTGGCGGCCTTCTCCACGCTCGAGGGCGCCACCTGCGCGCGCGAAGGGTAGTCGCGCAAGTCGTCCAAGCGCACCTCACGAACGCCCCCGCGACCCTCACGTGCCACTGCCGGCGCGGCGTGCGCCGCGGCGAGCAGACCGGACTCGGAGAGATCGGCGGTATGCGCAAAACCCGTTGTCTCGCCCACCACGACACGTACACCCGCACCGCGACTGCGCGCCGAACTGAGTTCTTGGATACGACGCTGGTCGAGTGACGCCGATGCGTTGGCGCGGTCCTCGACGAAGACTTCGGCGAAATCGGCGCCGCGTCCCATGGATTCATTCAGAACTCGTTGCACGACGTCGCGTGCCACCAGGGTGTCAGACATGCTCTTCAGACTACCGGCGTCCCCGGTGAGTACACTCCGCCTTAGGGCCACCGAGATGCTCACGTGGTGGCGATTCCAATATGAGGAGTGTCAATGAGTCTGGTTATCTTGAGCATCGCGGTCATCGTGGTGCTACTCGCCATTCTTCTTCTACTCAAAGCGGTGCGTATCGTCCAGCAAGGCTTCGTGGGCGTCGTCACCCGCTTTGGAGAGTTCAAGGCTATTCGCAACTCCGGACTCACCTTCATCGTGCCTTTCATCGAAGTCATGAAGATCGTCGACGTGCGCGAGACGCCGCGCACCGGTGACCGCCAGCAGGTCATCACTCGCGACAACGTGGCCGTCATCGTCAACGCCACAATCTTCTCCCAAGTGGTCGACGTGCGTCTCGCCCTGTTCACCAACTCCGACTACTTGGTCAGCACCGACAACCTGGCGCGCACCTCGGTGCGCGCGGTCTTCGGCTCGATCACCCTGGATGAGGCCTTCTCCCAGCGTGAGCGTATTGGCACGTTGCTACAGACTCAGATGGAGGAGGCCACCGACAAGTGGGGCGTGCGCATCAACCGAGTCGAAGTCTTGGAGATCACGCCGCCCGAACAGATCCTGCAGGCGATGGCGCTGCAGAAGCAGGCCGATCAAGAGAAGCGTGCACGCATCCTCGAGTCCGAGGGAACCCAGATGTCAGCGGTAAACGTCGCCGACGGTGAACGCCAGGCCGCGATCAAAGAAGCTGAGGGTGCTCAGCAGTCGGCAATTCTGCGCGCCGAAGGCCTACGCCAGGCCACCATCCTCGAGGCCGAGGGCCGTGCTCAGGCCGTTGCCCTGGTCTACGCCGCCATCAAAGCTCAAGCACCCGACCCGACGCTGGTGGCCATCCTCCAGCTCGACACGCTGGCCAAGTTCGCCGAATCCGAGAACACCAAGTTGATCATCCCCGCCGAGAGTGCGGCGCTGCTCGGAGCGGCCCAGGCGCTGCGCAGCGTGATGTCCGACGTGCCCGCCATGACGCCGACGGCCCCGGCGTCCTAGGGGTTAGTGACCGTTCAGGGATTCTCGCGGTTCGACCCACAAAGTCGTGCCGTAGGCCTTGGTGACCACGACCGGTGTGGCGACCGCGATGCTCGCACCCACGTCGGTGACCGCGCGCCAGTGCTCACCGTGGATCTTGATGCGACCGGGGTGAATCTCGTCGCCGACTTCATCTTCGACCACGCCGAATTGACCGGTCAACGTCGTCAGGATCGGATTCGCGAGATCGCCGGCCGGCGGGCGCAACTTCTTCAAGGCGTAGGGACGCAAGAGACCCATGGTGAGCGCCGTCACGACGAGCCACACGAGCGCTTGGACGGGAAACGACGCTCCGCCCAGGGCCACCACGAAAGCCACTCCTGCGCCGACACCCACGAAGAGGGCAGCGAGCGCGTTCGTGTGCAGTTCCGCTAGTCCGCTCAGGACGATGATGACAACCCAGAACAATACGGCCATAGCCCGAAGTATAAGAGGAGGGTGACCTGAGCACACGCACACGCGCAGGGTGCACCGCGTGAGTTGAAAGTCGTAGTTTGAGGCGAAGGTCCTGAACTAGCGCCGCAGAGTAAATGGAGCTCAGAACTAGGCTGACGAATGTGATTTTGCCGTCAATTGAATCTCCCGCCGACTTAGCAGCTCTGTCCTACGACGAGCTCAACGAACTGAGTGGCGAGATTCGTGACTTCATCATCACGTCGGTCAAGAACACTGGAGGACACTTGGGTTCGAACCTGGGTGTCGTTGAACTGACCCTCGCGTTGCATCGCGTCTTTGAGTCACCCAAGGACATCTTGCTCTTCGACACTGGCCACCAGTCCTACGTGCACAAGTTACTGACTGGACGACGCTACGGATTTAAGGCCCTGCGCAAGCGCGGCGGTCTCTCGGGATATCCCAACCGCACCGAGAGTCAGCACGACTGGATCGAATCCTCACACGCCTCCACGGCGCTCTCGTACGCGCACGGCCTCTCGGTGGCTCTCGAGGCCAAGCACGAACTCATTGGCCACGGTGGCGAACGCCACGTCGTGGCTTTCGTCGGCGACGGATCGCTCACCGGCGGCATGGCCTACGAGGCCCTCAACAATCTCGGTGTCAGTGGACAGCGCGTGGTCATCGTGCTCAATGACAACGGCCGTAGTTACGCACCCACCATTTCTCGACTCTCCACTTCGCTGACGACGTTGCGTCTGAACAAGACCTATCTCACGTTGCGCCAGCGCATCCGTCGACTGGTTCCGCGCCTGCCACGGTTGGGCAAAGCCGCCTACATGGGCATCGATGGTTTCACTTCAGTCGTGCGCGAGATGGTGACGCCACACACCTTCTTCGAGAACCTCGGGGTGCGCTACGTCGGCCCCATCGATGGTCATAACATCGAAGCAATTGAAGCGACGCTCCGCTCGGCCGCACAGTGGGACGGTCCCATCGTCGTACACGCCTTGACCGAGAAGGGCCGTGGCTACGAGCCCGCGACGTCGGACATGCTCAAGATGCACGATTACAAATTGCCGGCGCGTCTCAACGACGAGGATGTTCCTACACTCTCCTTCACTCAAGTCTTCTCCGAAGCGCTGATGACCGAGGCGCGAAAGGACGATCGCATCGTGGCCATCACCGCGGCCATGGCCGGCCCGACTGGACTGCTGCCCTTCCAGGAGGCCTACCCGCGACGGTTCTTCGACGTGGGCATCGCCGAACAACACGCGGTCACGGCGGCGGCCGGGATGGCCATGGGCGGACTCAAACCAGTGGTCGCCTTTTACTCGACGTTCTTTTCGCGCGCTTTCGACCAAGCCAACCTCGACGTAGGTCTGCTGAACTTGCCGGTTGTTTTCATCTTTGACCGCGCGGGTATCACGGGTGACGATGGACCTTCACACCATGGTGTGCTCGACATCGCCCTCTGTCTCGCCATCCCCAACATGACCATTTTCGCACCCTCGTGCACCGCCGAGATCGCGATCATGTTGAATAGCGCGCTCGCCTTGAACGGACCCAGCGCTCTGCGTTTCGCCAAGACCCCGCCGCGACCCTTCGATGGCCAGCACGGCGAAGGACTGCACGCGCGCCGGGTGCACCAAGGTGACGGTTCGCTCTGCGTGCTCGCACTGGGCAAGATGGCCGCCAGCGCCTACGAGGCGCTCGAACTCATGGCCAACGCCGCGCGTGTCACTCTCTACGATGTGCGCGTCCTACCTCCCGACCCTGAGATGATCGATGACGCCGTGCACCACGAGCGCGTCATCACTATTGAAGACGGCACCCGTCACGGTGGCGCGGGTACCCTAATCGTCTCGGCGGTGCGCAATCGTGCCCAGGAACTCGGCCGCGCCTTTCCCACCACCCGTATCCTCGGCGTGCCTCGCGCCTATCTCGAGCACCACCATCCCGACGCATTGCTGGCCGAGATCGGCCTCGATCCGGCGGGTATCGCCGGCGCCATTGAGCGTCTGTTGCACGACGAAGCAGAATTCCCTCGGATATTGCCCGAGGCACCGCGCCCGCGCTACCTATAACACCACGCCCAAAGTATTTCGAATCTCGTCACGATACGAAGCCCGACTCCTACGATGTGTCCATGAACTTCGACGTGATCAAGACCGAAGATGAATGGAAGGCTGAGCTTTCCCCCGAACGTTTCGAAGTGCTGCGCCGTGCGGCCACGGAACGACCGTTCACTGGTTCGTTACTGCACGTCGATGATGAGGGCGCTTTCACGTGCGGCGGGTGCGGGCAGTTGCTCTTCACCAGTGGCCAGAAATTCGACTCGGGCTGCGGCTGGCCGAGTTTCGACGCCTGCGTGCCCGCCAGCATCATCGAGCGCGAGGACAACTCGCTGTTCCAACGTCGCGTCGAAATACTGTGCTCGAAGTGCGGCGGGCACCTTGGTCACGTCTTCCCCGATGGTCCCACACCCACTGGACTTCGCTACTGCGTGAATTCACTCGCGATTGACTTCGCCAAGGAAGCGAACTAAACGTCGAGGAAGCGACGAATGGCCACGGCCGAGCCGACTGAGCCAATCACCGCGCCCACCAATAGCACCACAATGTTCGTGCCCCACACTTTGGCGGCGTCGAGAGCGAATTCGTTATGGAGCGGGTACCAGACGTGAAATGCCCACACCGCGAGCATGGCCACGCCCGAGCCCAGTAGTCCTTGAATGAAGCCTTCAGTGATATACGGCACTCGAATGAACCAGTTCGTGGCCCCCACGAGTTTCATCACCGAAACCTCTCGACGACGGGTGAAGATGGCCATTCGGATGGTATTGAGGATCAGCACGGATGCTGAGAGCAACAACACGCCCGCCAGAGCCAGGAAGACCACTTGCAGGATACGAATGGTGTGGCTCATCTCGCGAATCTGCTGCACCGGAGCGGTGACGGTTAAAACCCCGGGCTGGTGCAAAAAGGTCGAGATGACAGTGAGCGCGTCAGTGGGCACAGTGGGGGTACAGCGAAACGAGGTGGGCATGTCCGCGACCTTGAGGGCCTGGAACTCGTCAATGGGCACGGTACTACGCGCCTCGTTGTAGTCCTGGAGCTGCGTGGTGTAATAGCAACTCTTCACGATGGGCATCTGGGTCAGTTGAGTCTTGACCGAAGAGATCTCCCCCGGCGTCGCGGTGGCACTCAGCCACACGCGCACCTGGGTACCCCGTTGCCAACTCGCCGAGGCCTGGGCCGCACTCTGTTTGAGCAGCAGGGCCCCACCAACCAGGGAAAGCGAGACGGCGACGGTGAGTACTGCGGCGATCGTCATCATGCGATTGCGCCACAGATTAGAAAAAGTCTCCTTGAAGGCGTAGCGGAGGTAGACGCGCATCAGATCGCCAGCCCTTCCTCGACGCCGTAGACCCCGCGCACTTGGTCACGAATGAGCTCCCCACGATCGAGCTCGATGACTCGCCGACGCATCCGGTCCACGAGGGCCTTGTCGTGGGTGGCCATCACGACGGTCGTGCCCGTGCGGTTAATGCGCTCGAGTAGGGCCATAATGGATTCAGAGTTCGTCGGGTCCAAGTTGCCCGTCGGTTCGTCGGCGAGCAAGATGAGTGGTCGATTCACGAACGCACGCGCTACCGCGACGCGCTGCTGCTCACCACCCGAGAGCTCACTGGGCAAATTGTCAGACTTGTTGCCCAATCCCACGAGGTCCAGGATCTGAGGCACCTGGTTATCCACCGTGGAGCGGGGACGCCCAATCACTTCCAGAGCGAAGGCAACGTTCTCGAAGACAGTCTTATTCGGCAGCAGACGAAAGTCCTGGAAGACGCAACCGATGTTGCGACGCAAGTAGGGTACGCGCCACTTCGGCAAGTTACCGATATCGCGACCAGCCTCCAGAATTCGACCCTGGTCGGGTAACTCCTCACGCAACAACAGACGTAAGAACGTTGTTTTTCCAGAACCCGATGCTCCCACCAAGAAGACGAACTCGCCCTTTTCAATGTCTAGCGAAATATTGGTGAGAGCGGGAGTTCCGTTCTTATACGTTTTAGAGACATTCTCAAAGCGAATCACGCAAACACCTCCTCACTCGATCACGCGCAACCAGTACCGTCGCGCATAGTTATTGACACATTCTAGTTTGGGGGCAACGTGCGACGGCTCCCCAGCGCCCTGTAATCACTGGCGTTGTGAACTTATTACGACCGAGAACGTTGACGACGTAGTTCTGCTTCCATGAATCCGTCGAGGTCACCATCGAGCACCGCGTCAACGTTACCGGTCTCGTACTCCGTGCGGTGATCCTTCACCAATTGGTACGGCGCCTGCACGTAGGAACGAATCTGCGAGCCCCAGGCGTTGTCACCACGGTTGCCACTGAGCGCATCGAGTTCGGACTGGCGCTCAGCGCGGGCGCGCTCGGCAAGTTTGGCCACCAATATCTGCATCGCACGGTCGCGGTTCTGATGCTGGGACCGTTCATTTTGGCAACTCACCACGATGTTGGTGGGCAAGTGCGTGATGCGTACGGCCGAGTCCGTCTTGTTGATGTGCTGTCCGCCGGCACCCGAGGCACGATAGGTATCGATGCGTAGGTCCTTCTCTTCGACTTCGACCTCGCCGTCGTCCTCGAGTAGGGGGGTCACCTCAAGACTGGCGAAACTCGTCTGGCGTCGCGCCTGAGAATCGAAGGGACTGATGCGCACGAGGCGATGGACTCCGCGCTCCGCACCAAGCCAGCCGTACGCGAAACGACCCTTGACGATGAACGTCGCCGACAAGAGTCCCGCCTCTTGACCCTCGGTCGCCTCATCGACTTCGATACTGAAACCTCGTCGCTCGGCCCAACGCATGTACGTGCGCAGCAGCATCTCGGTCCAGTCCTGGGCGTCGGTCCCACCGGCTCCCGCGTGCAGTTCTACGATCGCGTCGTTCTCGTCGTAGGGCCCGCTAAAGAGACTCTGCGTCTCGAGTGCGGTGATCTGGGCGCTAATGTGCGCGACCGTCTCGGAGAGTTCGCTCAATAGTGACCAGTCGGCTTCACCCCCGGCCAACGTCTCGCGCGAAAACTCAGTCAGCACAGCGGCATCGTCCAAGTTCGTTCGCAGGGCGTCGAAACTCTCGAGGTCGGCGCTGAGGCGTCCGAGTTCAGTGGTCACCTCTCGAGCGTGATCCTGATTGGACCACAGGTCGGGATCGGCGGCGGCCTCGTTCAACTCTTCGTGACGCACACGGCGTTCATCGATCTTCAGGTACTCGCGTGCGGCGAGCCAACGACTCTCGAGTTCCTCGAGAGTCGTCTGGGCGTCGCGTAGCGCGTTCTCAGCCTTAGGGTCGGCCATGGCACTGCTTGAACTTCCGCCCCGAACCACACCAGCACGGCTCGTTGCGGCCTATCTTCTCACCTTCCTTGGGCACCGACTTCGTTTCCGACGCGGTGACCGTTCCGACGTGAGCCGGGAGCCCGATTTCGCTCTCGGCGACGATGTCCACGTTGGTGACGGCGAGTTCGAGGCCCGAGTCCGCCGCGTCAGCCTGGGCGGCCTCGTCGACCACGGACTGCGCTTCGACGTGGGTGATGTAACGCACGTAGTCCTTATTGATCGAGACCAGCAGTTCTTCGAAGAGCTCGTAGCCTTCCTTCTGCCAGGCCGTGAGCGGATCTTGCTGGGCGACTTGACGCAAGTAGATGCCGTCGCGCAAGTAGTCCATGTCCGAGAGGTGCTCGCGCCAACGCTGATCCACGACCTGGAGCATCACGTCGCGCTCAATCTCTCTGGCGGTCTCGAACCCTTCGGGGAAGCCTTCACACTTAGCCTGGTAGAGCTTAAGTGAATCCTCCACCACCAGCGCCACGACATCGTTGCGGTCGCCGTAGGCACTGAGCGTCTCCTCGTTGAGCGTGAGGGGGTAGTAGCTCATTAATTCGTTCAGCAGAGCCCGAAGGTCCCATTCTTCGTAGAACTCACTGTCGAGTTGATTCTCGACAACGCTCGTGAGAACTTCTTCGATGAGTTCAATGGTCATGTCGTGCATGTCCTCACCGTCAATGACCATCTGTCGGCGTCCGTAGATGACCTTGCGCTGTTCGTTCATCACTTCGTCGTACTTGAGCACGTCCTTGCGAATCTCGGCATTGCGACCTTCAACGGTGTTCTGTGCGCGCTCGATGGCTTTGGAGACCATCTTCGCCTCAATCGGCACATCCTCCGGCATAGCGCGCCCCATCACCCAACTGACGGCACCGGTGGCGAAGAGTCGCAAAAGGTCATCTTCGAGGGACAAGAAGAAGCGGCTCTCACCGGGGTCACCTTGACGGCCCGAACGTCCGCGCAACTGATTATCGATTCGACGTGAATCGTGACGTTCCGATCCGAGCACGTAGAGACCGCCCAAGGCGCGTACCTCATCGCCCTCGGCGAGGCACATGGCCTTGAACTTGGCTTCAGCGGCGGCCACCAATTGGGTGTAGTTTTCGTCCTCGGGCTTGATGCCCTGGCCCTGCACTTCTCGCGCGGCGAGTCCTTCGGGGTTACCACCCAAGATGACGTCCACGCCTCGACCCGCCATGTTGGTCGCGACGGTCAGGGAGAACTTACGGCCCGCCTGGGCAACGATCTCTGCCTCGCGGAAGTGATGCTTGGCGTTCAGGACCTCGTGGGCAATGCCCGCTTTGGAGAGTTCGCGCGAGATCAACTCGGACTTCTCAACGGAGGCGGTACCGAGCAGAATGGGCTGACCCTTGGTGTTGCGCTCGCGAACTTCTTCAATAATCGATGCGATCTTACCGGCCTCAGTCTTGTAGATCAGGTCGGGCAAGTCCTTGCGCTGGGGGGGACGATGGGTGGGGATCGGCACCACCGAGAGGTTGTACGTGCCACCGAACTCGCTGGCCTCGGTCTCGGCGGTACCGGTCATACCGGCGAGTTTCTCGTAGAGACGGAAATAGTTCTGCAGCGTCACCGTGGCCCAGGTGTGGTTCTCCTCCTGGATACGCACTCGCTCCTTCGCCTCGACGGCCTGGTGTAAACCGTCGGACCAGCGCCGTCCGTCCAGAGTACGACCGGTGAACTCGTCGATGATCTTGACCACGCCACCGTCGACCAGGTATTCCTTATCGCGGTGGTGCAGTTCCTTGGCGCGCAACGCCTGGCCCAGTTGGTGCACGTAATTCGTGGCCACCGCGTCGTAGAGATTGTTGACGCCGAGCAGTTTCTCGACCTTCTCGATACCGGCCTCGGTCGGGATCACCGTCTTCTTCTCCTCGTCAACTTCGTAGTCGTCGTCGCGCACGAGCGTACGAGCGATAGAGGCGAACTGGTAGTAGAGCTTGGTGACGTCGTCGGCGGGACCCGAGATGATCAGCGGGGTACGCGCCTCGTCGATCAGAATCGAGTCGACCTCGTCGACGATGGCGAAGTGATGGCCGCGTTGGACCATGTGTTCGCGCCGACGCGCCATGTTGTCGCGCAGATAGTCGAAACCGAATTCAGTATTAGTGCCGTAGGTGATATCGCAGGCGTAGGCATCACGCTTCTGATCGAACTCGGGTAGATCCGGACCCACCCGACCGACGCTGAGACCCAACCAGCGGTGCAACTGACCCATCCAGTTGGCATCACGCGTGGCGAGATAATCGTTCACGGTCACCACGTGCACGCCCTGACCGGCCAGTGCATTCAAATAGACCGGCAACGTCGACACGAGAGTCTTACCCTCACCGGTCTTCATTTCGGCGATCCACCCGAAGTGCAGAGCCATGCCACCCATAAGTTGAACGTCGTAGTGTCGCTGACCGAGCACGCGCGTGGCGGCCTCGCGCACGACCGCGTAGGCCTCAATCAGTAGGTCGTCCAACGTCTCGCCTTCGGCGAGACGCTCCTTAAAGACGTCGGTCTTGGCCCGCAGTTCGGCATCGGTGAGACCGGCCATATCTCCGGATAAGGCATTGATAGGACCGACGAGTTCGGCGAGCTGCTTGGCGCGCTTTCCTTCACCGGCCTTGAGGATCTTCTGGAACACACTCATGACGTAACAACACTACCGGTCAGAACACAAAGGCACGTAGGGCTGCGAGCGCTGACCTGGTCTTTGACCCCACATCCGCCTGACCGCGAACGTACCACTCTGGTGCGTCGCGAACAGGACTTACATCTAAACCGCGCCATGCTCAGCGTCTCGCGACGCCTTACGTGGGTCGTTTCGCCCGCGACTGGCATCGACTTTCAACCACAGAACCACTCGCAGCCCGTTCCCAGCCTAGACCGAGCGACCTCCTCAGTCCCGCGAATGCAGTACCGACACCACCACGAGGCGCAGACCCAAGACCAGCGCGGCCAAGGGCACGAGTGCACGACGAAGTCCGCGAGCACTATGCCATTCAAATCGCAACGCGCTGCGGTGGTGTGCCCAGATCATCGAGCGCGTGGCGCGCTGGCGAGAGAGGCCCTCCACGTGGGTCACGACCGCCTCGTCCACCGCGACGACGTCCCATCCACGCTGGTGCACGTCCCAGCACAGCGTCATGTCCTCGGCGAACATGAAGTAGCGCTCGTCAAAGCCCCCCACCTCTTCGAAGGCGTTGCGGCGAATTATGAAACACGCCCCGGAAACCCAGTCGACAGTACCGTCAACGTGGCGCGAACGATATCGTCGCGTCGCGGGATTATTCGCCCAGATCGGCGCCAGCAGTGCGTGCAGTCCGGCCAGCCAGAAGTTCGGAAAAACGCGATGCGAGGGGTAGACGCTCGCGTCAGGTCGACGGATCTGGGGGCCCACGATGGCCACCCGCGGCTGGTCGTCGAGCGCAGTCACCATCGCCGCGACGGCCTCGTGATGCACCACCACGTCGGGATTGGTGATGAGTACGAATTCGTGATCCGTCACTCGGGCCACACCGCGATTAGCCCCGCGTCCGTAACCCAGGTTGAGCCCGGGTTCGACGACGTCGACGCCGCGATCCTGCAAGGCGGCGATCGTCGAACCCGGCTCGCCGTTTTCGACCACGATGATTGTCGTGATGTCGTTGAGCCGCAGCGAGTCCACGCACGCCGCCAGGGCACTCTCGGCGTGGAAGTCGACGACGACTGCGGCCACCCGACTCGCCATATCGCTCACGGGGTCACTCGCAACAATCGATCGCGTACCAGACGCTCGACCCCATCGGTCCACTTGGGCATCGCTGCAAAGTGCGAACGCCACTTAGTGGTGTCGAGGTCGCTGCGCTCGGGGCGATGTGCGAGCGGCGCTGGGGACAGGTCACTGGTGAGGATCGCCGTGGCGAAGTCGTCGTCGCGCCCCAGGGTGCGTCCCACGAAATCGGCGATGTCGTACCAGGTCGTCGTACCGGTGTTGGCAACGTGCCAGATGCCACCGGGACGCGTGCGCGCCACGCTTACCAGGGAACGCGCGAGGTCGCTCGCGACGGTGACGGTGCCGGTCTGGTCTTTCACGAAACGCACACTCTCGCCCGAAGCCGCCCGGTCCGCGATGACATGCACCACGTTCTTTCCGCGCACCCCCATCACCCACGAGGTACGCACGATGGTGTCCTCGGGTCGGCAAAGTACTTCACCATCGCGCTTGGAGGCCCCGTAGACACTGAGCGGATTGGTGCGGTCCTCCTCGACGTAGCTCGCGCCCTTCATCCCGTCAAAGACGTAGTCGGTCGAGACCGCGATCAAGTGCGTGCCGGTGTCGTGGGCGGCGTCCGAAAGATTCCCCGTGCCCGCCGCGTTCACCGCGAAGCAGGCGTCCGCATCGGTCTCGGCCCGATCAACCGCGGTATACGCCGCGAGGTGGATGACCACGTCGGGGCGAGTGGCGTGCAGGGCTGCACTCACGCGATCGCGGTCGGTGATGTCGAGCTCGTGATGCGTGAGGGCCAAGACCTCGAACTCGTCGTCTTCGACGGCCCGAGCATCGGGCAGGTAGGTGGAACTCGCCCCCCAGGGCAACTCACCGCGCAAGATGTCCACCAAGTCGACGCCCACCTGGCCTCCAGCTCCGGTGACCAACACTCTGAGTGGTCGATTCATCTCTGTTCCTCTCCTCGCAGGTGCACGACGTCACCGGCGCTCACCACGCGAACGTCGCTCCCCGTGTCAATCAGCAGCGCCCCAGTCTCGTCGACCCCGACGGCACGCCCGTGCACCATTTCACTCGATAGCTGCGCTCGCACAGTACGTCCCAGGGTCAACAAGTTCGCCTCGAACTCCTCGTGCAACATCACGCGGCCCCTCGATGAGTCAAGAAGTTCGCGACGCCGGGCTAACGCCGCGAGGTACGCATCGAGCACGTCACGCGGCGTCAGCACCACGCCCGTGGCCTCGAGCACCGTGGTAGCCGACGCAAACGCTGGGTCCACGGCAGTGAGATTGAGACCGAGGCCCACTACGATCTGGGTTCTCACCACTTCGGCCAGGAGACCGGCCACCTTGTCATCGCCGTACAGGATGTCGTTGGGCCATTTGAGTTGCGGTCGTACGCCAGAAAGGCGCCCCAGGGCCTCGCACATGGACAGGGCCGCCGCGACGACGAACATCTGTGGGGAGCCATCGAGCGGGCCGGGTTCCAGGAGTACCGAACACAGCAACGATGTCCCGACGGGGGCCACCCATTCACGGCTCAAGCGCCCGCGCCCCGCACTTTGAAAGTTGGCGTAGACCACGTCACCCTCGCTCGCGCGCTCACCAGCGCGGCGAGCGAGCCAGGAATTCGTCGAATCCACCTGGTCCAGGTGTTCGACCCTCCACGTCACCTTGGTCACCCTAAAACCATAATCAAAGGACGTCACGCTCACTCTCGACGAGTTTCGAGAGCCAAAGAAAGAATTTTAATCCCGACGCGGCTCCAGGACTTCCTCGAGCGCCCCAAGTAGGGTTTAGACGGTCAGTGGTAGAACGTAGTGGCAACCGTGCGGAGGAACTGGTGTTAAAGAAAGTACTGATCGCCAACCGTGGCGAAATTGCTGTTCGCGTCATCCGTACCTGCAAGGAACTGGGCATCGCCACCGTCGCGGTGTACTCCGAACTCGACCGAGACGCCCTGCACGTGCGCTTGGCCGACGAGGCCTACGCCCTGGGAGGCCAGAGTGCCGCGGAGAGCTACCTCAACACCGCCGCCATCCTGGACGCCATCGAGCGCTCGGGCGCCGACTCAGTACACCCGGGCTACGGCTTCTTTTCAGAGAACACCGACTTCGCCCGGGCCATCACCGAGAGGGGCGTCACCTTCATCGGACCTCCGCCCTCGGCCATTGAAATCATGGGCGACAAGATCTCCTCACGACTGGCCGCAGAGGAGGCCGGCGTGCGCGGCGTCCCTGGACGTAGCCAGACACTGGTGGACTCTCACGAGGTTGTTGACTTTGGCAACGAGTTCGGCTGGCCCGTGGCCATCAAGGCCGCCTACGGAGGCGGCGGACGCGGCATGAAGGTCGTCGAGAGCGCCGCCGAGGCCGAGGCTGCCCTCGAGAGCGCCATGCGTGAATCTCTCAACTACTTCGGACGCTCCGAGTGCTACGTCGAGCGCTACCTCACCTGGCCACGCCACATCGAAATGCAGATTCTCGCCGACGCCTACGGAAATACCCTCTGGCTCGGTGAACGCGACTGCTCGCCCCAGCGCCGCCACCAGAAACTGGTGGAGGAGTCCCCGGCAGCCAACTTCCCCGACGACGTGCGTCGCGCGATGGGTGAAGCCGCGGTGCGAGTGTCCAAGGCCTGCGGCTACGTCAACGCGGGCACCGTTGAATTCATGTACCAAGACGGCGAGTTCTACTTCCTGGAGATGAACACCCGCCTGCAGGTGGAACACCCCATCACCGAGTGGGTTACCGGACTCGACCTCGTCGAGTGGCAGCTGCGCATCGCCTCGGGCGAACGACTGGAACTCTCCCAAGACGACATCGAGCACCACGGTCACGCCATCGAAGTACGTATCAACGCCGAGGATGCTTCGGGCGGACGCTTCGTGCCCTCGCCGGGAACCCTGACTCGTTTTGACCAGCCCGCCGGTCCCGGCGTGCGACTCGACGCCGGATACGCCGTTGGCGACACCGTCTCGCAGTACTACGACAATTTGATCGCCAAGTTAGTCGTGTGGGCCCCCGACCGAGAACGCGCTCGGCGCCGCCTCCTGCGTGCAATCCAAGAGACCGTCATTGAAGGCGTATCGACCACCTTGCCCGCTGACGTCATCATCTTGTCCGATGAGGCCTTCATCAATGCCACCCACTCCACCAACTGGGTTGAGAACACCCTGGACTTCTCTTCAATTCCGGCGCCAACGATTGCCGGCGTGAGCGATGTCGCTGCACTGGTGAGAAAAGATGTCACCGCCGAAGTGAACGGCCGTCGTATTTCCGTTGCACTGTGGCTGCCCGAGAGCGACGACTCACCAGCACGCGCGGGTGGGGCCGCCAAGCCACGCCGTCAGCACCACGCCGCAGTAGCCACTGCGGGTTCAGGGACCGTGAGTGCCCCCATGCAGGGCACCATCATCAAGGTAAATGTCGAGGTCGGCCACAGTGTGGAGGTCGGTGACACCGTGGTGATCCTCGAAGCGATGAAAATGGAGAACTCCGTACGCGCCGAACGCGCCGGTACGGTGAGCGCTGTGAACGTCAGCGCCGGTGACAGCGTGTCGGCCGGTGACGTCGTGGCGGTCATCGAGTGAGCACGGAACATGCCCGCGAGGCCATTGAGAACGCAGCGGCAGATCTCATTGAGCTCAGTCACTACGTCCACGCACACCCCGAGTTGGGCTACGAAGAATTCCTGAGTGCGGAGGCAGTCGCCGCGGCCGCGGAGCGAGCTGGCTTCGTGGTCGAGCGTGGCATCGCAGGCCTACCGACTGCTTTTCGTGCCACGAAGGGAAGCGGCGAGCTCAACATCGTATTCTGCGCCGAGTATGACGCGTTGCCCGACGTCGGACACGCCTGCGGTCACAACATCATCGCCGCGTCATCGCTCGGCGCGGCGATAGGACTCGCCGCCGTTGCTGACGAAGTCGGCGTGACCGTCACCCTCCTGGGTACACCCAGCGAAGAAGGTGGGGGCGGCAAGATTGACCTCATCAATGCCGGATACTTCCGCGACGCGCACGCCGCGATGATGGTGCATCCTTGGCCCAACGAGCGCCTCGAAGCCGCGTGCCTCGCCGTTGACCACTTCGACGTGACGTACGAAGGTAAGGAGGCTCACGCTTCGGCCGCCCCGTGGGAGGGGGTGAACGCGCTCGACGCGCTCACCATCGCCCAGGTCGCAGTCGGACTCTTGCGCCAGCAGTTTCGCCCCGGCGACCAGGTGCACTCGATGGTCGTCGAGGGTGGCGCCGCGGCCAACATCATTCCACGTCGCGCGGTCGGACGCTACATGGCTCGTTCGGTGACCGCGCAGCGCCTGGCCCAGTTACGCGACCGCCTCGCTGGTTGCTTCGAAGCCGGAGCGCGCGCGACGGGAGCGACACTCACCGTGAACGAGCTCGGCAGTCAATTCACTCACATGGTGAGCGACCTCGGATTACTCGCGCACTATCGCCGCGCCGCCGAGGGGGTGGGGCGCTCATTCGCGCTCGACGACGAAGGAGTAGCGCTGCCCACCATCTCAACTGACATGGCCAACGTCTCACTGGTCGTGCCCTCGATCCACCCCCTGCTCGCCATCCCCACGCACGGGGCGGTAAATCACCAGCCCGAATTCACGGCGGCCTGTGCCACTCCCGAAGCCGACCAGGCAGTACTCGACGGGGCGATGGCCCTCGCGAACACCGCGATCGGCGTGGCCACCGACGCCGCTGTACGTGAACGACTACTCTCACGCTCATGATTATCGAACACGCATGGCTGCCGGTCACCCCGGGACGCGAAGAAGAATTTGCGACATCGATTGGCGCCGCACTCTCCATCATCGAGGCGGCTCCCGGGTGTCACGGGGCCGAAGTGCATCGACAGATTGAGAATGCCTCGGTCTTTCTGCTGCTCGTGCGCTGGATCAGCGTCGAAGCTCACATGGATTTTCGTGCATCACCGGAATTCGAGACCTGGCGTAGCCAAACGCATCCGTTCTACGATTCCCCCGCCACCGTCACGCACTTCACGGACGTGCTCCCTCGTTAATGCGGGTGGTACTCCCCGAATTCCTGACGTAAGACATCGGCTACTTCCCCCAGTGTCGCCAGACTCTTCAACGCAACCTTCATGGGATAGAGCAGGTTGGCACTCCCGCGTGCCGCGCTGGCCAAGTCCGCCAAACTCGTACGCACGGCCTCGTTGTCACGTCGCACTTTAAGACTGCGTACTCGTGCAACCTGCATCGCCTGGCGCTCGAGGTCAATAGGAAAGACTTCCGGCGAGACGTCGCCCTCGTCGATGAAGTGATTGACACCGACGATGATGCGCGCTCCATCGTCGATCGAGCGCGCGTAATCGTACGCGGCATTTTCAATCTCGCGCTGAGGGTAGCTGGCTTCGATGGCCGCGACGGCACCACCCATCTCATCAATCGCGTCGAGATAGACCTGCGCTCGATCTTCGATCTGGGTGGTGAGGGTCTCCACGAAGTACGAGCCGGCGAGGGGGTCGACAGTGTCGGCGATGCCCGTCTCGTATCCAATGACCTGTTGTGTGCGCAGCGCGAGCCGCACTGCGTGCTCGGTCGGCAGTCCCAGGGCTTCGTCGAAGCTATTGGTGTGCAGACTCTGAGTCCCGCCCAACGCCGCCGCTAGAGCTTGGAGTGTGACCCGAATGAGGTTGTTCTCGGGTTGTTGGGCCGTCAGGGTCGAGCCGGCAGTCTGCGTGTGAAACCGCAGCATCCACGACACAGGTTTTTGCGCCTTGAATCTCTCGCGCATGATCTTGGCCCACAGGCGCCGAGCGGCCCGATACTTCGCAATCTCCTCGAAGAGGTTGTTGTGCGCGTTAAAAAAGAAGGAGAGTCGCGGCGCGAAATCATCGACCGCGAGACCCGCGCCCAGCGCGGCCTCGACGTACGCAATACCATCGGCCAAAGTGAAAGCGACTTCCTGCACCGCCGTTGATCCAGCCTCACGAATGTGATAACCCGAGATAGAAATGGTGTTCCAGTTGGGCATCTCCTTCTCGCAGTAGGCGAAGGTGTCGACAATCAAACGCATCGAGGGACGAGGTGGGTAGATGTACGTCCCGCGCGCGATGTACTCCTTCAAGATGTCATTCTGGATGGTGCCGCGCAGTTGATTACCCGCGACGCCCTGTTCCTCTCCCACCAATTGATAGAGCAGCAGCAATGTCGAGGCCGTGGCGTTGATGGTCATTGACGTCGTGACCTCGCCGAGGGGAAGTTGCGCTAGGAGCAAGCGCATGTCCTCGAGCGAACTAATAGCCACTCCCACACGACCAACTTCCCCCTCAGCGCGGGCGTGGTCTGAGTCGAATCCCATTTGAGTCGGCAAGTCGAAGGCGCAACTCAGTCCCGTTTGGCCCGCGGCGCGCAAGAAACGAAATCGCTCGTTGGTCTCCTCGGCTGTGCCGAAGCCCGCATACTGACGCATGGTCCACAAACGTCCGCGGTACATCGTGCCGTAGACCCCACGGGTAAACGGGTACTCACCGGGTTCACCCAGATCGCGGGTCTCGCTAAAGTCCGTCAGGTCCTGAGAGTGATAGACGGGCTGCACTTCTATGCCCGAGTCGGTAGCGCGCTCGTTGGGTCCCACGAGGGCCATGCTAGGCGCTCGGAAGTGGCCCCAGAAGGGACCCACAGCCCGGCGTGACGCACCCGTGGCGCGCGGTGGGACAAACTAGAGGGATGTTCTGTGCCAATTGCGGTTCTTCACTCGATGGCGCCCTGTGTCGTGTCTGTGGCGTCCCCGTGCAGAGCACCATGTCACACGATGCCGTGTCCACAGTGCTGGCGGGTTGGTGGAGCCGCGTCGGTGCCACCTTGATCGACTCCCTGGTGTTGATCGTGCCCACTCTGCTACTCGATCTGCTCCTCGGTAACCTCTTGGGACAGATTGTCGCCATTGGTGTCCAAGCCGCCTACATGATCAGTCTCCAGACCAAGCCCAGTGGACAAACTCTCGGCAACCGTGCACTACAGACCCGAGTACGTGATTCCCTCACTGGTCACACCATCTCGGTGCGCCAGGCCGCTCTGCGTTGGGCCTTCATTGCGGTGTACGGCGTACTAGAAATCGTGTCCAGCGCCGGGTCAAACTCGCTCACCGTGTTCGTCAGTCTCCTCGCGCTCGCGGACTGTCTCTACCCGCTCTTTAATTCACGTAGGCAGACAATTCATGACCGTCTCGCACACACCATTGTGGTGCGCGCCTAGCGAGATCGGAGCTGAAATTCACCCCACGTATCACGATGCCGCGAGAGAAAACTCCCGCGGCATCGTGCATAAATGACCGTCAAGATCACGCGGGCACCGGGTGGGGCATGCACAGATCGTCGTACTCGGCGATCTGAATCGGCCCCGCGTGCTCTCCGCACGCCGGGCACTCAGGATCACGTCGTACTTTGAAGGTGCGAAAACTCTGGTCGAGCGCATCGTAGGTGAGCAGTCGACCAATCAACGGCTCGCCGAGACCCAGCAGGATCTTGATGGTCTCGATCGCCTGAATCGAACCCACGATGCCCGGCAGTACGCCGAGCACACCGGCTTCGGCACAACTCGGCGCGAGCTCCGCGGGTGGCGGCTCGGGAATCATGCAGCGATAACACGGGCCCACGTAGGGTGCAAAGACCGTGGCTTGTCCCTCGAAGCGGAAGATCGATCCGTGCACCACGGGAATCTTCTTTAGGAGGGCCGCGTCGTTCACCAGGTAACGCGTGGGGAAGTTGTCGGTCCCATCCACGATGACGTCGTAGCCGTCGATGATGTCCAGGACGTTGTCGGCGCTCAGGCGCATGTCGTACGTCTTGACTTCGAGGTCGGGGTTCATGGCGGTGAGCGTCTGCTTCGCGCTATCGACCTTGCGCATGCCGACGCGCTCTAAATTATGCAGGATCTGACGCTGCAAGTTCGAAGAATCCACGACGTCCATGTCGATAATCCCGAGCGTGCCCACACCAGCTGCGGCCAAGTAGAGCGCCGCGGGCGAACCGAGTCCACCGGCGCCGAGCAAGAGCACCCTAGATTCGAGCAACTTGAGCTGGCCAATCTCGCCCACCTCCGGCAACAGGAGGTGGCGGTGGTAGCGGATGCGCTGTTCGGAGGTCATAGTGGCGGGGGTCTTCCAGGGCAGACCCTCGTCCTTCCACTTGTTAAAGCCACCAATCACCGAGACCACATCGGTGTAGCCGAGGTCTTGGAGAGTCTTGGCCGCGAAAGCCGAGCGAACACCACCGGCGCAGTAGATGGCCACGGCCTTGGTCTTATCGACGATGCGACCTTCGACGGAGAATTCGAGCTGCCCGCGCGGGATGTGCACGGCGCCGGGCACGGCGCCCTGTTCGTACTCATCAGGCTCGCGCACGTCGAGCACGATGAAGTCGTGCAGTCGGGAGGCCACCTCGTGAGGGTCCATCTCACGAATCTCGGCCTTGGCGGCGTTGAGTAAGTCTCGGGGTGATGACACTGTCGCTCCTTCAGTCCGTCGAAATCTTACTGGATTAGTCAACATTAGCGACCGACCTCTGCTAAACCTCACCCGTGGACCTGAGCGAATTACTTTCTCACCGGCGCATGACTCGATCGTTTCGTGGCGACCCCGTCGATCAGGACCACCTCGATGGGCTCTGCGCCGAAGCACTGCGCGCGCCCACCGCTGGCAATTGTGCCGGGGTACGCATGAGTACGGTGGCCCAGGAACACGTTGGTGAGTATCTCGAGGTAGCGACCGACCAAGAATGGCGCACGACGAGCCGACGTTACGAAGGGCTCGCGCGCGCGGGCGCGGTCGTCGTCGTCACCTCGCGCCCCCAGGACTACTTCGCTCGCTACGCCCGCGAAGACAAGTCCTCCTCGGGTCTCGACCAGCGCGAGAACTGGCATGTTCCCTATTGGCACACCGACGCGGCCATGGCCACAATGGCGCTGTTGTTACTCCTCGAGGAGTGTGGTCTTGGCGCAACACTGTGGGGTAATTTTCGCCGCGATCTCGAGGTACTTCGTTGGGCCCGGATCGAAGATGAGGAACTCTTCGCCACGGTGCTCGTGGGCGTGCCTGATGGGAACGACTTCCCCTCAGCATCTTTGAAACAGTCCGCGCCGACACGCGCGCAGCGGATTCGCCGAGTCGGCGTCAATTTAGGCCAGAGCTGAAGCGACAACCTCGTCAATGTTGTTCGAGGTGAAGCGAAAGCCGCTCTCGACGAGGGCATGAGGAACGACGCGCTGGCTCGTGAGCACCGTATTGTCAGCGAGTTCGCCACCCAGGGCCACTTTCAGTGCCAGGGCGGGCACTCGCACCACGGCGGGACGATGCAGTGCTCGGGCCAGTGATTTGGTCATCTGACGATTGGTGCAGGGCGCGGGGGCACTCAGGTTGAATGCGCCCGAGAGCTGATGGTCGATGAGCCAGAGCATGGCGGCCACTTGATCGTGGAGTGATATCGGGCTCATCCACTGACGGCCTGATCCAATGACACCACCCATTCCCGCGCGAAAGAGCGGCACCAAACGTTCCAATACGCCACCGTCTCGACCCATCACTATGCCGGTGCGCGCCAGAGCGAGACTGGCTCCGGTGCGCGCGAAGGGCGCCGCCGCCTTCTCCCACTCACGACAGACTTGAGCCACGTAGTCTTCGCCCGCACTCGATATCTCGTCGAGTGTTTGGTCTCCACGATTACCGTAGTAACCAATGGCTGAACTGCTCACCAGAACCGCGACGCCCGACGTCATGGTGGTGAGCGCCTCGACCAACAACGTGGTCGCCGAGATCCGAGACGTCATCACGCTCTGGCGGTAACTCGTGCTCCAGCGATGCGAGGCAATGCCGGTACCGGCGAGATTCACTACCGCGTCGAAGCCACCGACCTTGGCGAGGTCGGTGTCGTCGATCACACCACGCTCGGGGTCCCAGCGAACAATGCGCCCCTTGGTGGAGGTAGTCGTGGGACGCACGAATCGCACCACGTCATCACCGCGACCCTCCAGGGCCGCGACCACAGCCGTACCGATGAAACCCGTGGAGCCAGTGATCCCGACACGCATCAGTCGTCACCCGATTCGAGATCATCAATGGTTTCGTCTTCATTCGAAGAGAACTCATCGACGCTCGAGGCGGCGTGAGCGAGAAACTCCACCAACGTGCGCGTACCGAAGGCGGTAGCCCCCTTGGTGACGTAACCCCGGGTGGCGTCAGCGCGACCGGGGCCGGCGATGTCTAAGTGCGCCCACGGGCGCCCGTCAGTGAACCTTTGCAGAATCAAAGCAGCCGAAATAGCACCCGCTCGCCCGGGTTTGCCAATGTTCTTCATGTCGGCGATATCGGATTCGATGTGTTTTTCGTACCTGTCGACCAGGGGTAAACGCCACAGCATCTCGCCGCTGCGATCTCCCGCGTCGCTCAATAGCTCCGCGAGCTCATCGGTCGAGGCGAAGAGCCCACCCACCTCGTCACCCAGGGCGACGGCCTGGGCCCCGGTGAGCGTAGCGACGTCAATGATCGCGTCGGGGTTGGCCTCAACGGCGAGTGATAATCCGTCCGCCAGCACTAGTCGGCCTTCGGCATCGGTGTTCAGCACCTCAATGGTCTTCCCATTGCGAATGGTCAAGACGTCACCGGGTCGCGTCGCCCGGTCCCCCGAGAGATTCTCAGTGATCGGTGCAATGGCGGTCACGCGCACGGGTAACTCCAGGCGCGCAGCAATTGACAAAGCGGCCATTACGACGGCGGCACCCGACATGTCGGTCTTCATCGTCATCATGCCCTCGCCGGACTTAATCGAGAGACCGCCGGAGTCGAAAGTGATGCCCTTACCCACCAACGCGACGTGGGCGTTCGCCACGGGCGGCTGATAGATGGCGTAAACGAGACGTGACGGCTCTGCCGAACCCGACCCCACGCCGAGAAGGCCACCGAGTCGCTCGTCGCGGATCTTCGATTCCGTCCAAATCTCGACCTGAACACTGTTGTCTGCGCCCAGACGCTGAGCGATCCGTTTGGCGAGCTCCTTGGGCGTCAATTCGTTGGGCGGTGAATCAATGAGCCGCTTGGCCCAATTCACCTCGTTGGCCACCACCACGCCTCGACGCACACCTTCAACGACGTCATCGTGATCGGCAACGCTCGGTAGAGGGACCCCCAGTGCCAGGACGTTGAAGTCACGGTCTTCGTCGGGCTTCTTAAAGTCGTAACTCGCCAGCAGTGCTCCCTCGACGAGAGCTTGTGCGGCGTCCTGGGGCAACTCGATGCCGTCGGTGGGCAACAAGAAGACAACGTGCTCACCCACGGCGCGTTGCGCGGCGCAGGCGCCAGCCAAGCGAAAGTTCTCCGCGTGGTTGTAGGAAGCGCCCAAGGAGACAAAAAGTAGGGTCGGCCCCTCCAGATCCGACCAGGCCAGAGCACTGCCCGGCGTCGCGTTGAGCCCGCGCGATGAACTCCAACCCACTTCTAAATTGTGCGGCACTGCACGCCCGACGAGCGTACCCGGTATCGCCTCCGCGACCAGGGCTCCCTCCTCGTCGAAGATGACGGGGACGACCACCGTGGTGGCGTTGGCGAGTTCGTCGACACTGACGACGCGAGCGTGCTTGATCATGGAGCCTCCCTGTTAATACTGCGAGCTGTGCGGTGCGCGGGCCCTTCGGCCACGCGCGCGAGCGTCCACACCAGGTCGCTCAGCCGATTGAGATACGGTACGACGAGGGAGTCTTCGACGTCCCACGTGACTGCGGTGCGCTCCGCACGGCGCACGACAGTGCGTGCGACGTCCAGAGCGGCGGAGAGTTGATTCTCCCCGGGGACCACGAACTCGGTCGGCATCTCAACGCTGCGAGTGGCCTCATCGATCTGGACTTCTAGATTCTCGATCATGTCCTGAGATACCCGAGTACGCCCAATCTCGAGCTTCTCTCGGTTCTCAAGCTTGGTCGCCACCTCGGCCATCAAGATCCATAGGTCGCGTTCCAGCCCCGCGATCAAAAGATTCATCGCGTCTTCGCTCGCACAGAGCGAGCGCGCCCAGCCCAGCGCGGCTTGGGCCTCGTCCACCGCACCATTGAGTTCAATAGCCTCGGAATCCTTGTCCGTACGCCCACCAAAGAGGAGCCCGGTCGTACCGTCGTCGCCCTTGCGCGTGTAGATCTTCACGGGTCAAGCGTAGTGACTCGGACCATCACACCGGTAGCCTGAATGTTCAATGGCTACTTCACTTCGCACCCCCTTCGCCCATCCCCTGAGCGACGATCCGTATCTCGCCGCATTGGCCGAGCGAGTCCTCATCTACGACGGCGCTACCGGCACGAATCTGCAGACCCAGGATCTCAGTGCTGAGGACTTCGGCGGCGCCGCATTCGAGGGTTGCAACGAGCTACTCGTTCTCACACGACCCGCCGCGATCGAGCGGTTGCACCGCTCCTTCCTCGACGTGGGCGTTGATGTCATTGAGACCGACTCCTTCGGATCTTTCTCGGTCGTACTCGCCGAGTACGGTATTGCCGATCAGGCCTTTGAGCTCAGCCACGCGTCGGCAGTTCTAGCGCGACGCGTGGCTGATGAGTACTCGAGCTCATCCCAGCCACGTTTCGTCGCGGGCTCCATGGGTCCGGGCACCAAGTTCCCCACCCTCGGTCAGATCACCTACGACGATTTAGAGGCCAGTTACGAGGAAATGGCGTACGGACTTCTCGAGGGGGGCGTCGATCTGCTCATCGTTGAGACGATGTTCGATCTGCTCTCGGGCAAGGCGGCCATCGCCGCGTGCCATCGGGCCATGGCGCGCCATGGGCGCATCGTGCCCATTCAGGCCCAAGTCACTATCGAACTGACCGGCCGCATGCTGCCCGGTACCGAGATCGGCGCCGCGATCACCTCACTCAGCCCACTCGGGGTCGACGTGCTGGGCTTGAACTGCGCCACCGGCCCCGTCGAGATGTACGAGCCGCTGCGCACACTCTCCGAAACCGCACCAATGCCGTTGTCGTGCTTGCCGAATGCCGGCCTGCCCAGTGTGCTGGACGGCAAGATGCACTACGACCTCACCCCCGAAGGTCTCGCCGAACACCTCTCGAAATTCGTCAGCGAATACGGAGTCGCGGCCGTCGGCGGCTGCTGCGGCACGACGCCCGAGCATCTGGCGCGAGTCGTCGAGGCCGTGCGGCCGCTGCAGCGCGCCGAGCGACACCCCGTGCTCGAGCCTTCGGTCGCGTCCATCTACTCTCCCGTCACCTACCACCAGGACCGTTCAGTGTTATTGGTGGGCGAACGCACCAACGCGAATGGTTCGAAGAAATTCAGAGATGCGATGCTCGCGGGTGACTGGGACACCTGCGTCGCCATTGGACGCGACCAGATCAAGGAGGGTGCTCACATCCTTGACGTCTGCGTGGACTACACCGGTGCCGACGGCGCGAGTGACATGAACGAAGTCATCAGTCGCTTGGCCACGCAGTCCTCAGTGCCCATCATGGTCGACACCACGGAGACCAAGGTAGCCCGCCAGGCGCTGACGTGGCTGGGTGGCAAGGCCATCCTCAACTCGGTCAACCTCGAAGAGGGCGATGGGCCCGGCACTCGTCTCGATGGATTTCTCTCACTCGCCGCCGAATTCGGTGCCGCAGTAGTGGCGACGTGCATCGATGAGGAAGGTCAGGCTCGCACCGCGGAGTGGAAGGTTCGTGCCGCGCGCAACATCACCGAACTCGCCGTCACGCGTTACGGACTCTCAGCCACCGACATCTTTATCGACCCCCTGGCCCTTCCGCTCTCGACAGGCATGATCGAGTCGCGTCGTGACGGCATCGAAACGATCGAGGCCATTCGTCGCATCAAGGCTGAACTCCCGGGCGTGCGAACGATCCTGGGCCTCTCGAACGTCTCCTTTGGCCTCAATCCCGCTGCGCGCCAAGTCCTCAACAGTGTGTTCCTGCACGAGTGCGCTGAGGCGGGTCTCGACGCCGCCATCGTGCACGCGTCAAAGATCCTGCCACTGGCCCGCGTCGACGAGGAAGCTCGACGCGTCTGTCTCGACCTCATTTACGACCGGCGCAGCGACGACTACGACCCGCTGAGCGTACTGCTGGGCCTCTTCGAGGGAGCGACGCTCGCTTCGAACAACGCCACGTCCATTGATGATCTCGCGCTCGAGGAACGCCTACGTCAGCGAATCATCGACGGCGTGCGCGTCGGCCTAGAAGCTGACCTCGACCTGGCGATGGCTCAAGGTCTCACGCCCCTGGAGATCGTGAACGACCACCTCCTAGAAGGCATGAGAACAGTGGGTGCCCTCTTCGCCAGCGGTGAGATGCAATTGCCCTTCGTACTGCAATCCGCCGAGACAATGAAGAGCGCCGTGGCGCACTTAGAGCCCTTCATGGAGAAGATCGACCAAGGCGGGCGTGGCAAGGTCGTGCTCGCCACCGTTAAGGGTGACGTGCACGACATCGGCAAGAACCTGGTCGACATCATCTTGACCAACAACGGCTACGAGGTTGTCAATTTAGGGATAAAGGTGGGCATCAACGAGATGCTGAACGCGGTCCAAGAGCACCACGCCGACGCTCTGGGCATGAGTGGCCTCCTGGTCAAGTCCACCCTCATCATGCGCGAGAACTTGGAACTGATGAACGAGCGCGGCATGGCCAATGTGCCGGTGCTGCTGGGCGGCGCCGCATTGACGCGCACCTACGTCGAACGCGACCTACGCGAGACCTACGACGGTCGCGTCTTCTACGGCAAGGATGCCTTCGAGGGGTTACGAGTACTCGACCGATTGGGCGAACTTCGCAAGACTGGTGAAGACGACCCCCTCTTCGGACGCGAGATTTCTGAGAAGAATGTGCACCGTAAGATTCGCGGTGAGCAGGGCGAAGCACCCGAGGGTCTGCCCGCGCGCAGTCCCAACGTGGAGATGGACAATCCCCTCTTCGCGCCCCCCTTTCTCGGCAGCCGCGTGGCCAAGGGTATGTCGGTCGACGAGATCAGCGAGTTCTTAAACCTGACGGCGCTGTTTCGCAACCAATGGGGCTTTCGCCCCGAGGATGGTGAGGACGACCCGGCCTTCAAGGAACGCGTGAGCGCGACATTGCGCGAACAGCTGGCCATCGCCAAGGCGGAAAGCCTCCTGACCCCCCAAGTCGTATGGGGGCATTTCCCGGTCGCCTCCGACGGCAACGACCTCATTGTCTTCAACGACGACACCCGCAGCGTGGAACGCACGCGATTCCACTTCCCGCGTCAGCACGTCGAGCCGTATTTGTGCATCGCGGACTTCTTTCGGCCAGTCACCAGCCCGGATCAGGACTACGCCAGTTTCATGCTGGTGACCATGGGTGCTCGAGTCTCGCAACGCTGTGGCGAACTCTTCGCCGAGAACCGCTACACCGACTACCTGATGTTGCATGGACTCGGCGTTGAGATGGCCGAAGCACTCGCCGAGATGTGGCACCTTCGCATCCGCGAGGAACTGGGCTACGAGCAAGAAGATGGCCCCTCGCTCTTCGGCCTGTTCCGCCAGCAGTACCGTGGCGGGCGATATTCGTGGGGATATCCGGCGTGCCCGGACCTCACCGACAACGCCAAGGTAGCGGAACTCCTCGAGGCGAGTCGCATTGGCGTGGAGGTATCAGAGGGATTCCAGTTGCACCCCGAGCAGACCACTGACGCCATTATCTGCCATCATCCAATGGCCAAGTACTTCGTCGCCTAAATCACGCCAGAGATCACTGTTGGACGACGCCCCTGGTGGTGGGAATTTCGAAGCCACTTACTCGGCGTTACGGCACGCTCATCGCAGAACTGTGCGGTTTTCTGGCGCATCGAGAGGACGCTGCGCGCAGAGCGACTGAGGGGTGGCGTTCGACACGCCGCCCCCATCTCGGCGCACAGACTTCCTGCGCCGAGTGTTCAAAAAGCTCCGCGGCGATCGATCTCCATCATCCGCTCAGGATGCGCTAATGCCGTGAAGCCCACTGCGGCGTACACACCGTGGGCGTCACGCGTGGCGAGTAGTACGCGGCGTACACCCGTACCCGTCCAATGGTCGACAATCTCAGCCACCATCCACGTACCCAGTCCACGTCCGCGATGCGCCGTGTCGACGAACACGTCGCTGACCCATCCGAAAGTCACGTGATCGGTGATCATTCGCGCGCACGCCACCGTTTCTCCGTCCGCGGTCAGCACGGCGTAGAGGTACGAATTCTCAATCGACCGTTCAACCTCTTCTCGGCTGCGACCCCGCGCCCAATAGGCTTCGGTCGAGAGCCATCGGTGGATGGTCTCGATTGAAATTCGCGATACGTCCGCGGAAAGAACGTATCCGTCGCGAACTCTGTTCTCGAACACTATGTCCACTCGGCTACTGCTCCTTGGCTCGTACTTGTCCGGTAGTCATCCTTGCGGACTTCCCTCAAATAACCGCGGTCCGGGAAAGAGGTGTGCCGGGAGCACCACAATCACACGGGCCATTGGATGGGCGCCCAGAATGAGTTGACATTCTGACTTCGTTCGTACAACATAATCCGAACCCGGAACCGCGAGTATGTGTGGACATTGATTGGCGCAACGTCCTTGGCTCAATCGTTCTCAAAGAATCGTCACTGTTCGGCGTTTGTTGGACCTTTGAGTTGATTTGAGCGAGATAATGCTCGTTGGGGTGCATTTACTCCTGGCCCGAGGGGCCAATCTCTCGCGCCACGTCGAGCGAAGTGTGGTCTAGAAGTCACGAGGAATCGGGGTGTCCCGCTCTGATCGCTCCACGCGCCGGGTTTTATCGTCAACGCGTGGTCGTGGTGGCTACAAAGCACCTTGGGCCACACCTGGTGGCCAACCTCAACCGCCAGTGCCGGCGAGTGCGCCGCGGAGACCATCGGACAAGTTCAGAGTCGAGGCAGCCAATATGTTGCGTTACTTCCGAATAAATGGACTATAATCGGAAGTACCAGTGGAGGCCACAATGGCAGTTGTTGCAGAGCGTGAGCGAGTGACTAGCCAGGTGACGCGCATTGAGAAGCTGGAGGAGGTTGCGGCGAGTTTGGGCCAAGGGGATCCCCGCCGGGCCACGCTTGACGAAGTCGTGCGTGCAGAGATTGAGGAGATGCCGGCGCTCCGTGCCGTCATTGCGGCCCAGCTGCTCGGGATCAGTGAGAGGTCGGTTCGAGAGTGGGTGAAGGCTGGTGTGTTGGTGGCGCGTGCGAACTCTCCCCGCCTCGTGCTCGAGCCGAGCCGGGTCTTGGTGGTTCGCCGTATTGTGCAAGAGCTGCGTAGCGCCGGTGTTGCCCGTGACCTTCTCGATGCGGTGTACTTTCGCACGGTTGATCACTCGCTGGTAGAGAGTCCCGATTTCGCTGAAAGCCTCGCACGGCTACGCCGCGGTGAGGGTCGCAAAGTTCGTTCAAGGTCAGTCTGATTGTCCTACGACATCTACGAGTCGCCACTCGCGACAGCACAAGCCAAGATGTTGCGAGGTAAACGAAAGCTGGCGTACGAGGATACTCTTGACGAACTGTGACAAGGCGGCTGCGCCGCCCTGCGCTACCGACTCTCTGGTTCCGACGTCATCGAACGCATCTGCGTACGGCATCTGTACGGTACCGACCGAGTGGTGGTGGCCTTCGTTGACGAGGCAACAGTGTGGGTGTTGCTCATTGGGCCGCACGTCAGCAACGAGCCGCAGCGCAATATCTACGATGTGCTCTACTCCGTCATCGGTGAGACACCCGCAACTCTCTCAGGGAGAATGAAACCACCGTGTTGCGATGAGACAAATGGTGAAGCCCCACTCTGGGATGTTTCTCACCTCGAGAGGCTGCTCCAAGACGTCACCGGGACGAGGCAATAATCCGCAATCCATGTGGATGGCCCAAATCTCCCGAAAACAGCCCATCGATTCAGTCCCCAGGTCAGGAGTAAATACTCCCCAACGAGCACTATCTCGCTCAAAACAACTCCAAGGTCCACCAAACGCCGAACGCCGAATCGGCGTAGTCATAGAATTGGGCGTGGCGCTGTACGCGCTCGGTGCCTGGATGTCCGCGCCAGGCTTCCCCGTTCGTACTGGCTGGGTCGGGGTTACGCCCCACTAACCAGTTCTTACGGTCGCGCCCGCCTCAGCGATGGGTCGGACTTGGTCTTGTGGCTCGCGTTGATTCTCGTGTGGGTCGTCGTATCGTCTTATTTCCTGCGAACCAAGTCCTCGAGGCATGGGTAGTCGTAAACACTCTGAGAATGCCACGAAAGTTTGACGATCCCTGCGCAAGGTTGGGAACTCTTCGTGATGGATATCCGACTCCAGCACGAACCACTCTGGAATCTGTCAGCGAGTGAGCACCATCGAGCGCACCCTCGATTTCTCGAATGACGGGCGTCCGAGGATCGAAGCAGCGTGGAAGACCTATTCCTCTAGCAACTGCCGAGTACTTTTGCCCCTAACTATCATGCTTCTCGACAGGGAATCTGCTACTTTGCTCATAGCAAAATAAGGGGCCTCCCGGCATAGATGTGGGTCGATTCAGGCATTCGAGACCAGGACTCGCTCGTGCGGAAGAACGTGTGTGATCGGTCCGAGCGTCACCATGAT
>JABEUQ010000033.1 GCA_013044265.1 Acidimicrobiaceae bacterium
GTGGCGAACGCCAGGAACATGATGATGGAAAGAATGCTGGCAACTGCTCTCATGGCTACTCCTTGTTGACCCGACAACTGTACTGGAGGTCGCCACACTCGCGACGACGTCGTGAGATATGAGAAAAGTTTTCATTGGTAGCCTGGCTACGTGCCGGGAACCACATCACCCGTTTCTCGCGTGGGCGTCGTAGGGGGTGGGCAACTAGCGCGCATGATGGGCGAGGAATCTCACCACCTCAATATCGAATTGGTGGTGCTTGCGACGTCCAATGAGGACTGCGCGATTTCAGTAGCGGATCACGTCATGCTCGGCGCTGCGAACGATGAGAGCGCTCTGTGGGCATTGAGCCAAGAAACTGATGTGCTCACCTTCGACCACGAGCTCGTTGACCTCGACGTGCTCGCACGCCTCGAGACGCAGGGCGTGACCCTGAGGCCGAGTTCCTCCTCCTTGCGGTACTCCGTTGACAAGTCCTACCAGCGCGAGCGCTTTGCTGCGGCGGGATTCCCCCTCCCTGGCTTCGCGGTGCTTCGTGACGCGAATGATCTTGCGGTTCTCGAGGGCTGGACTAGCCGCTTCGGGTCGGGACCAGTCCTCAAAGCCGCACGCGGTGGTTACGACGGACGCGGAGTGCTCTTTCCAAAGGATGATGACGAGGCGAGAAACCTGGCACGCGAACTGCTCGCCTCCGGCACAGTCGTGGTAGAGGAGCGAATGCTGCTGCAGAGCGAAGTGTCCCAACTGGTGGTGCGCTCGGTGCGAGGCGAAATGGAGTTATATCCTCTGGTGACGACGGTCCAATCTGACGGTATGTGCGCCGAAGTACGCTTCCCCTGCGAGCTACCCCCTAGCCTGCACGCCTTCGCCGATGAACTCAGCCGTGACATTGCCGAAGCCATCGGTCTCGTCGGCGTAATGGCCGTTGAATATTTCGTAACCACAGGGGGTCTTTTGATCAATGAACTAGCCCTGCGCCCACACAATTCAGGACACTGGACGATTGAGGGTTGTGCCACGAGTCAATTCGCCAATCATCTGCGCGCCGTGACGGGTCAAGATCTCGGTGCATGCACCCCTCTCTACCCAGCTGCAGTTATGGTGAACGTGGTCGGAGCACAATCCCCCGGCTCCCTCGACGCGGCGCGGCGAGTTCCCGGGGTGCGTGTGCACGACTACGGGAAGGCTTGGCGTCCCGGTCGAAAACTTGGTCACGTGACTGCGTTCGGCGATCATGTCGATGAGCTTCACGTGACAGCATGGCAAAGTGCCCGTGCCTACGGGACGAATACACAGGAGGCATGATGGATCCAGTAGTGGGCATCGTGATGGGCAGTGCCAGCGACCTCGAAGTCATGGAGGGCGCCCGCGCCATCCTGGAACGCTTCGATATTCCTCACGAGGTACACGTCGTCTCCGCGCACCGTACTCCCGAAGCCATGATTGCCTACGGGACCCAAGCCCAGGGGCGCGGCCTGCGGGTCATCATCGCCGGCGCGGGCGGGGCTGCGCACCTACCTGGGATGCTGGCCGCAGTCACCACCCTGCCAGTCATTGGTGTACCGGTAGCACTCGCCCGCCTGGACGGACTTGATTCCCTCCTCTCCATTGTCCAGATGCCTCGCGGCGTACCGGTGGCGACGGTGGCCATCAACGGCGCGACCAATGCCGGTCTGCTCGCCGCACGCATCTTGGGGGTCGCCGATACCCGGATTAGTGAACGACTCGTGGCCTATCGCGAGGAAATTGCCCGCGATGCCGCCGAGCAGGACCGGTCTCTCTCCAAGAAATAGTGCGCTTTCTTATAAACCGGCGAACCTTCGAGAGTGCAAGCCACCTGTGAATGCCAATAGTCTGAGAGAACACCAAGGAGGCCCTCGTGGGTATTGCCAAGCGTATTTCTTCCATCTTCCAGGCCAAGTCCAACGCCGCTCTCGACAAGATCGAAGACCCGCGCCAGACTTTGGACCTTTCCTATGAGCAGCAGCTCGAGAACCTCACCAAGGTCAAGCGGGCCGTGGCCGACGTCGCCACCGCGCGCAAGCGCGTTGAGATTCAGGCCGAGCAGCTCAAGAGCCAGGGTGACAAATTGGCCGACCAGGCCAAGCAGGCGCTCGCTCAGAACAACGAACCCTTGGCGCGCGAGGCCCTGACACGTCGTGAAGCCATCGCCACGCAGTTAAAGGATCTCGACACCCAGCACGCCACCATTGTCGAGCAGGAAGACAAGCTCACCGCCACTGCCCAGAAGCTCCAAACCGAGGTCGAGGCCTTTCGCACCAAGAAGGAGACCATCAAGGCGACCTACACCGCAGCTGAGGCATCGGCTCACGTCTCAGAAGCCGTCAGTGGTATCTCAACGTCCATGAACGATGCGGGTGCCGCAATGCAGCGCGCACAGGACAAAGTCGCTCAAATGCAGGCCCGCAGTGGGGCACTCGACGAGCTGCTGGCGTCGGGGGCCCTGACCGACCTCACGGCAAGTCCCGGCGATGACATCCAAGCGCAACTCGACAAAGCGGGCGGGGGCTCGAGTGTCGACGTCCAACTCGCCGCTCTGAAGGCCCAACTGTCAGCGAGTGACGCCCAGGCGAGTCTGCCGACCAGTACTGGTGAGGAGGCCTGAAATGGCCAAATCCAAGATTGAGACCGACCATGGTCTCAACGTTCGCATGTTCATCACCGGATTGGCGCTGGTAGTCCTCTATCTCATCATCACTACCCTGTTGATCTACATTGGCCTGGGCTACGGCTTCGTGATCGTCATCGTGGCGGGTTTGATCTTCTCGCAGTACTACTTCTCCGACAAGATAGCGATGTTCTCGATGCACGCGCACGAGGTGACACCGGCGCAGGAACCGAAGCTGCACGAGATCGTGGACCGTCTCTGCCTGCTCGCCAATATGCCCAAGCCGCGAGTCGGTGTCGCGGATATGGACATCCCAAATGCTTTCGCCACTGGTCGCAGCCCGAGTCACGCGGTGATCTGCGCTACGCGCGGCATCATGAACCGACTGAGCGACGAAGAGCTCGAAGCAGTGCTCGCACACGAACTCAGTCACGTGGCACACCGCGATGTGGCAATAATGACGATTGCTTCGGGCGTAGGGATGCTGGCCGGACTCGTCTCTCGCATGGCGATGTGGGGAGCGATGTTGGGCGGCGGCGGAGGCGGGCGTGGCGGCAACAACAACGACAACGCCGCACTGGTGGAGATGGTGACCTGGTTGGTGTCGATCGTGATCTATGTCGTGGCCTACATGTTGACGATGGCTCTTTCTCGCTACCGCGAACTTTCGGCCGACCGTTCTGGAGCGATCCTCATCGGCAAACCCAGCGTGCTCGCGAGCGCCCTGGTGCACATCACTGGCGACATGGGACGCATCCCGCGAACCGACCTGCGTAAGGCCGAGACAATGAATGCCTTCTTCTTCGTTCCCGCACTCGCCGGTGGCACTGCAGCCTCGTTGTTCTCCACTCACCCCTCGCTCGAGACGCGCCTGGCGGCGTTGAACAAGCTTGAGAAGGAACTCAACGGCTAGTGGGTCTACGCGACGCGCTCTTCGGGCGAACCAAGCAAGTAGCTCCGCAACTCGATAACATCTTCGCTTTGCCGACCGCAGCGTTGACCCTGCAAAGCGAGCTCGACCTCGTCAGCTCAGGACAAGCGGGGCTCTGCTTCAAGGCCGGCAGTGGTGAATCGTCGTTGTTGACCGATGCTGACATCATGGAGTTGCTCAACTTTGAATCCGAGAAGAACTCAGTGTCTCTCAGTACTGACGATTTGGGTTTCAAGTGGCTGGTGATCAACGACCCCACCGTCGACGGTCTGGTCACCAAGATCCACGCGGCCAACACCTCGATGGTCGAACATGAACTCGGACCGCGACTCCTGTGCGCAGTGTTCGGTTTCGTGCCCCAGACCCTTCCCGGCGAGGGTGCCGTGCGACTGGTCTACCTACTCAAACAAGGTACCTTCTATCCCTTCGCTCCCACCGGAGCTAATCAGCGTGACAACGAACTCGAACTGCGCGTGAAGTCATTCTTAGGAACCGATCTAGTGATGGAACAAGATCTGTCGCGTTGGATGGCTCTGTGGAACTTGCCGGTCTCCTAATTCAGCCCTGAGCAGAGGCCACCGAGTGCGCCAAGGATTGCGCGTGGAACCATACGTTCACCCCCCCTTCATTGCGTGCCGGCCCCATTGCGGCGACGAAGAGGGGCCGCACCTTGTCCGCGTTCGCCGCGTTCGGGTCCAGAACGACCGTACTCACATTGTTGATGTAGAGGAACTCACGCATTCGTACTACGAGAACTTGATTGAAGTCGGGAAGTCGCGTTCTAGCACCGGCGTAGTGCCAAAGAAATTGCTTGACCGCCACCGGGCGCAAGTCGGCCGGCGGGCCATTGACGATACCGTGCTGCCCGGGGATTATGGCATCACCGCCAATCATCTTCCAACGTAGGCCGCTGAGGATCTGCCAGTACATCGAGGTATTTGAAGGTGAAGAGCTCAGGGGGAAAGCGAGTACGACGCTGCCCCCGGGTATCTGACGCACGTCACTGGAGGTGAAGAATGCGGGCACCTTCGGTAGGGGTGAGGTGGGGATGCGAAGTCGCGGGACGTACAGCGCCACCGAAAGCACGGCGAGCATACTCAGCGCAACATTGACTACGCGCCGGACGTCGCGACCGGGCGCTCGTGGTTGTGACGCGGCCCAGGCGATCCATCGCGCCACGCCTAGGGCCACGAGCACCGCCACCCAGAAGGACGCGAACAACGCCAACCGATTCGGCAGGTCGGACTTCAGCAGAGGAAGTTGCGCCAGCACCGCCCAGGGCATTGGCAGGTTGATGGTGTGATTGGCTACCGTCAACCATCGACCCAATGAGAGTACTTCGCTGACCACGAGCAACAGGGCAACGTAGAGCACCCAACGTTGGCGTCGCAACTTCCAAACGATTAATGCCAGGGCCGCCACGAGCGGCACCCCAAGATAGCCACCATTCTCGGCGTAGAAGCCACCCACGAACTGATTACCCACGTGCGTCAAGAACGATGGAGCCAGGAGTTGGAGTCGCGTGGGAACGAGCGTTCCTAGAACGTCGAGTTTGAATGGGCTCTGCGATGTGCCGTGCGTGGCCGTGTAGACCGCCTGGGGTCCAAAGACCTCGAAGTACACGGGATACGCGAGTACCAGCATCGAGACGCCCGCCGCGTAGCGTGCGGCGCGACCGACGTAACGTATTCTCTTTGCGTCGAGATAATGGCGTTGGGACACGCCAAGAATCACCAGGCCAATGAACCCTATGATCAACACGTCGGCGGCCAGTTCTTGCGACACGAGGAATTGCATGATCACCAGGGCTGCCAAGATCAGCCCCCATTTGCGCGCACTGGCACCCTGTGTCACACAGATTCGAAATAGCGCGTAAAAGATGAGAGGTGGCAGTGGCACGAACAGTAAGAACAGGTGACTGTACCCCTGACCGATCATGTAGGGAGAGAATCCGTAGATCGCACCACCCCAGAAGGCGCCTATGTTCGAACCACTCAGACGACGAACCACGTAGAAGCAGGCCAAGGCCGAGATCGGAAATGACAGCCACATCAAGAGGTTGTAACTCGAGACGGGCCCCAGTAACCAAGTCCAGGGAGCGACCAGTATCGCGAGACCCGGCATAAAAGTGTTCGACGCCAGGTCCACGCCCGTGGGATAAGCCAGCCAATTGGTGAACATCGGATTGTGGCCGTTCACGATAGCCCACGGGGTCCACTTGAGAAACCACACTTCTTGCATGACGTCACCGCAGGGACATCCCACTACCGAGTGGGTCGCACCGGGTACTTGGGGCCAATAGATGCTCAGTGAAATGAGTGCGAACACACCCAGGGCGAACCACGCAGAACGCGTGAGGGGCATCGCTTCAATTTTGGCAATCAGTTCGCGAACGCGCATTCGCGCTGGCGCGCTGGCACGCTGGTGAATTCGATCGTCCGCCTGCTCAATCATTAACTACAGCCCCCGTGGCCATCCGCGTACTCGGGGTCTCGGACCACGCGCTGACCCCGGGCAACTGTAGCAACGGCCGAGACCGCGGGAATCGATTCACTCGCGCATCGACAATCCTTGGTCCACTTGGGTGACCGAAAGGACCGAGGATTGAAAATCCACCGTGTAACCTGAGAATGCGCAGTTGATAGTGCGGCACGCAAAAACGCATCGGACAACGTCCCTATGGTTCTCCGCGACGCCGAACAACCAACCGCGCCGCCGCGGCCGCGGTGATTACCAGCAGCACCCTGCCAGCACAGCAATCAACTGGTGGGAACCACAATGGAGGCGCCTCATGTCCGTAGACGAGTCAATCTCGGGAGTCAATTCTTCCTTCGGATTACCTATTACGGGCCACGGTCCCTCCTCGCTCATCAAGCGCATCACCGCCAAGTTCATCTGGCCATTCCTTCGCCACCAGGTCGACCTCAACCACGTACTCGTCGCTGAGATCCGCGAACTCCAGGCCCGCCAGGCGGTGCTGAGCGCCGTGGTCGAGCACCAACTCTCCCCCACTGGCCAGACCACCGTCACACTGGGACACTTGGGCAGCCAACTGGAATTCATCGAAGACGGACTGCACAACGTGGAAAACGCCCTCCACATTCTTGAGGGCCAATACACCTCGGTCGTGATGCAGCGAGAGAGCCACCTCGCCGACGTCCAGACCCACCTCACCACGCGCACCCAGCAACTCGAGAATCAGATCGACCTCAGCCACCGCCAACTGTTGGCACGTTTCTACGACGGATTCGGCGCCCTGCAACGCGACGTCACCGACATCGTGAGCCAGTTCGCGGACTTGGCGACCCTCGTGGGGGAATACGAAGCGCGCACCCACGTCGAGTTGGACGTCGAGCGTCGCCAGATCGCCGGTGCGTTGGCGCGTATGGCTGAGGTCGACCACTTCTTGACCGAGGTCAAGCGATCGTACCCAGAACTGGCCAAACCCGAACAGCTCGTCAAACTCTCCACAGGGTTCGACGCGGTGTCGCGCGCGCACGCGTTGCGCTTTCGCGGCTCCTTCGACGAGGTCAAGGAGCGCGTGAGCATCTACCTACCCGAACTCAAGTCCATCGCCGCCCTGGGTCCGGTGCTCGACGTCGGATGCGGCGGCGGCGAACTGTTGACCGTGCTCAAGGAGAACGATCTCGACGCCTACGGCATCGAGATCCTCGGCTCGGCCGTCGATGAGTGCGTGGCCGCCGGACTCGATGCGCGCGTCGACGACGCCCTGCACCACCTGGCCGCCGTGCCTAAGGCCTCGCTCGGCGCGGTCACGGCGATCCACGTCGTCGAACACTTGGGCATGGACACGCTCATCGAGATGATCGACCTCGCCCTACAGGCGCTCAAGCCCGGCGGGATGATCATCTTCGAGACACCCAATCCGGGCAATGTCATGGTGGGGGCCGACAGCTTCTATATCGACCCCACCCACGACCACCCCATCCCTAGCGCTCTGCTCGAATTCCTGGTGTCGATCCGGGGCTTCACCGACGCGCACGTCGTGCCACTCAAGCGTGCACCCAACCTCTTCACCAACGTCATGCCGACCGAGGGAGTCTGGGCTAACGACGTGTCGCGCGTCGCCCAACACGTGGCGAACGTGTTCCTGGGTGCCGAAGACTACGCCGTGGTCGCGCGACGAGCGGTCTGACGATGCGCGTCGCCGTCTGGACGCCACTACCTCCCGAACCTTCCGGCATCGCGGACTACAACGCGCAACTCCTCACCCTCATGGCGCGCAGTCCCGGCGTCACGCTCACCGCGATCGTCCGCGACGAAGTCGCCGCCACCGCGCGTGCGCCCCGGGGAGTGGCGCTGCGTGCGCTCAGCGACTATCGCGCCGACGACTTCGACATCGACCTGTACCACCTGGGCAACAACCCCACCTTTCATAGCTACATGTTCCAGCCCCTCCTGCACCGTCCCGGAGTGGTCGTGCTGCACGACCCGGCGATCGCTGATTTCGTGGAGGTATTGCTGGGCGGGCGCTGGCGGCGGATCTTCGAACTCGAGGCCGCCTACAACCTGGGAGTCTCGGAGTTCGACGAGAGCGTCGCCGGGAATATCGGCTTCTGGGACCGCACCGAGATCCTGATGTCACGTCGCGTCGTGGAGTCGAGCATCATCACCCTCGTGCACAGCACCTGGGCAGCCACCTACTTGCGCGAGCGTTTCGCCGCGACCAACATCGTCGAAGTGCCCTTCGCCGTCACGATCGATCCCACCCGCCTGCACTCAAGGAGCACACGGCGCCTCACCTTCGGGGTGTTCGGCAACATCAGTTTTCACAAGCGCGTGCCCGAGGTGGTCGAGGCGTACCTCGAGGCTCGGCGCCAGGGCCTCGACGCCGACCTCGTCGTCGCCGGACGCCGCGACAGCGTGGGCGCCGAGGCGCAGATCCAAGACCTCATCGAACACTCTCGCTTCGGTGGAGACGTGACCCTCGCCATCGACGTCGACCAGGCGGACTTTCGTTTGTTACAGGAGAGTTGCGACGTGATCGTCGGCCTGCGCTGGCCCACGGCGGGCGAGACCAGTGCGTCGCTCCTAGAGTGTTTCGCCCTCGCCAAGTCGGCCATCGTCTCCAACGTTCCCCAGATGAGCCAGTTCGCCGACGACTTCTGCGCCAAGGTGAGCACCGACCCCGAGCGCGAACACGACGAACTGGTGACCGCGATGCTGGCGGTGGGCGCCGATGTCGGGGCCGCGCGCGCGGCGGGACAACGGGCCCTCACCTACGTGAGCAAGAACTGTCGCATCGAACACGTCGCCACCACCTACCTCGACCACTTGCGTCAAGCAATCGACGCAGCACGCGCCTCGAAGGACAACACGGCACACGGCTCGCACTCCGCGCCCCTGGGCATCAACGCCATCGCCTCGTGGGCCGGGGCCACCGGTCTGGCCGAAGCGGGCCGGCGTGCCGCCGTGGCCCTGCTGAATGAGGGTGTGGCGATGGCCATCGAGGACGTCAACCTGTGGGCCAAGGTCGACCAGAGTCGCGTGCCCGACCAGATCGCCTCGCTCCCCCACGGCCACCCCTATCCCATTGGTCTCTCCTTCCTCAACATCAATGAATTCCACGTTGTCGAAGGTTGGCAGTTACGCGGTCACGGGACGCCCTATCTCATCGCAATGTGGTACTGGGAACTACCCGCCCTACCCGAGGACATGGTCAAGGAGATCGACCGAGTTGATGAGATCTGGGTGGCCAGTGAGTTCGTGCGCGACGTCTTCTTGCGCTACACCGCCAAGCCCATCATTGTGATGCCCTGCGTCGTCGAGCCCGAGGCCGACGCGTCACTCTCGCGCTCGGACCTGGGCCTGCCCGAGGACGCCGTTATCTTCCTGGTGACCTTCGACGCGAATTCCACCATTGCGCGAAAGAACCCCTACGGGGCCATCAGGGCCTTCGAAGAGGCCTTCGGCGTCGGACGAACCGACGTCGTGTTGGTGGTGAAGGTGGTCAACCTTTCGAGCTACCCGGTCGTGCAGCGCGACTTGCGTCAGCACATGGCGCGGCTCGGGGGCATTCTGATCGAGACCAACATGGCTACCGGCGAGATCGCAGCCCTGATCAAGCACTGCGACGTCTACGTCTCGATGCACCGTTCCGAGGGCTTCGGTCTCGGCCTGGCCGAAGCGATGTACTTCGGTCGCCCCGTCATCGCGACGGGCAACTCGGGCAACATGGACTTCATGAGTGCCACCAACTCCTGCCTCGTGGGGTATCAGTCAATGGTCGTACACCACAACGAACTCAGCGACAACCCCAATGCAATGCTCCTTTACCAGCCCGGGAACCTCTGGGTGGACCCCGACGTGCACCAGGCGGCCCACCTCATGCGCTGGCTCTTTGAGAATCCCGCGGAGCGCGCGCGTATTGGGGCCAAGGCGTCAGCCGACATCAAAGTGGGCTACAGCCTCGAAGCCGCTGGACGCGCCATGCACGCGCGACTCATCGAGGTCGCGGGGCATCTTGAGAGGACCCACCAGCTGGACGCGCCTCAGCTGGTGTAGTTTCCTCTAGGGGTGCGTCATGTCCTCGGGCACGATGGCCGCATCAAACTCCTGCGCTGTCAAATACTCCAGCGCCAGAACCGATTCACGTAGTGTGAGTCGCTCCTTGTGGGCCTTCTTCGCGACTTTGGCCGCCTTGTCGTAGCCGATCAATGGATTCAGCGCCGTCACCAGCATGAGCGAATTCGTCAGGTGGTGATTGATCTGTTCGTAGTCAGGCTCGAGACCCTCGACGCAGAACTCGCGGAAACGGTCACAGGCATCGGTGAGTAAATCAATCGAATTACAGAAGTTATGGATAATCACCGGCTTACAGACGTTGAGTTCCAAATTGCCCCGCGAACCCGCCATCGCCACTGCGGTGTCATTTCCAAAGACTTGGATGCTGACCATGATCATCGCCTCGGACTGCGTGGGGTTCACCTTGCCGGGCATGATCGAACTTCCGGGTTCGTTTTCGGGCAGTTGCAACTCACCGAGCCCCGAACGCGGTCCCGAACCCAACCAGCGCAAGTCATCGGCAATCTTCACCAAGCTGGTCGCCAGAGTCTTGATCGCTCCGTGAGCGAAGACCAACGCGTCGTGAGCGGCCAAAGCGGCGAACTTATTGGGCGCGGTCACAAAGGGTTCACCGGTCAGTCCAGCGATCTTCTCCGCCACGCGCTCGGCGTACTCGGGGTGGGTGTTCAACCCCGTGCCCACCGCGGAGCCACCCGCCGCGAGTTCGCACAGACCCGGCAGGACCAGACGCAGGCGATCGAGGTCGGCGTCGAGTTGAGCGACGTACCCTGAGAATTCTTGGCCCAGCGTGAGCGGTACCGCATCCATCAGGTGGGTGCGGCCGATCTTGACGATAGTGGCGTAGGCCAGAGCCTTCTCGTGCAGGGCGTCACGCAAACGCGTCACCGCGGGTATCAGGCGGTCGGTGATCTGCATCACCGCGGCGATGTGCATGGCGGTGGGGAAAGTGTCATTGGAAGACTGCGACATATTGACATCGTCGTTGGGGTGCACGGGGGTCTTAGAGCCCATCACGCCTCCCGCCATCTCGATCGCACGATTCGAGATGACCTCGTTCACGTTCATATTGGACTGCGTGCCCGAACCGGTCTGCCAGATGCGTAGCGGAAACTCGGCGGCGAGCGTACCGTCAATGACCTCGAGCGCAGCTCGCTCGATGAGCCCCGCCTTCTCGACGTCAAGTTTGCCGAGCTCGTGGTTCACCAGCGCCGACGCCAACTTCAAAATACCGAAGGCCTTGATGAGCGCCACCGGCATGGTTTCGTTGCTGATAGCGAAATGGTGCAGACTGCGTTCAGTCTGAGCTCCCCAATAGTGCTCCGCGGGCACCTCGATCTCACCCATCGTGTCGGACTCAAGACGAACGGCCATGTCATGTCACTTTCTACGCAATGTGTCGCCCGACGTACCTCGGACGCCGAATACACGTTAGTCATCTAGCGCACCAACGCGGAGTCCCTTGGGGTGTCCTTCGTCCCTTTTGACTAGTCGGAATCTTTCCAGCAATGATCCACTCCGCGCATCCTCGAGCGACGCTGACGCGGCGAGCGCTGAGTGATATCACTAGTTGGACCCCTCCCGTCCCCCAACGAAGTCACGCCGACGTGGCAAGGAACGTCATTTTCAAATTAGAGTCACTGGCAACCTATCTACGAACAGGAGCCTCATGACCGCCACTTTCACTCCGGCCGCTCGAGCAATCTTTGACAAGCAGGTCCTCGCGCACGTGGGCTGTCTCGACCTCAATGGGGGGCCCCACGTCACTCCGGTATGGGTGGGACTCGATGGGGACGACGTCATCATCAACACGGCCCTCGGACGAGCCAAGGCCCGCTTCCTCGCCAACGACTCTCGGGTGGCGGTCTCCTTGACCGATCCCGATAATCCCTACGTGTGCGTCGCGCTGCGAGGCACGGTCACCGGATTTTCTACTGAGGGCGCCGACGAAGTGATCGACGCCTTCGCCAAGAAATATTTAGGAGTGGACTCCTACCCGATGCGTCGCGAGGGTGAAGTGCGCGTCACCGTGCGCATCACGCCCGAACACATCGGCGTGCAGCCTGAGTAGGGCGCAACGAGAGGCTCGAGAAAGCCTTTTCAATCCGTCGTTCACCCACGGCACCTTCGCGAAGTCTCGTCGTCACGCTATTCACGAAAGATGGTGATTTTCCCTCGTGATTCACTGCGGTGCAGGACCCTCTCGGCGTGCACCAAGGTATCTTCTTCGACGCTCCAGACGCAGACCGGACGCGGTGGAGCCGGTCGGTTATAGGCGCCCGTGATCGTGGCGACCGAGTTGTGCACGGTGACTTCGTCGTCGCTCAGCATCGCTGTAACGATCTCAGCGTGCGCGTGCGCGTCGTGGGCGGCTTCGATGACCACGTGGTCGATCTCCATGAGCGCCGCGAGCGTCTTAACGTCACGGGCGATCAACGAAGCGGGGTAGTCGTCGCTGGCCCGTAACCACACGCCCCACGAACCCGCCCACTCAGCACTCACCCCGGCGAGGATGGTCACGGCATCGGCGTCGCTGACGCGAATCACCAGAGGGCGGTCCTCCTCTGAAACCAACACGGGCAGGTCCTCTAATTCTGTCGAGGTGACGTCGAGTCTGGCGAGTTGCATGGGGATGGTGCCCTAGGGCTGCAAATCCTCTTTGGGCAACTTCTCAACGTTCACGTCACGAAAAGTCAGCACGCGCACGTGGGGCACGAAACGTGCCGAACGATACATGTCCCAGACCCAGGCATCGGTGAGGGTCACTTCGAGCATCACTGGAGTCGTGGACTTCACATCGACATCAACGAAATTAGCCAGGTAAAAACGACGGTCGGTCTCCACGGCGTAGTCGAACATGCCGACCACCGCTTTGTATTCCTGGACCAAGGCCAGTTCGAGGGTCGACTCGTAGTCGTCGAGCTCTTCTTCGCCCACGGGCGACTACGGACGCTCGGTGACGCGGAGCTCCTTGATCTTGGCGGCCTTTCCACGCAGATCACGGAGGTAGTACAACTTGGCGCGACGCACGTCACCGTACGAGTCAACTTCGATCTTGGCGATCGTCGGGGCGTGCACTGGGAAGGTGCGCTCGACACCAACACCGAAACTCACCTTACGCACGGTGAAGGTCTCCTGCAGACCAGCACCCTGGCGACGGATAACGGCGCCCTGGAAGACCTGGATACGCTCACGGGTGCCTTCGACCACGCGCACGTGCACCTTCAAGGTGTCGCCGGTGCGGAAGTTCGGAATGTCGTCACGCAACGAGTCGCGGTCAATAAGGTCAGTCGGGTTCATGAGAGCGGTCCCTTTCGGATCACTAGGGATTTACTACTTTAGCCGTTTTCGCCTGGCGTTTCCAACACACCCAGTTCATCGAGGATTTCCTGCTCTTCGCCACTCAAGCCGCCGCGACGCTCGATCAGATCGGGGCGACGGCTCAGTGTGAGCGCCAGCGCCTGGGCCCGACGCCAGCGCGCGATCACCGCGTGATTACCCGATCGCAGGATTTCGGGCACTTCGAGGCCTCGCCACGTGGCCGGCTTGGTGTAATGCGGGTACTCCAGTAGCCCGTCTCCGAAGGATTCTTCAACACTCGACTGGTCGTTACCCAATCCCCCCGGGACTAATCGCACCACGGCCTCGATGACGCACAGGGCCGCGAGTTCCCCTCCCGCGAGCACGAAATCGCCCAACGAGAGTTCCTCGTCGACCACCGTGTCCAGAATTCGCTGATCGAAGCCTTCGTATCGCCCGCACAGCAAAGTGAAGCCCTCGAGTTGCGACAATCGCGTGGCGACCGCATGGGTGAAAGGTTCGCCCGAGGGAGTGAGCGCAATCACCGGTCGTCGCAGCCCCGGGGTCTCTTCGATGGTCCGTACAATCGGCTCGGGGGTCAAGACCATGCCCGCTCCCCCGCCGTAGGGAGAATCATCGACGCTGCGGTGCACGTCGCTCGCGGCATCGCGGAAGTCGTGCACGAACAGTTCCCACACGCCACGTTCACGCGCACGCCCGAGTACCGACGTGTCGGCGTACGAGCTGACGGCCTCAGGAAAGAGACTGAGTACATCGATGCGGATCGTCATTCGAAGAGTCCCTCGGGAACTTCGACCTCGATCAGGGTATTAGCTTCGACCGAGGTAACGAAGGTGAGGGGAATGAGCGCTCCTGAATCGAGAACTAGAAGATCGCTCGCCGGATTGGACTCAACGTCGACCACCACACCACGGAGCACGCCTTGTTCATCCACCACCGAAGCGCCGAAGAGCTCGTCGATCCAGATGACGTCGTCGTCGTCGATTTCGAGCTTTGGTGCAGAAAGAACAGTCCCTCGCGCGGCGTCTGCTTCTTCACGGGTAGATATTTCCTCAAACCACACAAGAAATCGCTCCTGGTGCGGCGCCGCGCTACGAACCGTCAGAACACCTCGGGGCGTCGTGAGTTTCGTCCCTGGTTCGCGGCGTTCGCGGCGATCAGTCCAGAAATCCACGATGACCTGGCCCTTGAGCCCATGGGCCTTGACGATGCGCCCGACTTCGAGCGAGGGGCGCTCAGGGGCGCTCACGGCTAGTCGACGATGTCGACGGTGGCGTTGACGCCATCACGCGAGCCCGCGGCCGCCACCAGCGAGCGAATCGCCTGAGCGGTACGACCACGGCGACCAATCACGCGACCCATGTCGTCGGGACCAACCTGCAGAGACAAAACCACCTTGCCCTGACGCTCACTTACCTCGACCGACACGGCCGAGGGGTCGTCCGCGAGGGACGCAGCTATGAATTCCAAGACCGCCTGGGCCGTTACGGCTGAAGCGGCCGCGTCAGTGTTGACGTCGTCAACAACGGTGTCGTCATCAATCGTATTGATGTCGCCGTCGACGTAGTCGTCGTGCACGTCGCTCACTTGGCGACCTTCGCCGCCTCGAAAGCGTCCAGCGCACCACTGGCCTTGAGCAATTTTGCTACGCGTTCAGTCGGCTGAGCACCCTGGCTCAACCACGCTACGGCGCGATCATTGTCAATCGAGATAATGGTCTCGGGCTCGGCGATGGAGAGTCCACGAGGCTGATACGTACCCACGATTTCGAGGAAGGCACCAGAACGGGCGCGACGCGCGTCCGTCGCCACGACACGATACGTGGGTTGCTTCTTCTTGCCCATCCGCACCAAACGAAGTTTCACAGCCACGTCGTATTTCCCTTCAAACCTTTTGTTCTACATTCAACAGAACTGGGCGATATACCCGAGCGCACAAGTTTAGCGGTTTTTAGGAGGGGTTACCCTCCCACCCTTCTTCTTCTTGCCCTTGCCCCCCGTCGACGGGGTCACCGTGGGCGCAGCGCCCCTCATCCCACTGGCCATTGCCTCGAAACCCGGGGGCAGTGCGTCACCACGTTGGGCGGCCGCACGACTAGCCATCTGGGCCATTTTGCCCATACCGCCAGGTAATTGCGGCATTCCCCCACCGCTCATCTGCTTCATGGTCTTCTTCATCAACTCGAACTGTTTCAAGAGCTGATTCACTGCGGCCACGCTCGAACCCGAACCCTTGGCGATACGCGAGCGCCGTGATCCGTCAATGATCTGCGGCTCACGCCGCTCGCGGCGAGTCATCGAATGGATGATGGCTTCGATCTTGTTGAGTTCGCCATCGTCGACGTTCTCAGCGGCTTTGCGCATGTCCTTGGTCATCCCGGGCATGAGGCGCATCAAACCGCCCAAGGATCCCATCTTGCGAATCTGGTTGAGTTGCGCCATGAAGTCGTCCAGGGTGAAGGCCCCGCTCATCATGCGCTGGGCCGAATCGGCCATGACCTCGGGGTCCATTGTGCGCTCGGCCTGCTCGATCAACGAGAGGATGTCGCCCATGCCCAAGATACGCGAGGCCATCCGATCGGGGTGAAAGAGGTCAAAATCGGCCAACTTCTCGCCCGTCGAGGCAAAGACCACCGGACGACCCACCACGCCGCGAGCCGAAAGCACGGCGCCACCGCGAGCGTCGTAGTCCAGCTTGGTAACGATGATGCCCGAAAGCTCCAGCGAATCATGGAAGGCTCGCGCGGTGTGCACGGCGTCTTGACCCGTCACTGCGTCGATCACCAAGAAGGTGTAGTGCGGAGTGGTCGCCGCACTAATCTCGCGCACCTCGGCCATCAGGGCTTCGTCAATAGCGAGTCGTCCCGCGGTATCGATGATCACCACGTCGCGCCCGAGGCGCAACGCCTCGGCCACGCCGGCGCGCGCCACCGAGACTGGATCGGTGCTTTCGGAGTACACCTCGACACCAATCTGACTACCCAGCACTCGCAATTGCTCCACTGCAGCGGGACGCTGCAAGTCGGTACCCACCAGGTAGGGCTGGCGCCCCTGCTGCTTGAACCACGAGGCGAGCTTGGCCGCCGTGGTGGTCTTACCGGCACCCTGGAGACCGGCCAGGAGGACCACGGTCGGGGGCTTCGAGGCGTAGGTGACCTTGAGGGTGGTGCCCCCCAACACCTCAATCAGTTGGTCGTGCACGGCCTTAATGACATGCTGGCCAGGCGTCAAACTCTGTGCGACATTCTCGCCCCGCACACGTTCACGCACTGCGTCGAGGAACGCGCGCACCACCGAGAGCTCAACGTCGGCTTCGAGGAGGGCCCCACGGACCTCTGCTAACGCCTCTTCGAGGTCCGCGTCGGTAAGTCTCGCACGCGAGCGCAGCGAGGTGCCAAGGCGCTCCAGTCGGCCACTCAGGGAGTCAAACATGAAAGAAAGGCTACTGTCAGGCGCTCAGGAGAGAATCAACGAACGCCGCCGGCTCGAACGCCAAGAGGTCTTTGGCCCGCTCGCCCACGCCGACGAACTTGACCGGAATGCCCAGTTCGCGCTCGATGGCGACCACTATGCCGCCGCGAGCAGTACCGTCGAGTTTGGTCAGCACGATGCCGGTGACTTCGGCCGCGGCAAGGAACTCCTGAGCTTGGCTCAGGGCGTTCTGACCAGTGGTGGCATCGAGCACCAGGAAGGTCTCAACAACCTGGCCAGGTTCGCGATCAGCCACGCGACGAATCTTGGCGAGCTCGTCAAGGAGGTTGGCGTTGTTCACCCGGCGTCCAGCGGTGTCGGCCAACACCAGGTCGGCGTGATGCGCTTGGGCCCGTCCTAAGGCATCATGCACCACCGAACCCGGATCGGCACCCTCGGTGGCGCGCACGATGTCGGCTCCGGTACGGTCTGCCCAGAGTTGCAACTGGTCACTCGCCGCGGCGCGAAAAGTGTCACCCGCGGCCAACACCACAGATTTCCCGGCCTGAGTCTCGTGCCACGCCAGCTTGCCAATAGTGGTGGTCTTGCCGACGCCGTTTACGCCCACGAACAGCCACACCGGCACCCGGCCCTCGTCAGCGCTCGTGCGCACCGAGCGATCTGCGCTAAAGGACGACATCAGCGCCGCCCGGATCGCAGCCGCCACCCCGTCAGGGGCACCGTTGGCCCGCAGCTCCTCGAGCAGCGCGGTGGTCGTGGCCACTCCCACGTCCGAGCGCAGCAGCACCTCTTCGACGACATCGAGTTGTTCCGGGGCGAGGGCGCCGTGCACGCTAATCGAGCGCACACGCTCAAAGATCGAGCGCGAGGATGCCAGGCGACGATCCAACCCAGGGCTGTCATCGATTTCCGGTCGCGGGGCAATCTGTGTCACCAGGACTTCGGGCATCGGAGCGCGTTCGGGCTCGAGCACGACGTGAGAAAGTCGACGTTGACGTCGCGAACGCACCACCAACGCAATGACACCCAGGGCGATTACCGCCAGGACAATCCACCAAACAATCACGCCGACGCCTCCTGGGGTGTCTTCTTGACCCGCTGCGAAACTACCTTGCTCGATGCGCCAGGGACCATGGTTACACCATAAAGGGCGTCAGCCGCCTCCATGGTGCGCTTTTGGTGAGTAACGATCAACAGTTGCGCCTCGTCTCGGAACTCGTTCACCAACGACAAGAAGCGCTGCAGGTTCACGTCGTCCAGAGCCGCCTCGACCTCGTCCATCATGTAGAAGGGTGAAGGGCGCGAACGGAACACCGCGAAGAGAAAGGCCAGCGCCGCCATCGAGCGCTCGCCACCCGACAGCAGCGAGATGCGCCGAACATTGCGACCCATAGGACGAACTTCAATCTCCACGCCAGTGTTCAAAGGATCATCCGGCTCGGTCAGGATGAGTCGACCCTGCCCGCCGGGGAACAGCATCGCGATCAATGTCGAAAAATGTTCGTTCACGTCGGCGACGGCCGAGGAGAACGTCTGCATAATCTCTTCGTCGAGTGCGCGCACGACCTCTTGGAGTTCTCGACGCGCGTGGCGCACGTCGGCCACCTGCGTGTCGAGTTCCTGGTAACGCACCTCCAGTGCGGCGAGCTCTTCTAGCGCGAGGGGGTTGATCGGTCCGAGTGAGGTGATTCGCGCCTCGAGGTCTCCGACGTGGCTCTCGAGACTAATTCCTTCAGCTAGTTCCGGCGCTTCGACCACGTCAAGTTGATCGGGCTCGACACCGAGGTCGCGACGAATCGATTCGTGCAGATTAGTGACCTTGACTGCGAGTTCAGCGTGTTCGATCTGTCCGCGGTGAGCACGCTCAGCCACTTGGTTCAGGCGTTCATCGGCACTCTGGCGCGCGCGTCGAACTGTTTCGAGCCGCTCGGCGCTGGCGCGTGAGGCTTCGAGTTGCTCGCGATAGGTCGAGTCCATGGTTTCTTGAGACAGGCGAATATCCTGCGCGGCGTCAGTGACGATCGTGGTGAGCCGCGCGAGAACTCTCAAATCGGATTCGAGGGACTCTCTTCGCTGTGCCGCCTCGGCCCGCTCTAGGGAACGGCCTTCGAGACGCTGCTCGATCTCACCACGGCGCTGCTCGATGAGACGGCGGCGTTCGGCGAACTCCGCCTCGCGTCGCGCCAGCTGCGCGGTGGCGACCTGCACGTCCGAGCGCAGAGTTTCGACGTGTCGTCGACTCTCGTCGGCTCGGGCCTGGCGCGCCGTCGCCTCAGCAACCGCGCGTTCCAGGGCTGGCAGTTGATCACGCAGTTCGCTCAACTCACTCTCGAGGATCTGGCGTTCGAGTACGACGCCGTCGACCTCGGTGCCCAGAGCCTCGACCCGCGACTGCGCGTCGGTGATCTGTTGGAGCAACCGGGTAATTTCACGATCGCGTCGCTCAAGTTCGGACTCGCCCTTGGTCGCGGCATTGGTGAGGGCGTTCACGCGCTGGCGAGCGCTGGCGGCGGCACTGGCGGCGGCGCCACGGCGTTCGCGACAAGGGATGAGGGCGTGGGCGGCTTCCTGGGCGGCGCGCTGAGCGTCGTCCACCGTAGCGCGAGTGACCAATGCGCGACCCGAGGCCACGCGCCATCCTGAAGCAGCGAAACGGTCCCCGTCGCGGGTCACCACCACCAACTCGGGATGCGCCACCGCGACGTCGATACCAGCCTGCCACGACTCGATCACGAAGGCGCGCGAGAACAACGCATCGAGCACTCGCGTGACGTGCGCTGGAGCACCCGAGCGCGCTCGCACGAGTGAGCGAAGGGCAACGCAGCCCTCGGGAACGGCCACCGGCGGAATCTGGTTCTCGGCGACGGGCAAGATGAGTCCGGCTCCCCCCTCACGACGCAGTGCCTCCAACGCCGCCTGGGCCGAGCGGCGCCCGTCGACGACCACGGCACCCACTGAAGCACCCGCGGCGGACTCGACGGCCCGCTCCCATCCCTCATCGACTTCGATGAGATCGAGGAAAGCTCCCAGAACACCTTCGAGATCGCCAATGATCGCGCGTCCACCCGAACCCGATAGCTCCTCGAGGGCGCGCGCCAACGCTTCGGCTCGGGCCTGGGTACGTGCGGCCACGTCCGAAGCTTGTGCGAGGGCCTCATCGGCATTCTCGCGCTCTAGTTCGGCACTGGTGGCATCAGCGACCGCCTCGGCGAGTTGAGCGCTGGCTGCGCTCATTTGCACAGTCGCTTCATCACGCGCGCTGGTGACGCGTGCGAGAGCCGACGTCGACTCCTCGATACTGGCCCGCACCTCAGAAAGTCGCTGCGCGGAACGTCGCTCGCTCTGCGCCGCGGCGCCCAACGAACGATCGAGTAGCGCAGCACGCTGCGAAGCGGTGCGCAGAGCGGCCTGATCGCTCTCGAGTGAGACCGCGGCCCAGGTCTCCTCGTGGGTGTGCTGAGCATCATGAAAGAGGGCCTCGGCGCTCTGGAGCGCGTCACGCATCTCGCGCAGCGTCTCCTCATCGGCTTGCACCAAAACCAAATCGGCGGCGAGCTTCGCGGCGTCGGCCTCCAGAGTGGCAATCACGTTCTCGTCGGCCGAGGCCACCAGCGCCGCGCGCAAACTGCGTTCGCGTTCGGCGATGACCGACAAGGTCCCGCGCGCGCGTTCAGCGAGTCCCTGGAGCGTTCCCAGGGTGGAAGCAAGCATCTCCTCGCGACGAGAAGCCATCTCTGCGGCGGCGGTCGTGGCTTGAGCATCGAGGGTCACGAGCTCGGTACGCAGTTCACGTTCGAGTACGCCCGAGGAACTAATCATCTCTTCGAGGTCGCGCTTGCGCTCATCGAACGCGTCGAGTCGCTGACGAAAGAGTGATTGACGCGCAATGCGCAACTCCCGTTCGACGTCGGCGTACGTACGTGCCGAGACCGCCTGGCGTTCAAGAGGTCGCATCTGGCGGCGCACTTCTCGAACGAGGTCACCCAGGCGCTCGAGGTTTTCCTGTGTCGCAGCGAGTCGGCGTTCGGCTCGTTCCTTGCGGCGTCGGTGTTTCAGGACCCCCGCCGCCTCTTCAATCACGGCGCGGCGGTTCTCCGAGGAGGAATTCAGTATTGAATCGAGCTGGCCCTGGCCAATAATCATGTGTTGTTGGCGCCCGACGCCGGAGTCGCTCAACAATTCTTGAATGTCGAGCAGTCGACACGTGGTGCCATTGATGGCGTACTCAGAGTCACCATTGCGAAAGAGAGTGCGAGAAATTGTTACTTCGGCGCCATCGACTGGCAACTTTCCCGAGGAGTTGTCTAAGGTCAGTGCGACTTCGGCACGCCCGAGAGCCGCCTTGTGCGCCGTCCCGGCGAAAATGACATCGTCCATCTTGGCGCTGCGCAGCGCGCGGGTGCTCTGTGCACCGAGCACCCACGTCACCGCGTCGACGACATTCGACTTTCCCGAGCCATTAGGACCCACGACCGCCGTCACACCTGGCTCGAATTCGAGAACGGTGTTGTCGGCAAAGGACTTAAAGCCCTTCATGGTCAATCGCTTAAGAAACACGGGTAGACGCTAGCAACCTTCTCGGGTGTGCTCGAGTCAGTCCAACGACCTTGGCGCGGCCAGAAAGTCGCGCCGGGGCGCTCAACCCTGACACTTGAGGCAGAAGTAGGTAGCGCGTTGATGAAAGATGACCTTGGAGACCGGCGTTCGGCACTTAAAACAGGGCTGACCCTCTCGCGTGTGCACCTGCAAGAGATCTTGATACGTCCCCATCTCTCCGTCGGGATTAACGAACATCTCATCGGACAATGTGGTGCCACCATGCTTAATCGCCTCGGTGAGCACTTCGGGGATGGTTCGATGCAGCCGCCGGATCTCGATGGTCGAAAGAGATTCACAGACCCGGTCGTACATCAGACCCGCGCTAAAGAGAATCTCGTCGGCGTAGATGTTCCCAATACCGGCCACAATGTCCTGATCCGTCAGGAGGGTCTTGAGGGCTACGGTGCGCGATCGCAGCACCGCCGCGAAACGGTCCCACCCCACTTGGTCTTCGAAAGGATCGAGCCCGAGGTGCGCGAGTTCGGGCACTTGGCGGCGAAGGCTCAAACCATCACCACCGATGGACAGGCGTGCGAACTTCGAGATCTCGACCTCTTCACCCTCGGCGGCGGGGGTCGAGACGTAGAGCTCGCCGAAGGTGCGTTGATCGACGTAGCGCAACTCTTCGCCCGTGGTCAAGGCAATCACCACGTGGGTGTGTTTGGGTTTGGGCTCCTTAGTGTTCGTGACGTGCAGCACTTGACCGGTCATCCCGAGGTGAATGATCAGGTGGTGGCCATTATCTAAGCCCACCACGATGTTCTTACCGAGTCGTTCCACGGACTTGATGGTCCGACCTTCGAGTTCGTCGCGAAAATCCTTGGCATTCTTATGCCGGCGCACCGCGCGACCGTCGGTCACGTGCACCAATTTGATCTTCTTCTGGACCACTTCACGAGCCAGCACACTGCGCACGGTCTCGACTTCTGGAAGTTCAGGCATCGCTCAATTCCTCCCAGGCCGCTAACGCGGCGTTGACCTCGGCACGCTTCTTCGAAGGTCCCGCCGAACTGGCCAGCAGACTTCCCACGCTCACCGTCGCCACGAAGGTGACGTCGTGGGAAGGACCACTCGAGTTCACCTCGTAGACCGGCACGTCGAGACCGTGCTCCTCGGCCCAGCGGCGAAGTCTCGTCTTCGCGTCGAGGGTGTCTCCCGCCTGGCTCGCGATCACGATGCTCTCCTCGAGTTGGTGCACGACCACGTCGCGGGCGGCGTCGTAGCCCGCCTCGAGATACACGGCGGCCACGACCGCCTCAAAAGCGTCGGCGAGGAGGGAGGATCGTTCGCTTCCACGTTCCTTGACAACACCACGGCCGAGCAGCAACATTTCACCCAGATCGAGGCAGCGCGCGACGTCGGCCAGAGAGTCCTCATTCACGACACGACTTCGAATCACTGACGCGGTACCTTCGTTGATCAAAGGAAAACGTCCGACAATGTAGTCCGCGACCGCCAGATCGACCACGGCGTCGCCAAGAAATTCCAATCGTTCGTTGGACTCGAGATCATGTTCTGCGGCGTAACTCGAATGCGTGAGGGCTTGACGCAACGCGCTCGATCCCGGCGCCAGTCCCAATTGGACAGCGAGGGCAGCCACGTCAGGCACCTCGTTCGAACCTCGCTAAGCCAGTTGCAATTTGGCGGCGACGTAATCAACGGCGTCGCGAACGGAACTGAGTCCTTCGAGATCCTCGTCGTCAATGTGAAATCCAGCGACCTGAGTCGCCAGCGACTCTTCGAGAGCTTCCACCAATTCAATCAACGCCAGCGAGTCGGCACCCATGACGTCGAAGGGAATATCCTCGCCAATGTCATCAGGGGTAACTTCGAGAATCTGCGCGAGTTGATCACGGACCAGGACGAGAATCGCCGAGCGGTCGAGTGACGACGTACTGCCCACATCTGAGGTCATGCCAACTCCTTTATCGAACGAGTCCAGAGTACTCATCACCGAGACGCCACGTGGGAACTATTGCTCCCCATCAGGTCGAATAGCACTTCTCATTTTCTGAACCACCCCCGCTGCGTCCATTTCACCCGCTACACGCAGCGCGTTCATGATGGCGGTGGCGTTGGACGCGCCGTGCGAGATCACGCAAATGCCATTGAGCCCCAGGAGCATGGCGCCGCCTTGATATTCGGGGGTCAGCGTGGTGACCATCGGCATCAGATGCTCCGCGAGGACGCGACCCGCCGCGCGTGTCTCGTCGTTGGTGTCAATCGCTCCGAGTACCGTGGCGAACACGAATTTGAGGGCCCCCTCGAGGGTCTTCAGGGCGACGTTACCGGTGAATCCGTCAGTCACGATAACGTCCACTGGCGCGGGGATCAAGTCGCGACCCTCAACGTTGCCAATGAAGTTAATGGCCTGGTCGGCGGCGAGCAACTCGTGCGTACCCTTCACCAGTGATGAACCTTTGGTAGATTCCTCGCCAATCGATAACAACCCCACACTCGGGCGCGCAATACCAAAACGCGCTGATGCGAAAGCGCCGGCCAATTTGGCGAACTGCACCAGCATCTCGGGTGAACACTCTGCGTTCGCGCCTGCGTCGACCATCGTCGACGGGGCCCGGCCGGGATTCGGGATTGGCGTAGCGATGCAGGGGCGCAACACCCCAGGCAAACGACCCATGCGCAAGAGGGCGGAGGCCATCGTGGCACCGGTATTACCCGCGGAGACGAAGGCGGAGGCCTTGCCGTCACGGACCAGCTCGGCGGCGCGTACGAGTGAAGAGTCCTTCTTCTTACGCACGCTCGAGCCGGGCTCATCGTCCATCTCGATCACTTCAGAGCAGGCGACGACCTCGAGACCGAGGGGGTCGCCCATTCGCTCGGGAACGCCGACGAGGGTGACGCGCAACCCCAGTTCATCGACGGCGCGACGCGCGCCCTTGATGATTTCACTGGGTGCGAAGTCACCACCCATCGCATCTAAGGCGATGGGCAGCGTCAACTTACTTGACCTCGACCGCTACGCGACCCTTGTACCAACCACAGTTGGGGCACACGATGTGTGGTCGCTTCGCCGTCGCGCACTGCGGGCAGATGCTACGTGAGGGGCGGGCCAGTTTCCAGTTAGCCGCAATACGACTGCGGGACTTGGCCTTACTGGTTTTGCGCTTAGGGACTGGCATCGTTCTTCACTTTCAACTGAACGGGGGGTCCCGTCACGCTTCGTTGGATTCCGCGGACGTTCCATCCGCGAATCTAAGTCCATCCAGTGTAGCCCAGCGCGGGTCCACTGGCGCGGCGCAGTCACAACTCGCCTCGTTGCGATCGATTCCACAGTATGGACAAAGACCCTGACAGTCCTCTCGACACAGCGGAGCGAGGGGTAATTCCAGCAAGATTGCGTCGTGCACCATGGGGGCCAGATCGATGAAGTCATTCTCGATCCGGTAGGCCTCTTCGTCACCGGCCTCGGGGTGATCGACGAATCGTTCGTCGACTCCAACGTTCGCCTCCCCGTGCACCGTGATCGAGCAGCGTCGACAAATACCGACCCACGGCGCCGCAACCCGGCCCTTAGCCCGCAGTCCTCCGCTAAAGGATTGCAGCACCAGGGCGACGTCCACGAGTGTCTCGGGGGCCACGTCGGTCTCAGCGGGTCCGCGCGGCGCGAATTCGTGTTCGGCATCAAAGGGCGCTTGGAACACCACCTCGGTGGTGGAGGGTACGTCGCGCATCAACTGCGCCACCGGGACGAGGTACGACGAGTCCACCTAGTGGGCATCCTGATCGAAGAAGAAGTCTTGGGGCTCCTCACCGGTGGGTTCCTCCCCGTCGTATTCCTCTCGAGGCGCGGGCGCCTCGAGCAGGTTGGCCGGCAGATTCTGTGTGCTCAAACGTTCACGACCCGAATGGGTGGTCTTGATGAGCCGCTCGAGAACTATCTCGAACCCAGCGAGTTTGCCGTCAATGAAATCCTCGGACTGGTTGATGATCTGGCGGGCCCTGGCCTGGGCGTCGGCGATAATTTGATCAGCGCGCAAGTGCGACTGGCGAACGATCTCGGTCTTATCGACCATGCGAGCCGCCTCGGCGCGCACTTGGTCCATCAATTGCATGGCCTTGATTTGCTCGGCTTCCATCAGTGCCTCGCGGTCGCGCAAGGCCCACCGTGCTTCTCGTACCTCATCGGGGACGTTGTGCACCGCCTGCTCGAGCAGTGAGAGTACCTCCTCGCGCGAAATCAAAGCCGAGGCCGACAAGGGCATCTGTTTCGCGTTGGAGATGATTTCGATCAGGTCACGCAAATCTTGTTCGATGTCACGGCGCGAGTGACGACCCGCGGCGGGATCTTGCTCGTCGTAGGCGTACTCCTGTTCATAGGGTTGATTCGGATCGAAATCGTCGTATCCGTCAAACACGCTCATGAGCCACCTCCGGGGTACAGGGTCACCAGTCGCTGCGCGACGGGTGCTGGGACGAATGGAGTGACGTCGCCACCAAAGCGCGCCACTTCGCGCAAGAGGCGCGAGGCAATGAAGGAGTGACGTGAACTCGAGGGGATGAAGAGCGTCTCGACACCCGACAGAGACCGGTTCATCTGGGCCATCTGCAACTCGTTCTCAAAATCCGAGACGGCACGCAAACCCTTGACGATGGCGGTGGCGTTGACGTCGCGCGCCACATTCACCAGCAGTGTCGAGATCGAGACGATTCGCACACTCGGAATATGCGCGCAACTCTCGGCGATCATCTCACGGCGCTCGTCGAGCGCAAAGAGGGGTTCGGATTTTTGGGGATTACGAATCGCGGCCACCACGATCTCGTCGAAAATACGCGCGGCGCGTTCGACCACTTCGAGATGCCCGTTGTGAAAAGGATCAAAGGATCCGGGGATGAGGCCGATGGTCACGAATCCCCCTCGTCAGGTTCCAACATCGTTACGAGCGTAGTGCCGTAGCGCTTGGTCTTCGTGACCCGCCATCCACTGGGAGCCTCCATATGACGGTCATTTTCCACCACCACACGCTGCGCGCGCACCCCCTTGAGCAGCGACGCCAGATCGAGGGGCCCATAGGGCGGATCACAGAGCACTAGGTCGAGGTCCGTCGGCGGACTCCAGACCGGCAACGTTGCGCGCATGAACACGGCTTCGCCGTGCAATTGCAATGGTTCGAGGTTGGCCTTGGCCGCCGCCAGACACACCGCATCGGCATCGAAGAAGTAGGCCTTAACGGCCCCGCGCGACAGCGCCTCGATACCCATGGCGCCTGAACCACAGTAGAGGTCGGCGACGACCAGGTCGTTCAACCCACCGCGGCTTTCGAGCATGGAGAAAATTGCCTCGCGGGCGTAATCCGTCGTCGGACGCACCGTGGCGGGTAATTTGGCCTTCAGTGGTCGACCTCGGGCACTGCCACCAATTACTCGCACGTCTCAAGGGTAGGCGCTGGGTGGAGCCTCACAGTACCGCGGACGTCGAAAGTTATCCGGAGAAGCCACCATGCGCAGCAAAATTCCACCCGAAGAGTTGCCCCGAGTAGTACTCGTCACGCCTCGTGAGAGCGACGCCGACTTCCTCGCCCGACTCAATTCACCCGATGTCGCCGGCGAGTTCGACACCTTCGACGACCCGGCCGACGACTTCCTCGACGCTCAAAGTTACGCGGGTGACAAGCGGATCGTACAAACAACCGATGCGACACGGGTGGGTTCGGTCTCGTGGATCCAGGTGCCCTACGGACCCAACGTGCGCAGTCTCGCGTGGAGCATTGGTGTCACCATCCACCCAGACTTTCGCGGTCGTCGCCTGGGCGCGGCGGCCCAGCGTCACCTCGCCGAGATGCTGTTCGAGGGCTCCGACGCCAACCGCGTCCAGGCCGATACCGACGTGGACAACGTGGCCGAGCAACGTTCCCTGGAGCGTGCGGGGTTCACCCGTGAAGGCGTAGCACGCCAGGCGCAGTGGCGTCAGGGGCGTTGGCACGACCGCGTCGTCTACAGCATCGTGCGATCCGAGGCCCTCGTGGCGAAGAAAATCGACCACGACGAGGGCGCCGGTGCGACTACGCGAGTGGAAAAGGGAACGTCGTCGTAGGAATCGGTGTATGTGGATTGTGTCCCCACGACGTCCACGTCGTCAGCATCGTGACGTTTCCTCGCACCTCCTTGAGCGCAACCGGCAACAAAGTACCCGTCGCACTGACGTAGAGTTGACCGGCTCCCGCAGGTAGTCCGAGGTTGGCCGGAACCGCGCCAGTGATGGTGCGCACCGGTATTCCCGCGAGTTTGGAGACGGCACCTTCGCTCAGGGTGCCGGTGAAACGAACCGTCAGGGAGAAATCTGACGCCAACGTGGTTCCCGACACCACGGTTTTGAACTTGGAGTTATTGGACTTCATCAACAACCACTTGTTGGCGAAGCGAGTGGCCAGGGTGCTCGAGAATCCCAATTGCTTCGTGAGACCCAACGCCGAAGAATTCACGTACGCCAGGCCCTTGGAGGGAAATGTGATGATGCTCACGGTGCCCGATCCACCGACTTCGGTGACCTGGACACCTTCGTTGGTCCCAATATCGCCCTCCTCGAGACCGACCACCGCGCCCTTGTAGGTGATCTTCGAGGTCTCGTGGGTCCATCCCGCGTGGCTCGCATTGGTCAGGGCCGCTTCGAGCGTGGCCACGGCAGTACTCGAAGAGCCCCCGGCCTCGTGCGACCACATCACCATCGGCAACGTGAAAATCGCGACGGCCACAATCGCGCACCGGGGGCGTCCTCGCACAAGCTGAGTCGTACGCATCATTGCTCCTCTCCTCAAGTGCAATGAACGTCACGCGCGAGGATTCTCTTGCATCCTAGGGGACCTCGACTCGTCTCTTATTGCCACGTCGCTCTCTGAAGGTGACTTCTATTGGGCGCGTCGATGTGGCGGCCCTCATGATCGGAACAAGAACTTCGCCTCCTCCTCGTCGACGAACAACCGCAACTCATCGATCAACTCCGCGTGCGAAACGAGCGCGTCGCGTGCCACCAACTGAAGGGCCAGAGTGCGCGCTTGGTTCAAAATCTCCTCATCGCGACGCAGGTCGGCCAGTCGTAGGTCGGAGCGTCCGCGCTGTCGAGCGCCTAGGAGCGTGCCTTCGCCTCGCAGGCCCAGGTCGATCTCGGCGAGCGCGAAGCCGTCGTGGGAGTCCACCAGTGCCTGGAGTCGTTGACGTCCGTCGTCACTGGGCGCCTCACCCAGTAGATAGCAGTAACTCTGTTGGTCGCTTCGTCCGACGCGACCACGCAACTGATGAAGTTGAGCCAAGCCGAAACGCCAGGCATCCTCGATGATGATCACTGAGGCTTGCGCGACGTCGACGCCTACTTCAATAACCACCGTCGCCACCAGTACCTGAATCTCACCGGTGCGGAACTGGGCCATCACCTCGTCTTTCTCCGAGGACTTCATCTGCCCATGTAACAGACCCACACTCAGGCCTCGCAGTTCGTGAGTCGCCAGTCGCGTGCGCTCGGCCACCGCACTCGTGGCCTCGATGCGCTCCGAATCCTCCACCAACGCACAGATCACGTAGGCTCGTCGACCCGCGGCCACCTCATCACGCACCCGCTGCCAGGCCCCCCCGACATCGAGGGGCGACTGTGCCCACGACGTTTCGATCGCGCGTCGACCCGCGGGCATCTCGTCGAGCACGCTGCGGTCGAGGTCGCCGAATACCACCATCGCCGCGGTACGCGGGATAGGCGTTGCGGTCATCACCAACAGATCGGGGTCCAGTACTTCGATCGAGTGCGCGCGACCCTTGTCGCGTAGCTGTGCGCGTTGCTCCACGCCGAAACGGTGTTGTTCATCGATCACGACCACGCCGAGTGACTTGAAGCGCACCTCGTCGCTGAGTAGCGCGTGCGTGCCCACCACGATGTCGACGCCCCCGTTCACCAGGGCGCTCAAGATCGCCTGACGTTCTTTGCCCTTGACGCGGCCAGTGAGCAAATGCACCACCACGCCGCGTTCACCACCCAACACCGCGGGGTCGGCGACGCGCAGTGCGGCCACGTCGGCGCGCAGTGCGGCGGCGTGCTGCTCGGCCAGCACCTCGGTCGGCGCCATGAACGCCCCTTGTCGCCCCCCGTCGATAGCCATCAGAAGCGTCGAGAGCGCTACCACGGTCTTGCCCGATCCGACGTCACCTTGCAAGAGCCGGTGCATGGGCAGAGTTGAGGCCATGTCGTGACCAATCTCGTGAAGTACGCGACGTTGTGCAGTGGTGAGAGCGAAGTGATGCGCTCCGAGGAACTGACGCACCAACGAAGATCTCTCGTCGCGCAGCGAGCCCGGCGAGACATCGAGGTCGCGCTCATCAAAGGTGTGGCTCACCCCGGAGGAACTCTCTTCGAGGCGCCGACGGCGCAGGGCCAAGAGGAGTTGGAGCCGCAGGAATTCGTCGAAGACCAGTCTGCGCCGTGCCGGGGGTACGTCGCTCATATCACGGGGCAGATGGATACCCCAGAATGCCGCGGTCCGGTCCACGAGGGAGAAGTCACGACGCAGTCGCTCTTCGAGGGGATCGAGGAGTGGTCCGGCCCGCTTCAAAGATTCTTCGATGAAGCCACCCATCTCCCAACTCGTGACTCCCGCTTTGCCCGACGCCGGATAGAGGGCCACGATGCCCCCGACCCGGCTGGCGTCACGTTCCTCACCCGACGCGCCGACCACGACATCGACCACGGGATTGGTCATCTGTCGGACGCCGCGAAAATCACTGACTTTGCCAAAAAATATTGCCTGGACCCCGGCGACGAGTTGCGCGCCACGCCAGGGTTGGTTGAAGAAGGCGATTTTCATCGTCTCGCCGTTGTCAACGACGCTCACGTCCACCAGGGACTTGCCTTGACGGGTGCGACGAGATGTTGACGACTTCACCTCGGCGAAGACCGCGGCCTCTTCTCCCACCATGAGGTCCGATAGGTCCACGCGTCGAGTGCGGTCGATGTAACGACGCGGGTACAGCGTCACCAAGTCCAAGACGTTCTCGATGCCGAGCGAGGCGAGGGCCTCGGTACGCTTGGGACCGACGTGGCGCAACTGGCTCACCGTTATCTCGCCGAGTGCACGCAGGCGTCGAGGAGCGACTTCGCCCACTGAGTTACTCCACGCCGAAGAGGTACGGATAGAGGGGTTGACCGCCGTGGTGCACCTCGATGTCGAGTTGAGGGAAGTGGGCAGTGGCGTACTCTCGCAGTGCCCGGGTCACGCCTTTGGACGATCCCTCACCCTCGATGATGGTGAGCAGTTCGTGCTGATTCTTCACGAGCTGCTCCAAGAGTTTCTCGTTCACACCCTCGAGGGTGTCGGAGATGGCCAGCACTCCCCCCGCGCCCAGTCCAATCCAGTCACCGGTGCACACGTCGCCCGCGTCCGTCTGGGTGCCACGCACCGCCCGCGTCACTTCGCCGGCCGTGACGTGCAGGGCCGAGACCGACATCGTGCGGTAGTTCTCGTCGACGCTGGCGTCGGGGTCGTAACTCAACAGCGCCGCGAAACCTTCCACGATCGAGTCCGTCGCCACTACGCGTACCTCCGCGTCGACCAGTGCATTCACTTGTTCGGCCACGCCACGAATGTTGTGATTATTGGGCAAGATGATTACTTCGCTCGAACCACTGGCACGGACCGCGTCGACGAGTTCCGCGGTAGAAGGATTCATCGATTGGCCCCCCTTGACTAGAGCGCGCACCCCGAGTGTCTCGAAGATACGTCCTACGCCCTCACCCACCACCACCGCGACCACCGCAGTCGTGGGCGCGGGAGTCTCGGGCACCTCGGGTAGTACGTTGGCCTCGCGCACCCAGCGCTCCTCGAGGACCTGTTCACTCAAATCAGTCACGCGAATCTGGCGAGGACGTCCGGCGTCGAGTGCCACCTCGATCGAGGCCCCCACGTTGTTCGAGTGAATGTGACAGTTGTACAGTCCCTCGCCGCCAACAATGACGATGGAATCACCCAGCGTTTCCCACGCCGAACGAAATTCCGGCATTTTTTCATCATCGGCGTCGAGCAGGAACATCACCTCGTACTTGAGTTCACCCACGTTGCCCTCAAGGCTCTCATGCAGTTCCGGCAGAGTATTGATCGATGCGATGGTGGGTGTGACCGGTAAGGGGTCGCCCGCCACTACGTGACAAAGTGCGTCGAACCACAAGACCAGCCCGGTACCCCCGGAGTCGACCACCCCGGCCTGCTTCAAGACCGCGAGTTGTTCGGGAGTCTTCGCCAGCGCCACTCGGGCCGCGTCGCGCGCACCGTGGACGACGGATTCGAGTGACGAGGCGTCTTGAGCACCTTCGGCCGCAGCACGAGCGACTGACAAGATCGTCCCCTCGACGGGGCGCGCGACCGCCTGGCGCGCCAGTACGTCGGCGCGCACGAGTCCGGCGGCCAACTGCGTCGCGTCGACACGGTCGTCCCCAAAGCCCTGGATCAGACCACGCAGCATCTGGGACAAGATCACGCCGGAATTACCCCGTGCGCCCATCAGCGAACCCTGGGCGATGGCACGGCACACTTCGCCCATCGAGACTTCGGTACCCAGCGCGTTCACATCGGCGACGACTGACTCTAGGGTCAAGGTCATATTCGTCCCGGTATCCCCGTCAGGAACCGGATAAACATTGAGTCGGTTGATGAATTCGCGCTGGGCGCGCAGTAGTCCGGCAAAGGTCGTGACGGCGCGGGTCAAGTCGCGAGCTGAGAGAGTGGTGAGAGAGGCCATCGGTAGCGATGCTACAATGGTCATTCGGTTTATCGAGGCGTCGCAACGGGCGACGTCTGTGACGAAGGAGAAGTTCATCATGGCATCAGTCTGCGAAATCTGCGGCAAGAAGCCGTCCTTCGGCATGAACGTCTCTCACTCGCACCGTCGCACCAAGCGTCGTTGGAATCCGAACATCCAGCGCGTGCGTGCCCTGGTCGGAGCCACCCCCGTTCGCATGAACGTGTGCACCGGCTGCTTGCGTTCGGGCAAAGTCACCAAGCCAGCTCGCCGTAGCGGTACCACCGCCTAGTCCCACCAACTCGGCCTCGGCCAGTGAGACCAGGATTCCTGTCGTACGTTGACTAGAGTCGACACCAGTCCCCGACCCTCACGGAGCGTCGTTTTCACCGTGGCCAGAGTGGATGTACTTCTGCCCGTGACCGCTCTTCATAACTGAGCCAACGTGAATTCGCGCCAATTCCGGGCTGGCGAGACTCAGAATTCGCGGAACTGGATGCGGCGTCCGCGGGTGAACTCAGGATTACTCACGAGATAGGACCTCTCCCAAGCCTGCTCGTCGTGCAATACATCAGAGTTGGTGCTGCCACCCATCACGCGCGAAACGCTCCCCGCGGAGCGTTCTTTCTTCGACGTTGTCGACAATTCGACCAATACTGATCGGCTGACGAAGTCCTCGATCGGCAAAGACCATGCGTAGGCGCTCCACGTTCGGAGTGACGATCAAAAGTTCGTAGTCCTCACCTCCGCTCGTCGCCTCGGACTCGGTGGCCCCCTCCGCAACCGGCACGCGGTCCAACACGAATCCCACGTTCGATGCATCGGCGAGTCGATGCAAATCGAGACCGAGTCCGTCACTCAGGTCCATCATGGCACTCACTCCCGCGCCACGCGCCGCGATGCCTTCGGCAATGCGCGGCCACGGTCGTCGATGAGCCACGACCAATTCATCCTGCAGTGGAGCACCCGCCCGACGACGACGCAGACCCGCCGAGGACCTCCCCAGTGGTCCACTCACCAAAATCTTTTCACCCGCTCGTGCCCCGCTGCGCAGTACCGCGTCGCCCCCTGGGCACTCGCCGAACACCGTGACCGCTATTGAGACATCGTTGCCTCGAGTCAGGTCGCCCCCGACAATTGGGCACGAAGTGATGACCGCCGCGTCGGCAATGCCACGGTGCAGTTCTTCGAGATCGGTGCCGGGGGGTGAGGAAACCGCAATAACGGCACCGCGCGGACGCCCACCCATTGCCGCGAGATCCGACACGGCTGACGCCACGGCTTTAAATCCGAGGTCCTCCAACGGAAAGAGCGAACCGTCGAGGTGCACGCCGAGCACGGCGACATCGGTAGAGATCAGCGCTTGGCCCACGAAGGGTGCGAGGATGGCTGCGTCGTCGCCGATATGACGTTCGCCTCGGGGAATCGGACTCCGCCCGAGTATCGCAGCGATACGCTTGATGATGTCGTCTTCCCCTCGAGTCGACTCTCCGATCATCGAAGGGTCAGCGGAATTTGACACGGTATTGAACAGGTTGAACGCGCACGCACGAATGCGGCGCGGCGAGAGTAATGGAGGCATTACTGGTGACGTACCCGACATCAAATAAGCAACTCATTGACTGGGTCGAAGAAATAGCGCAACTCACAACCCCCGATCGTATCCACTGGTGCGACGGCTCGGAGCGTGAATATGACGAACTCTGTCAGTTACTCATCGATCAAGGGACTTTTCTGAAGCTCTCAGACGTGAAGCGCCCCAATAGCTACTACGCGGTCTCGGATCCGAGCGACGTCGCTCGCGTCGAAGATCGCACCTACATTTGCTCGACACTCGAGATTGACGCGGGTCCGACGAACAACTGGCGCGACCCCGTCGAAATGCGCGCGACACTCAATGGACTTTTTCAGGGGTCGATGAAGGGGCGCACCATGTACGTGGTGCCCTTTTCCATGGGTCCGCTCGGATCAGACATTGCCCACCTCGGTGTCGAGATCACCGACTCCGCCTACGTGGCGGTATCGATGAAGATCATGACTCGCATGGGCCAGCCCGTCTTGGACCTCCTCGGTGAGGATGGCTACTTCGTACCCGCCCTTCACTCGGTGGGCGCTCCGCTCGCCGACGGCCAATCCGACGTCGCGTGGCCCTGCAACGACGAGCACAAGTACATCGTGCATTTTCCTGAGACCAAGGAAATCATGTCCTTCGGCTCGGGCTACGGCGGCAACGCGCTCCTGGGCAAGAAGTGCTTCGCACTGCGCATCGCGAGCGTGATGGCGCGCGAGGGCGGCTGGCTGGCTGAACACATGCTGATCTTGAAGCTCACCAGTCCCGCGGGCGTGTCACGCTACATTGCCGCGGCTTTCCCGTCGGCGTGCGGCAAGACCAACCTCGCCATGTTGGTCCCCACTTTGCCGGGCTGGAGCGTCGAGACCATTGGCGACGACATCTGCTGGATGAAGCCAGGGACCGACGGTCGCCTCTACGCGATCAACCCCGAAGCGGGATTCTTCGGCGTGGCGCCGGGCACTAATTACGAGACGAACCCCAACGCCATGAAGAGCGTCACGAAGAACACCATCTTCACCAACGTCGCCCTCACCGCCGACGGGGACGTGTGGTGGGAGGGGATGCCGCTGCCCGATACCGCCATCACCGACTGGCGTGGCCAGGCCTGGAGCCCCGACTCGGGCACTCCCGCGGCGCACCCCAACTCGCGCTTCACGTGCCCGGCAAATCAGGACCCCGCCATTGCGCCCGAATGGGAGGATCCCGCCGGTGTGCCCATCGACGCCATCCTCTTTGGTGGACGTCGTGCCAGTGTGGTGCCACTGGTGACGCAGTCACGCGACTGGGCCAATGGTGTCTTCATGGGATCGATCGTCGCTTCGGAGACCACCGCCGCGGCCACGGGCGCCGTCGGCAATCTGCGCCACGACCCTTTTGCCATGCTGCCCTTTTGCGGGTACAACATGGCGGACTACTTCGGTCACTGGTTAAGTTTCGCCCAGAACCACGATGAATCCAAGCTGCCCAAGATCTTCTACGTGAACTGGTTCCGCAAGGGTGACGATGGTCGCTGGCTGTGGCCGGGCTTCGGCGAGAACAGCCGCGTCCTCGAGTGGATCTTTAACCGCGTCGCCAACGATGCGGACGCGGTCGAAACACCGATCGGCTTCGTGCCAACGCTGGACTCGCTGGACGTCTCTGGGGTGAACGTGACCCCCGCCGATATGGCCGAGTTGCTCAACGTGAACGTGGAGGAGTGGCGAGCCGAGGTGCCCGGTATCCGTGAGTACTTCGCGAAGTTCGCCGAACGACTCCCCCAAGACCTTCACGCTCAAGTCGACCAGCTCGAGGCTCGTCTGCACTAGGACCTCACGCATAACCCGGCTCTCGACGATCACGTCGGAGCTGGGTTATCGTCGTTCATGGCTCTGGTGCTTCGATCATTCACTCACGACGACGAAGTGACGGGTCGCCGGGCGCACGAGGAACTCGCCGCTGATGATTTCGTCTTTCTCTGGGGCTACGAGCCCTCGATGGGATGGGACGATTATCTGACAATGCTCGCAGACTATGCCGCGGGGCGAAACATCTCCGCCGAGCATGTCGCGTCCACGCTCCTGGCCGCTGACGTCGACGGAGAAATAGTGGGTCGCGTCTCGATCCGATTCTCCCTCAACGACTTTCTCTTCGCCCGCGGCGGCCACATTGGCTACGCCGTGCGACCGGCGTTTCGCCGGCGCGGCTACGCCACCACGATCCTTCGCCAGGGGCTCGCCATTGCTCACGCCCACGACGTCGACCCCATCCTGGTGACCTGCAATGACACCAATATCGCTTCGGCGAGCGTCATCGAACGCTGCGGCGGCATCTTTGAATCCATGTTCATCGACGACGATGGCACGCGTATTCGGCGCTACATGATGGCGCTACCCGACTGAGGTCGCGAACGTTTCGTGAGTCGCCGCCTCCTGAAGTCGTGTGATTCAGCCCGCGTGGTCGTCAATGAACATGGTCAACTCATTCACTTCATACTGCAGCGTGCCCAGCAGCGTCGTGCGGTATCTCATCTCCTCGCGCACGGCGCGCGACGCGACGTCCGCGACGTCCGCGAGGGTCTTCTTCTGGTCCTTCGCGGATAATCGTGCCCGTTCGGCGAGGTCAGTACAACACATCGCGTAGGCCACGTCGCTGTGCACTTCGAGCTCGAGCACTTCGGCGAGGGCGCGCTCGCCTCGAGCGACACGATGCTCGACAAAATGCTGCGACGTCGTGTCGTGGTGGCCACTCGCGCGCCATCTCGCAATGGCGTCGTCGCGAAGACTGGTGAAGTGCACCCGGCGATACGATTCGGTGACGCGCAAGGCGTTGCACTCGACCAGTAATTGCTCAGTGGCGATCGCGTCGTGTTCGAGGTCCATCGTGTCCTATCCGTTGGGAGTGCGCATCTCGCGGGACCGGTTGTCGCGGTGGTTGTCAGTCCGCCGTTTCAGCGTCGGCCACGATTAGGCGAGGGCCCGAGGGCCAGTCGAAGTAGCGCCAGGTCCAGTTGATCATGACGCGCAACTTGTTGCGAAAACCCACCAAATACCACAGGTGCAGACCCAACCACGCCAACCACCCCAGAGTCCCCTTCACCGTGGGGCCCTTGGGGAGTGTCGCGACAGCGGCGTGACGTCCGATGGTCGCCATGATGCCCTTGTCGCGGAATTTAAAGGGCACGACGGCCTTACCGTCGAGCTGGCGCGCAATCTGTGCCGCCACGTGGCGTCCGGACTGCATCGCCACGGGTGCGAGTTGAGGATAGAAAGTGTTGTCACCACTGGGAATGGCCGCGGAGTCGCCTACCGCCCACGCGTTGGTGCGGTCGGCGATCTGCAGGAACTCGTTCACCCGCACTCGTCCGCCCGGTCCGGTCTTGTCTTGCACGTCCGAGGCCAGCGTCCCATTGGCGGTCACGCCAGCGGCCCAGATCACCGCGGCAACCCGCAAACGTTCACCATCGGCAAAGCGAATGGCGTGTTCTTCAACTTCAACGACGCTACGACCGAACTCGACCTCGACACCCATGCGTTCGAGCTCCTTCAATGCGTAGGCACTGGCCTTCTCCGGGAAGGGGGTGAGTAGGCGCGGTGCCATGTCGACGAGAATCACTCGAACACGAGTCGGATCGAGCTTGAGACCATCACGCTTGATGACTGTCTTAATCAACTCAGAAAGTGCGCCCGAGGTTTCGACCCCCGTTGGGCCACCCCCGACGATGACGAAGTTGAGCCCGATCGGAGCAGTATCCGCCACCGCGTCAGCGTGCTCCAGGGCTGAGAGTAAGCGATTGCGCAGGCGACGCGCGTCAGCCAGGGAGTACAGGGGAATAGCGTGCTGCGACGCCCCGGGGATGCCAAAAAAGGCCGCCGTCGCACCAGTAGCGATAACCAAATGGTCGTAGGCGAGTTCGGCGTCGTCACTGAGCACCACGACCTGGCGCTCATGATCGACGTGACTCACCTGACCGTGGCGAAACCGCACGTTCGGTGCCTTACCAAAGACCGTACGGATGGGGTACGCAACTTCGGCGGGTTCGAGCATCGCGGTGGCGACCTGGTAGAGCAGGGGCAGGAATGTGTGGAAATTGTGACGGTCAATGATGGTGACTCGAACGTTCTTGTCGACGAGACCACGCGCAACCTCTAAGCCACCGAATCCACCGCCCACGATGACCACGTGGGGCCAGTGAGAGAGATCAGGTTGCACCGGAGCGGGTTTGGTCGAAAGGGCCATATCCAAATTAATCATACTTCAGGCGAATTAATTACATTTCGTGATGGCTGAGCCTTCGACCCGCGAAATACGTCACGCCGCCCACCACCATCACCAGGGCCAGGAACTGATCCCCCACTCCAAAACCCAAGTTGATGGCGACAGGAATCAAGGCCCCCACCACCCAAGCAAGTTGCTGTCGCACGGCGAAGCGCGCGAAGGTGCGCCCCTGTGCGCCGGTGGGCACGAGACGTTGAGTGATCGCGTCGAAGCTGGGCTGAGCCACCGCAGCGCAGAGCCCCAGCCAGCCCGCGAGCAACGATTGGGTGGTGAGGGTCGGGTGACGCGAAGCGACCCCTGCCCCGACGCCGGTGCTGAGCACGGCGAGGGCGAGTAACGACGACTCGGCGAGGGCGTTACGCATGCGAGTGACGAGGCCCAGTCCGAGTAGTGAACCCAGGGCGCTCGCCGAGAGAGCGAAGGCGAACCACTGTAGTCCGGCGTGATCACGACGCAACCCGAAGGCGAGGAGGAAAGAGCCGAAACCCACGCCGAAGCGCATCAGCGCTGATGCGCTCAGGCTCCAGGTGACCTCACCCACCCCCAAAGGAATGAGTGCGTGCAAATCGCGCTCCTCGGGGGTCATACTCACCTCGTCACGCAGAACTTTCACTGGTCGCTGGAGTCGCAAACTCGCAACCGTGCCGACGGCGAACACGACGGCGGCGAACACGAGGACGCTGGTCGCCCCCAGCGTCTTTAGTATCGCTGCACCGAGAGAACCGGCAACTAGTCCGCTGAGAGTACCCAGCAGCGTGAGTTGAGCGTTGAAGCCAGCGAAGCCTCGACGCTCCCTCACGCCTTCGCTCGGCCAACCCGACTGTCCCACGCTGGTCGCGTGCTCGCGGAACTGATCGGTACGGGCCATCTCGGGCACCAGGGCGCCACGTGTGACACCGTAGAGCTTGGAGGAGACCAGGACCGCGAAAGCCTCAGGAAAGAGCCACAGAGAGTTGAGATGTTGGCTCATCGACCAGCACAGCAGGACGCGTGACGACGCTGAGAGGGCAACCAGGATCCGGCGACCGTTCGCCGAACGGTCGATGAGAGGACCCAGAATCGGTGAAACTACGGCGAAGGGTGCGATGGTCAATAGCAGGTAGGCCAGTACCTTGGATTTGGCTTCAGTAGGTGACACCGAAAAAAATAAGGAACCCGCGAGCGATACCGTGACGAGCGTGTCACCAGCCATCATCACTACGTGCACGAGAGCGAGTCGACCGAAGGCGGTGCCCTGATCGAAGAGGTCCTGTAGGGACGCCCACGCCAGTGAGGCCAGTCCACGTCGACGCACGCCACTACCCTAGTGAAACGAGCCAGTCGGCCCAGACTTCGGACCTCGAAAAATTATTTCGCTGTTGTAGCTGGCCGAGTCACGCGCCTGCGCAGATCAACTGCACGAGCGATTCGAGTTATCCGAGTGACCAAGGCCCTAGTGTGCGTCCTTTCACGGGTATGGCCCAACGACTGATGGTGACACCAACCGCGTCACCTTCTGGATGGGGTTCGTTTCATGAGGTTTGCACAACTTTCGACGACGCGTTCTCGCCTAGGAGTACTCGTCGTCGTCTCGATCGAAGAGTCCTCCATGGGCTTCGCCTCTCAGCGTGAGCGTGGGTTTCTTAGTGTTGAAGTTATAGGCGTTGAGATGGTCGTTCTCACGACTGTACTTTCCGGCTTTGACGTCCTTCATATATTGTCGCTCTCCCGACATCACCCGTCGCGTCAATAACATCGCCGAGAAGACTAGGAGAGCCCCTAGAACAAGAAAGAGGAATCCCTCGGCGTAGGGCCAGATGATATCGATGCACTGCGAGGTAGTCGAGGTACTCTGCGTGGAATGAGCGACGTCGTCGTTGCAACGGGCGTTGAGAACCCCCTCATGATGCAATAGCCAACCGCCGAGCGCTGCGGACCCCAGGCCCAGAATGAACAGCAAGCGTCGACCCATAAGGTCAAAATACGACCGCTTTCTCGCAAACGTCGAGACCAAAAGACATCTCTATGACAACAACAGAGCAAATCTTGATTTTTGATGGCGAGTGCGGTTTTTGCACCGCGTGCGCCCAGTGGATTGAGCGGCGCTGGACGCGCACGCCGATACCGCGCAGCATTGCGTGGCAATCAGTGGAGCACGAACTGCCCGATTACTCAACACCGACGCCACGACAGATGAGCGAATCGGTGTGGTGGATTAGCGGCGATCAGCGAGACGCCGGTGCACGCGCCGTCGCCCGAGCACTCCTGGCTACTTCATCGCCGTGGCGACTCGTGGGCCGAGCGCTACTCAGTGCGCCCCTCTCGTGGCTCGCCGAACCCGCCTACCGCGTCGTGGCACGCCACCGTCACCGATTCCCGGGGTCGACGAGTGCGTGCCACGTGCGCGACGATGGATGATCTACACGTTCCACCATATTGTGGCGAGTTCACGCTGTAGCAACGGCGGATTTGCTTGCATGTACTCCAGTACTTCGCCCTCTCGCTCCTCGGGTAGACACAATCGCACCCGGTTGAAGTGAGCGGCTTGCTCAAGGTCCTGCTCAACGCGCATCGGACCATCCCAGTGCTCGATGGACGCTTCGATGTCCATCTCTCTCAAAACGGCCATCAGGTCCTCGGGGGTGGGGGTCGAAGGACGTTCGAGCTGCCAGAAGTGACGCCACGCTCCCGAGAGAGTAACCAGGGGGTGATGACGGGGTAGCTCGAGCACCACGCGCTGGGTGGCGTGATCGCTGAGAGCGCGAAGGAACGGCACGATATCGGACACGTTGTAGACCACGTGGTGAGCCGTCACCACGTCGGCACGAGGCACTGCACTCGCCACCGCCGGCCAGAACCCAAGGTGCGTCTCAGCACTGAGCCCGCGAGCGGCAGCATTCGCCGCGAACATTTCGAGCATCTCACCCTGGTGATCCACTCCGATGACGCGCGAGGCGGGCGGGGTCAGCGCAAAGGCCGCGATGCCCCCGCCGCAACCGACGTCCAACACCGAAGCGGACTCTCCCAACACTTCGCGCGCGCGACCGTGCGATGGATTGTTGGGGACCACCTCGGGCACGTTAAAGAGAACGGGCGGATGGATCCAGGGATCCTCGCTGGCGAGTGCGAGAATCCCTGGAGGAATTGCCCACGCTTCTAGAGCATGGGCCCAAGCGGTAGCGGCGGAACTCACCGATTGAGTAGCCGCGAGAAGAAACCGCCGGTAGAGGGCTCGGCGACACACGCACAACGATCAGCCTTGGCGACACCCTTGAGGGCTTGTTCGATGTGGTTGCCACAGCCCGCCCAAGTGGGCTTACCGCAACGACGACAAGTGGTCCGGTGACACATACTTCCTACTTTCCTAGTTGGTTTTTGTTATTGGTGAAACACACAATCTCGTGATTCTCAGTGGCTGAGTGTCTCGAGTGTCGGGCTGAATGCGGGTGAGTGACTCCAGGTGGCGTATCCACCGTCGAGGTTGCGCACGTCCAGGCCCCATTGGTTGAGGATCTGAGTGGCGACGTGACCACGCTGACCGACCTGACAAAAGACCATGACTGGACCCTGAGCGATCTCGTCGCGTCGTTCGCGCAATTCATCAACGGGGATGTTGACGGCGTCGGGCAGCGATCCACGTTCGAATTCGCCACGGCTGCGCACGTCAAGAATTGTCACACCGCGAGAACGCAACTCCTCCACCTCGTGCCACTGTGCAGTGCGCTCCAGGCCCGAAAGGACGTTGCCCGCAACATAACCCAACATGTTGACTGGGTCCTTGGCCGAGCCGAAGGGCGGAGCGTACGCTAATTCGAGGTCAGCGAGCTCCGCGGCACCAATACCCCCGCGAATCGCGGTGGCGAGCACGTCAATGCGCTTGTCAACGCCCTCGGTGCCAACACCCTGGGCGCCCAAAAGAGCTCCCGAGGTCGGATCAACGAGAATCTTCAGTGACATCGGCCGCGCACCCGGATAGTACCCGGCGTGCGAACTCGGGTGGGTGTGAATGGCGATAGCCGAACGCCCCGCAGTCGCCAGCCGCTTCTCATTCCACCCGGTCGTGGCGACCGTGAGGTCAAAAACCTTGACGATAGCGGTGCCTATAGTTGTCCGCGGCCGCACTGGCACCCCGGCGATGTGGTCCGCCACCAGTCGACCGTGGCGATTCGCGATATTGGCTAGTGGCACCAACGTGGCACTTCCGTCCAGGGCGTCCATCTTCTCAGCCGCATCGCCCAGGGCGTAAATAGTCGGATCACTCGTCTGGTTGAAACCGTTGACCGCAATACCGCCGCGTGATCCAATATCGAGTCCCGCCTCGCGCGCCAGAGCGGTATCTGGTCGAACGCCAATGGCCAGTACCACCAGGTCGGCATCAATCACTTCGCCCGAGGATAAATGCACTGAGGTCGGCCCAATCGTGCTGACACTGGTACCTAGATGTAGCTCTACGCCCTGTCGCACGACCTCTTCAGCCACTAAGGCCGCCATTTCCGGGTCGAGGGGGGCGAGTAGTTGCGTCGAGGCCTCGACAATTCGCGTCGCAATACCACGGTGCACGAGGTTCTCCGCAATCTCAAGTCCGATGAAACCGCCCCCGATGACGACGGCGTGTCGCGGAGCGTCCTGCACCACTGAAGTGAGTCGCTCCACGTCTTCGACAGTGCGCAACGGGTAGGCACGCTCAATACCGGGAATCGGTGGTACCACCGGAGAAGCGCCCGGACTAAGGACGAGGGCGTCGTACGCCAACTCGTACTCCTCATCGCTGTCGAGGTTGCGCACGCGCACGCGACGGGCCTTCGCGTCGATGCTGAGCGCCTCGCTGTGCACCCGCACGTCAATGCGGAAACGTTCGTGCAACGACTCGGGTGTTTGCAGCAACAACGCGGCCTCGTCCTCGATGACGCCGCCCACGTAGTAGGGCAATCCGCAATTCGCGTACGAGACGTGCGCGCTGCGTTCGATCACCACGATCGAGGCGTCCTCGATCAGACGGCGCAATCGTGTCGCCACGGACATCCCGCCGGCCACTCCACCAATAATGACAACATTCATGTCTGCCTCCTAGGCCAGGCTCAAGAAGAGCTTCTGCAACTTCTTCGAAACGACTTCAGAATCGACACTGGGGTCAGCAATGCATTCGCGCAGCGATGACGAGATCAGCATGAACGCCGCAGTGTGCACGGCCTTGGAGACTGCCGCCATTTGGGTTACGATCTCGTCACAGGAACGACCTTCTTCGAGCATGCGTACCACGGCACCCATTTGACCGTGTGCTCTCTTTACGCGCAGAGTGATCTGGTTGAGCTGGGCCTCGTCATCCAAAATGTGAACAGGTTCCGAATTAGCCATGCATCCTCCTTCAATTCGAATTTGTATACCCCCTAGGGTATCAAACATCTACACCATCGTGACGTATCCAGGACTTTGGTCCTGGTGAGACCCCCTCCGCGATACCGTGCGCCCTAGTCCGAAGGGCTCGCCATGCAACAACGTGGTGTTATCGTCACCGCGATGACTGAGTCAGCGAAACGCTCCTCCGTGTCGCGACGAGTGCACTTCGTCTTTCTGTGGTTCGTGCTCGCCGTTGTCGTAGACCTTGGTTTCTGGCGCCGCCATACGTGGGCAGACCGTGTACCCCTCAGCGTGATCGTCGCACTCGCCGCGCTGGGCATCTCACGCACCCGCGACGCCGGTCACCTCGAACGCAGTCGAACAGAGGACCCCCTGCCCAGTCTGGCTGGGTGCACTGCGGCCCTGGTACTGATCCGTGGCGCCGGCCTCGCGCCCATTGTCGCGGCCACCCTCACGGGCCGTCGGCGGCGGAGTGTTCGTGCGGTGGATGAAGGGTGCGCGCGACTACCACGGGGCTCCGATCTACGTTGGGGCTTTCGTCGGAATCACCTCGCAACAGGTTTTTCACAACATCTGGTGGGTACTCGGCGCCGGACTCCTCGCCGGCACGTTGTGGTCGGTGAGCCGTGACGCGTGGGTCGGAGTAGGCGGCAAAATGGGAACGATGGCCCTGATGGCCATCATCAGCGTCTCGCTCGTCGCTCGAACTCTTCACCAACGCGGACCCGCAGGGCACGCCCTCGACGCCCACGGAGTGGTGTTGCTCGCATACGGCGTGGGGCTCGCGGCCGCGCCCCTGACCTATTATTTATCGCACCCGCGACGGTGGGGAGCAGTTCTCGGCTCCGCGGTGCCGTCCGCGGCCTTTGCGCTGACGATGACTCTCACTTCACCGTCGTGGCACATCCACGCCGACGCGCTGTCCTACCTCTGGTACGGATCGAGCTTCGTGGGTATGACGACGCCGGCGCGAGTAGCGCGACCCGCCATATCGATACCTCTGGCGGGCGCACTCTTTACGTGGTTAGCCGTGCGCTTTGGACCCGACTTCACCGGATTGGGAGGTACGGCCGGTCTCACTGCGTTGATATCAGTCTTCGCGATACGCGGCGTGCAAGCCTCCTTCGCGCACGGCAAAGTGCCGACGATACTCAGTCGCTAGACCATCTCAGCGACGCCGAGTGGCCAGTGCGTTCATCACGCGCCATCCCACGAGAAACAATGTCAAGAATGCCAGTGCCACCACCACGAAGGCGAGCGCCGTTCCTTGTCCCGACAGGACACGCAGCGTCATGCCCAGCGCCACCGTGACGAGTACGATTACCAGTCCGTTGACTGGAGTTGACGCTTCGCGTCGAGTACGCCGCACCATGAGCCAACCCAGCAAAAGTCCCGCCGCGAAAGGCCACGTCGTAGAGAACATTCCGAGTACCGTCATGCCGTGCCGGTGCGCCGCCCGACCGATTCCGACGAAGAGCAACACACTCAGTACGTCGAGGGCGAGAGCGTACTTCTTCATGACAGGTCAATGTTAGGCGTGAACGTCAAATGACGTTCACGCGCGCAATGGCTATTGTCTCATCCACCTTTTAGAAAAACCAGGACCTAGCGAAGGTAACGACTCTTTGGAGTTCCAATTGTGACGGGATACTGGTTGCCAGTTCAAAACATCGCAAGATCGAAGAAGGCGTCCCCGAATATGTTCTGGCGACGGAAATATATATTAATTCGAGTATTCACCTAACGCCGCGTTGGATAGAAGTTGCGTACTTATCGCTCAGTAGAAAGATCA
>JABEUQ010000034.1 GCA_013044265.1 Acidimicrobiaceae bacterium
AAGACGATGTCGATGCTCTTCTTCTCCCAAAAGGTGCTGCGCAAGATACCAGGTAACTGGTCCTTCGTCATCGTGACCGACCGCGATGATCTCGACGACCAGGCCTATAAGGAGTTCACCTACGCCGGGGTCATCACCGAGAAACACATGCGCGCAACCGGCTCAACCCACTTGCGACAACTCTTGGCCGAGGATCACCGCTACGTCTTCACCCTGATCCAGAAGTTCCGCACCGACAAGGGCGAGGTGCACCCAGTCGTCTCGGAGCGCGACGACGTCATCGTCATCACCGACGAGGCTCACCGCACCCAGTACGACACGCTCGCGCTCAATATGCGCAACGCCCTTCCGAACGCGGGCTTTCTGGGCTTCACTGGAACACCGCTCATCGCCGGCGAGGAACGCACCCGTGAGGTCTTTGGCGACTACGTCTCGGTCTACAACTTCGCTGATTCGGCCGCCGACCACGCGACAGTCCCGCTCTACTACGAGAACCGAATCCCCCAACTCGAGATCGAGAACCCAACTTTCGGCGACGACCTGATGGCGATCGTCGAAGAGGCTGACCTCGACGAGGACCAGGAACGCCAGCTCGGACGAGTGCTGGGCCAACAGTATGAACTCATCACCCGGGACGACCGCCTTGACGCGGTGGCCCGAGACATCGTGGATCACTTCCTGGGCCGAGGCTTTGCCGGCAAGGCCATGGTGGTCTCGATCGACAAGGTCACTGCCGTGCGGACCTTCGACAAGGTCCAGCGATACTGGCGTGAGCGACTCGAAAGGAACGAGGACGCTCTGCATAACGGAAGTCTTACCGACGAGCAGATCGATCTCCTAGAACGCGAGATCGCCTTCATGCGCGAGACGGACATGGCGGTCGTCATCTCCCAGTCGCAGAACGAGATCGCGGAAATGGCGGAGCGCGGCCTTGACATCGCCGTGCACCGCCGTCGGATGGTTGAAGAGAATCTGGAGGAGCGGTTCAAGAACGCCTCTGATCCCTTCCGTCTGGCCTTCGTCTGTTCGATGTGGACGACGGGTTTTGACGTTCCATCGCTTTCGACCGTCTACCTCGATAAACCGCTGCGTAACCACACACTGATGCAGACCATTACCCGGGCCAACCGCGTCTTTCCCGAGAAGAACAATGGACTAGTCGTTGCCTACGTAGACGTGTTTCGCAACCTGCAGGCGGCCCTCGCCATATACGCAGTCGGCGGGGCAGCGGGGGAGATGCCGGTCGAGGAGAAGGGGCAGTTGGTGGACGCCACCCGAGAGGCGATCGACGACCTCCGGGCATTCTGTCTGGCGCGCGACGTCGACCTTGAGGTTCTCGGGCGCTTGAGTGGTTTTGCGTTGGTGGCGGCGGGCAAAGAGGCTGTGGAGATGCTGATGGTGGACGACGATGAACGCATTGCATTCACCTCGCGCGCGAGTCTGGTCAACCGTCTCTACAAGGCCATTTTGCCTGATGCACGTGCCAACGAGTTCAGCCGCGTCCGGGCGGTGGCCAAGTTCTTGGCCGACGGCATCTCGGCCAACATCGAGCCAGCCAACATCACCAGGGTCATGGGGCGAATCGAGCAACTCCTGGATGAATCTGTGGCGGCGCATGAGTACTTGATCCCCGATAGTGAAGCCGAGGCACTCTTTGATCTGGGCGCGGTGGATTGGAAGGGCGTCGAGGACGTCTTCAAGCAGGGTCGTCCCCGAACGGCCGCCCAGCGCCTCCGTTCGCTGCTTTCGGCCAAAGTGGCCGCTCTCGTTCGCCTTAACCCGGTTCGAGTGGACCTGGTAGAACGATTCGAGAAACTGGTAGAGGACTACAACGCCGGAAGTATGAACGTCGAGACCTTCTTCCAGCAGCTGCTCGACTTCAGTAACGCTCTCACTCAGGAGGAGGCTCGCTCGCTCGCGGAAGGACTCGACGAGGAGCAGTTGGCGATCTTCGACCTCCTCACGAGACCGGCCCCGGAGCTCTCCGAAAACGAGACCGCCCAGGTGAAACATGTCGCCGCCGAGCTCCTGGAAGTGCTGAAGCGCGACAAGATTGTCCTGGACTGGCGCAAGGAACAGGCCACGAGGGCGTCGGTGCGCGTGGCCGTCGAAGAGATTCTCGACCGCCTGCCGGAGGCTTTCACGCGGCCGATCTACGCACAGAAGTGCGATGTCGTCTACCAGCACGTGTTCGACAGTTACTGGGACGATGGGCGCTCGATCTACACAGTCGCTGCGTGAAAGATCCGGAATCGCGTTGAGCGTGTATTAGAGACTCTGGGGGCTAAAGAAATGTGTCTAGTAATGTTTAAAGGGAGGGGCGGCCCGTTATACGGACGACCCCTCCCGTGTAGAAGGTGGCATTGCTGCCTAGAGAGAATCTAGCATGTCGAACCCTGATTCCGCAACCACCCTTCCAATTACTCATCCGAACCAGGAATTTATGGCGAAGACTACGGATCGTCTCTTTGAGTTCTTTGAGGTTGCTGCGCCTTGGCACCGGAGACTCTGGGGTGTTGGGATCGTTCTGGGTCTTCGTGAATTGGTCGAATACTCCCGTATTCAAAGAGAAGGTGGCCTGGATCCTGCTGGCGTGAAATACGTTGCATCGGCCCTCGTGAGAGAAGTCACAGAAGATCCGGGCTCGAGGCCCTTCGCCGAACCGATTCGAGAGGTTCTTCAAAGGGCTGTCAACCTGGAGGCTCGGAAGGGTCTCAAGGAGGTCGACGAAGATCGACTGACACATTTGGTCAACCGAGTTGAAGATGGCTACTTGTCAAGGGTCAGGGACGCGTATCTGTCTACTGGCCATCCCGGTGTAGAACGCTCAGCAAGAATCATTGGCTCTCACCTTCTTGACATTGGTTTTAGCCCCGATCAACTTCATCGTTGGCTTACAAGTGATACCAAGAGGAACGCTCAATACGATCTCGTCAGACTCATTGACTCAGCCATCGGAATGTCTCAGAGGAGTTCGGAAAGAAGTTACAAGGTGCTTGTGCCATGCTCGTGCCCTGACGTCAAGAAGGGTCTGCCGAGAGGTATTGAATGGCTTGAGCCCCCCGCTGTCCTTGAGCTCATTGAGCGAGAAATTGATCCGAATCTGCGACCTCGCGTAGAAGGCGCATTTGTCTTTGAGGTTGAGGCCCTCGATCCATGGGCGGCTGTGGACTTGGCAGATGAACTCGTTACGCGGATTGCATCGCGAATCACTGTGGGTCGTGCTGGTGGTGCATCCTTGAGGGTTGCCGGAACGGCCTACATTTTGGGAAAGTCTAGGGAATACAAGTTGAGCCGCCCTGGACGTCAACTCGAGATTCACGCTTTGAGCCGATTGGATGCGATTTTCGGAATGGACGACGATTACTTCCAACTAGACGATGCAATCGAACTCGCCTCATACCTGGAGGTTGGAAGTTCTGGTGCAGCAGTGACAGGTGGCTGGGCGGCAATAGAGGGACTGCTGATTTACCCGGGGGTGGAACAACACCATCTTGCTGCGGATCGTCTCGCGCGAATAGTGGCGTGCTCGTTGGCTCGAGCAGAAATGACTTCGCTCGCTTATCGGTACAGGGATGAAGGAATTGGTGAACTTGCTGAGAGTTTACAAGCGTTGACCGAAGACGTCCCGAACTACCAACGCGTCGCGCTGATCGAAGAGCACCTACGTCGAGGCAATGAACTGAAGTTTCTGCGGCCTCGTGATCAGGCTGCAACAGATCGACTGCTGACGATCATTGCTGAACCCGCGACAGAGCTGGGACGCATATCGAAGTACATCGAAGAGACCTTTCGCAGGCTTTACAACCAGCGCAATCTGATAATGCATAGTGGATCGTTCCGATCTATCGCGCTCGCCGCCACGCTACGAACTGCACCAGCCCTCGTCGGTGCCGGTTTGGACAGAATCTCGCACGCGCAATTGCGTCGAAGCAATCCGCTTCGACCTCTTGAACTCGCCGCTCGTGCTGAGATGGAGCTGTCAATGTTAGGCAGGGACGGGGCATCACTAGTAATTGACCTGCTCGGGGACTGATTCCCATACGTGGTCGCTCGCTAGATCAGCCAACCCTCATCACCGAGTGGAATACAAGGAGGTGGTTTAGTTGTTCAAGCTTCGATGCTTTGAGGAAGCGCCAACGCCTGATTGTCGTGGGCGAACAAGTGGAATCCTTCGTGAAGAGATCTATTGGAACCATTCTGTGCAAACCGATGCCACTTGCGACTCACGCGTTGCGCAAGCGCGGCGCTGGCGAAGGAAATTCCAAAGTGACTCGTGTTATTAATGGGAGTGTGGCAAGTTAGGGTAATTAGAGATCTGGTCCGGAATCCAGGTTTGGCTGTTCGAATAGTTCTGTAATCGACGGCGCACAAGATTGCATCGCAGTTGCGTCGGCGGTCATCTTAAACGCCTTAGCTCGCTGAGCGGCTCGGAAGACTCGCGTGCGCTGAGACTCTTGATCGTTGCTTACAATCGCGCCGTTGAGGAAGGTGTCTGGGCAATCAATTGCCCAGCGGTCCAAGTAGGCGGCGCCGGTCACAACTTCCAATAGCCATTCGTCGTACAGATGATCCGTCGATGGAGGGTTACCGAAGTCCCGCAACCAGGTATCGCCATGTTCGATGGCCATTAACGGCGCTTCGGAAATGCGCGGGGTCTGGCAGTGAGTACGAGCTGGTGACAAGGGGCTGAAGCAAGACGGGGGCTCTGCAAATCTTTAGGTAGTTGACGCCTAGAGATTGGAAGAACCCCCGTGGAAACAGACCCTACCCGCA
>JABEUQ010000225.1 GCA_013044265.1 Acidimicrobiaceae bacterium
CCGGGCTTTCTCGAGATCGACCTGGTGGGCCACGAGGGGGGCAATTCCTCCGGTGAGTTCTGCTTCACCCTGACCATGACCGATATCGCGACCGGCTGGACGGTGAACCGCTCGGTGAAGAACAAGGCCGCTCGCTGGGTGGTCGAGGCCATCGACGAGGCCTCGAGGCAGTTCCCATTTCCGATCCTCGGGATCGACTCAGACAACGGATCAGAGTTCATCAACGCGCACCTCTTCGAGTACTGCCTCACGCGAAAGATCACTTTCACGCGCTCGCGCTCGGGCAACAAGAACGACGGCGCCCACGTGGAGCAGAAGAACTGGACCCACGTGCGCCAGCTCGTGGGCTACCTGCGCTTTGACACCGAAGCCGAGCTCGAACTCTTGAACCGGATCTGGAGTCTCGACGGGGTCTTCACCAACTACCTGCTCGCCCAGCAGAAGCTGGTAGAGAAGCACCGCCACGGCGCCAAGGTCACCAAGCGCTACGACCGCGCCCAGACCCCCTACGCCCGAGCGCTCGCCCACAACGGGGTCGACGAGGCGTCGCGCAGCACCATGGACACCACGTTCGCCGGGGTCCGCATGGCGTCGATCTACGACCAGATCCAGAGCCTCACGGCCGAGTTGGAACACATCGCGCTCACCAAGGGTCTGGCCCCAATTCGACGAGTCAACAGGGCCTTTAACCGACCTTCCCATCCGGAGGTTTTAGATGAGGCAATGAATCAAGCTTCGCGGAGGATTTGACATGAGGCAACGGGAGTCCGCTACCTTCATCCAGCCTTCATAAATTCCGGAATCACATGACGTCGGAGTGAGATCTGCGGTCATCCTCCCTTCCGACAATGTAGGTTCACAATTCATGAACCTGCGCTTTTGGTTAGGGTGACGTTTCGACCACTTTCCCATCTTGCCGCCGTCATTCATCTCACTCGACCAACTAACATTCGTGAGTAGAACGCGAAAGAACTGCCTTCATTTCCCCTTACGCTTGTATTTGATTCAATGCCACTCTGAATCCTCGGGAAGTAAGATTGCTCGCAATCTCTCTCAGGTTCACCTTGCTAAAGAAAGGAAGAGCCTCGGCGCACGTCCTTCCTTGCCACCTTTCAATGATCGCGTACACAACTTGAAACTCTGACACCACAAGGCCTGAGTCTCCAAAGCAGTCGAATCCCGTTCGTCCCTTTGGATAGCTATTTATCTTCTTGCTTACCATCTTCCGAAACTCGGGGCTGGACTGAATCAGTTCTGCCGAAACCATTCCCTGAGAAAATAGGTGGCTCAAATCGCTCGATCCGAGGTGACGCTTCACGTGAATGAGCTCACGATTTCTCGTCAGGACATCACATATCTCAATCGGTGTTGTCTTCGATCGAATACTTACAAGGCGCTTATCGAGCAAAAACAAGTCGTCGGATGAGTCGGCAAACTCGGCGTTGTAATCTCCTTCATGCTTATTTGGAGTGGAACTAGGGAACTTGATCGCCGCTTCGGGAAGATTATCAATGAACCGATTCAACTCTTCCACGTAGTCATCTTGGACTCTGAAAAAGTCACCCTCGTCCAGGACAAAGGTCTCGCCGTTCAATTCGATTTCGCCTACTAGGCATTTCCAAACGCTCCATTGGTATGAAGCGGACCCCGACCCGTCTATCGCAAGGATCCGACTGGAACGCAGACTCGTCGACGTCAGAGTGCTCAAGCGATTCGACGTGCCGACCCCCTCCTCCTCCGGACCTTGTCGGCGTGATGCGTTTGGACGTTTCAACCCCGAGAGATAGTCAACAAGTCTGAGGTCTGGATGTCGCACCTGAGAACTTCCAGAACGTGACGCGCGATCAAACGGGAACACGAAGTGAGATACGCGACTCCAATCCAGTATTTCGGGGCCCTCTGTGCCAACCTCTAGTGAGACAGTCTGCGCTGACAAATTAATCAATTAGAGGGCGGAGAAGGAATTTCTCCAATGACCATGACCACTACCGCCATCGACGACACCAACCTGCATAATGGTGCGATGAAAGACCCAGATTCACCGAACCCCGAGGTGCTCGAACGCTCTAGCGGCCGACGACAGTTCTCGGCCAAGTACAAGGCCAAGATCCTCGCCGAATACGATGTCCTGCCTCGACTCGAGAGAGGAGCGTTACTTCGTCGCGAAGGGCTCTACTCCTCGCTGATTACCTCGTGGCGTGAGCAGCGCGACAAGGGGGCCGAGACCGCACTCGCTCGACCCGCGGGACGCCAGAAGGCCGATCCGCGAGACCGTGAGATCACCAGCCTCAAGCGTGAGGTCGGGCGACTCGAGAGTGAGCTCGACAAGTCGAGAAGGGTCGTCGAGATCCAAGCAAAACTTTCCGCGTTGCTCGAGACACTCGCCTCGACCAGCACTGCGGAAAGCAGCGAGAAGAAATGATCGACGAAGCCATCAAAGAACTGAGCGACGTCGTGAGCACCTCTGGCGCCATCGCCGCGCTCGGGATGAGTCGAGCGACTTGGTACCGCAGGCACCGCACGAGTCCCTTGCCCGAGAAGCCCGAGCGAGTAGCTACGCCCCAACCCCGAGCACTTTCTGAGGTGGAGCGCAAGCAGATTAGGGCGACGCTCGAATCCGAGGAGTTCATCGACGAGGCCCCCGCGAGCGCCTACGCCAAACTCCTCGATCAGGGCGTGTACTTGGGCTCGGTCTCGACCATGTACCGCGTGCTGCACGAACACGACGAAGTGCGCGAACGCCGCCGCCAGGCCACCCACCCCGCGCACAAGAAGCCCGAGCTCATCGCGACCAAACCCAACGAGATTTGGAGCTGGGATATAACGAAACTGCACGGGCCCGAGAAGTGGACGTATTACTACCTCTACGTGATCCTCGACATCTGGAGTCGTTACGTCACGGGTTGGATGCTGGCGCGCTGCGAAAGCGCTGCGCTCTCGACGCGACTGATGAATGAGTCAATCACCAAGCAGGGCATCGTGAAGGGTCAGCTCACACTCCACGCTGATCGAGGTTCACCCATGATCGCCAAACCGGTGGTGCACTTGCTGGCGGACCTCGGGGTCACCAAGTCGCACAGCCGACCCCACGTGAGTAATGACAACCCCTACAGCGAAAGCCAGTTCCGCACCTTCAAATACCGGCCGGACTTCCCCGATCGCTTCGGCAGTTTCGAAGACGCCCAGGCGCACTGTCAACACTTCATGACTTGGTATAACGAAGACCACGTGCACTCGGGAATTGGCTATCACACGCCCGCCGACCTGCACCACGGACGAGCGGAGCAGGTTCGCGAACTACGCGGTGCGGTGCTCCTCGACGCCTACGCCGAACACCCCGAGCGATTCGTCCGCAAAGTCCCCACACCACCGGCACTTCCGACCGTCGCGTGGATCAATCAACCGGTGAAGGAGGTCGCTAACTCACTGAATTGATTCAAGAACTGTCTCAAAAGAGTTGACACGCGCCGGCTCGGGCGAACTTCAATTTTCCGTGAACCAACAAGAGTGAAACCTCGCAGGCGAACTCGACTACCTCGCGGAACTTGAATTACCGTGGCACCGACGAC
>JABEUQ010000226.1 GCA_013044265.1 Acidimicrobiaceae bacterium
CCACCACGTTGGCACCCACTACCACCACCACGTTGGCACCCACTACCACCACCACGTTGGCACCCACTACCACCACCACGTCGGCCCCGATTAGTGCGGCGACCTCCACCACAACGGCGACCACCTCAACGACGTCGACCACGTCGACCACAATCGTTGCCCCGACAACTACAACGACAACCCCATCAGTTATTCCCACCGGGCCCCCCGCAACTGGCTTCGGCGGCACTGCGAGTCCAGCGGGAACACCGCGCACGCCATTAGTGGTCGGGGCGCTCGCCCTCGCTACCGGATTTGCAGGTCTCGCTATGAGTGAACGACGTCGTAGCCGGTCAGGACGAAATGACGAGTCACACGATCAACCGAGTCGGCCGTAACCGACGGCGCCGCCGCGAACGCCTCTTATGGATTCTCGGCGGCGCGGCCGTGCTGTGCGCCGCACTCTTGGTCATCTCCGCATCCAAAGCTGATCCACCAGTTCGCGTCGTGCGCGCATCAAACGTGACTTCAACCAGTATCGCGGCACCGCAAGGTCTTGCCCGCTCCATTCCGCTTCAATTGATAGTGCCTTCTTTAGGTATCTCCACGACAGTCGGCCAACTTGGTTTGCAGGCGAATCACCAAGTCCAAGTTCCCAAGAGCGTTCACACCGTCGGGTGGTTTCGCCTCGGGCCCACACCGGGGCAGATCGGTTCATCGGTCATCTTGGGTCACGTTGACTCATACCTTGGACCAGGAGTCTTCTTCAATATCAAGACTCTGCCACTTGGAGCACTTATCGAGGTCCGTCTCGCCAACCACACGATCGCGCTTTTTCGAGTGACCAGTGTTGTTCAATACGCCAAGACGAACTTTCCCGACACTCTTGTCTACGGTTCCTCCGGCGGGCGTGACTTGAACCTTGTCACCTGCGGCGGAACGTTCAATCACCAGACCGGGAGTTACGAATCGAACATCGTCGTTTTCAGTCGATTGGTTGGCGTCAAGACGACCTAGTTCTCTTCGCCGAGTGGTGAGGGTGTGGTCTGTTAACGACGTTCTGTTGTTCGATTGAATCAGCTCAAAACCCAACATTGAAGACGCTGCTCCAAAAGTGAGTTAGAGGGCTGAACCTTCATTCCCAGAGGTCGGAAAAGTCGTCAGATTGGCGGAGACATCTAGGTCAAGGCCTAGGCTCGCGACGTGGACACAACGCAGTTGCCAATACCGCAACTCAGGTCGATATTCTCCAAAATGACTACCCACAGTCACGGGGACTATTCGAAGGGCACGAGTTCATGACGTCGTTACCACGTCCCCACAAGTTGCGACAACGGCCCAACGTACCCACACGAGACGTCCCCCCGGTCAATACTGGGGGACTGCCCACTTGTTCGACGGGACCTTTTGCTCGGACTGCCTGGGTCTTCACGGAGATCGCGAAAATTTTGCGTGGACGCGACTAGCCGCGACTGCCAACGACACCGCTTGCGCAGTCACGTCACGGTGAATTCTCGAACCCAGGACCTGCGTTTACGCCCGCTCCTCGGCGATGGAGTTGCCACCATCGACTACGAGGCACTGTCCGGTCACGTACGAGGCCGAAGGCGAAACCAGCCAGCCAATACTCGCGGCAACTTCTTGGGGTCGCGCGCTACGACCCATGGGCGTCGAAAGGCCCTGTGAGTATTCGTGCGGTGTCTGTGACCCGGTCTCAATCCAACCGGGAGCAACGGCGTTGACCGTCACTCCATGAGATGCGCAATCGATAGCCAGAGCGCGGGCGAGACCAACCATGGCGGACTTTGCCGCAGCGTAGGCGGGCTCCCCCCGCATCGCCATCACCGGTCCCGACACGCTGGACACCATGACCAGGCGGCCCCATCGCGCCGCAGACATGACGGGCAAGCAGGATTTCGCCACGTGAAACGCGGTGTCAAGATTCCTTGAAATACTCGCCTGCCACTGGGCGAAACTCATCTCGTCAATGGTCCCACGCTCAGATTCTGAACTAGTCAGCGAGGTCATCCCGGCATTGTGGACGACCACGTCGAGCCTTCCCCAGTGTTCGGTGGCTTCAGCCACCAGTAATGAGGCTGTCGTGGGATCGGTTAGGTCACCCACCAAACCACGCACTTCCACACCTTGGCCGCGCAGTTCCTCGACGCGGTCGTAAATGCGACTCGTCGTGGAAGTTATGAGCACCGACGCACCCATCTCGGTGAGTAAGCGAGCCGTGGCGAAACCAATCCCCGTCGCGCTACCCGCGCCCGTGACGAGTGCGCAGCGGCCCGTGAGATCGAACTCACCACTCATCGAACACACGGCTTCAAGAGAATCCTTTGTCGCACACAAGTGAGCCTTTGGGGAATACTCACTATTGGCCTGAACACTTCACGAGGCGTCATAAGTCGGAACAATACCAAGGTGACGGGTCCTCCATGAACCAACTCATGTGCTTCGAAATTCGCAGCGACACTTCGCGAAGGCGTTGCCCAAACGGGCACTACTTCGTCAGTTGCGCCTCATGCTTCAGACAGCCCCTCTCGGCCGTTTAAGGGCACCCCACCAATTATCAACGTGTGCTGAGTATCAACAAATTCGCCGGGCCAGCATCCAACTCGCACTCACTATTAATGCTCATCCATCGAGCCCACATATTGCGAGGATCCAGGTCCCGAAGTATTCAGAAGTGCCGCATCGAAGCACCTAGGGTCATGGCGTGGGCAATATATATGTCACGTTGATAGTTCTGGCCGTGAATCTACTACCAGTTTTTGGTCCTCCCACGTGGACTATTTTAGTCTTCGTCAAGTTGAACTGGCATCTCAACTCCGTACTTCTCGTGCTGTTAGGTTGTATGGCCACTGTCATCGGAAGGTACCTTCTGGCCAAAGGCGCTCGAAGATTCCAGAGATTTCTGCCCCAGCGTTACATTGACAATCTGAACATTGCGAGAACTCTCGTGACTCGTCGAAAAGGCAGCGTTCTCGCGCTGGTGGGAATATTCGTCGTGTCGCCCCTGCCCTCTGCTCAACTTTTCGTCGCGGCCGGATTTCTGTAACTGCCCCTCCCTCTCGTCACGATGGCTTTTCTCGCCGGTCGATTGGTGGGTTATTCAATCTACGTCAGCGCGGCGAGTCTGGCGTCGACACAGTTCGCCAGTGTGATTGATAACTTCTTTGGCTCACCGTCGTCCATTGCACTGCAATTGGTACTACTTATCATCGTGTGCGCCCTGCCACTCGTGAACTGGCGACGCTTCACGAATCGAGACCGAGATGCCACCGCGGGAAAACATTGATTCGCCCGCGGAGGTAACGGTGTTCAATGCTGACTCAGCGCGATGGTGCAGACCGTTCACCAGGGATCTGGCTGTCGTCGAGGTAGAGATAATTCTCGTCTTCTTGTGCCGTGTGCAACTTGACGATGAAGTAGAGGCCGTACAGCAAGCTTCGAAGTTCTAAGACTTCGGCATCGTCAAGGTGATCGGCACGCAGCGCGCCCACGACCTGACCGAGTCGGCGAATCTGATGAATGATTTCACGATGCGCATGACTCATTGCCCCCAGAGGCTCTCGACCGCCCATGAGACGTGCGAGTAAGGGGTAGAGAATCTTCTCCTCCTCTTCTTCGTGAGGCTGAATTTCTTGCGTCAGCATCTCGTAGATCGTCTGGACTGCGCGAAGGGTTTCGGCGGGCTGCATGGATCCCAGTGAGTCGGCCGCGTTGTGAATCTCCTCAATGCTGTCGCGCAGGGAGGCGTGCTCGAGGCGAAAATGAGCGGTGACCGCAATGTCTTTGGCGTTGAGATGAGGGGTGTCATTTTCAGAGACCAGCGCCCGCAAGGAGTTCAAGATCACGGCAACGTCAATGAGCTCCTGCAATATCGCTCCCCAGACTGCGGGGAGCCAACCCACCAAGGCGAAAATCATCGCTACGAGAGAAAGGGCAATGCCAGTCACCATGCTTTGGCGAGCAACTCGTAGCGACTTCTTCGCAATGGCCAAGGCGTCGTCCAAGCGGTCGAGTCGATCGGAGGTCAAGATGACATCGGCGGCCTCCGATGCCGCGGTGGCGGCCCGAGAACCCATAGCCACGCCGACGTCCGCCAACGCCAGCGCGGGCGCATCATTGATACCGTCACCGACCATCATCGTCGAGGACCGCAGCGACTCGTCACGGACGATATCGAGCTTCTCTTGGGGTGAGCGTTCGGCGAAAACCTCGTCCACGCCGATAATAGAGCGCACCGTCTCAGCGACTTCAAGTCGGTCACCAGTGACCATCGCGATTCGACCAATGCCTCGACGTCGCAATCTTCGCATCGTGCGTTCGACGTCGGGGCGGATCGGGTCATCAAACACCAAGACACCGACGGGTTCGCCCTGCACTCCCACGAAAACAGTGAGGGCCCCATCGAGCTGAGCGCGGCGGCGCGCGCTAAATGCCCACGTCGGGTCCTCGCGAGCGCCACACCAAGCCGCCTTACCGACGGTCACCATTTGTCCCGCAATTCGCCCCCGAATCCCTTGACCGGCCTCCTCCTCGACCAACGTGGGCATCTCGAGTTCCAAGCCCCGCCCGAGTGCAGACTGGACGATCGACCTCGCCAGCACGTGGGGTGATAACTGGTCGAGGGAAGCCGCCAGTAGAAGGACGTCCTGCGAAGTGAAGTCGGCCGCGACCGCAATCTCGTTCAACACGGGTCGTCCGCGAGTAATGGTCCCCGTCTTGTCGATGAGCAAGGTACTGACGCGTGCCAGCCGTTCTAGGACTGCACCATTCTTTACGATGATGCCCAAGTGAGCGGAGCGCGACAGTCCGGAGACTAGTGCCACCGGAACCGCCAAAATGAGTGGGCAGGGAGTCGCGACCACTAAGACCGCAACGGCACGGCTCAGCCCACCGACGATCCAAGCAAACCCCGCGAGCGCCAGCGACACCGCCACGAACCACTGAGAGTATCGGTCCGCCATTCGCACGAAAGGCACGCTCGCAGACTCCGCACCTGCGACCAACCGAATGATTCCCGAATAGGTGCTTTCCTCCGCGCTGGCAATCGCGCGCATCTCAAAGGGAGGGCCCGCATTCAGCGCACCACTTCGGACCAATTCGCCTCGAGCACGTTCGACTGGCAGCGATTCACCCGTCAGCGCCGATTCATCAAGCACCGCGGATGTCGAGGTCATGTTCCCGTCCACGGGTACCATCTCGCCCGACGTCACCACGACCAAGTCACCCACCACGACCGACGCGAGATCCACGGTGAGCATTTCGTCACCGTGGAGGAGATGCGCTGTCTTTGGGACGCGCACCATCAGCGAAGCGATTTCTCGTCGAGCCCGGCGTGATGCCCATTGGTCCAGAGCGTGCCCACTCGCAAACATCACGCTAATGATCGCTGCTGCGAGGAATTCGCGCACGAAGAGCGCTCCGCCTAGAGAGAGTAGGGCGAGCGGATCCACTCCGAATCGACCCCGTCGCAGTTCATTCACCATCGCGACGAAGGAATATACGACGCCGACCACCGCCGCCAAGAACCATGCGATGTGGGCACCACGAAGTGAACCGGTCAACCAGATGATGGCCCCGACCGACAATCCAGCAGTCACGCCGATGGGAAGAGCGAAGACCGCAAACTTCGATCTCCAGTCCCGGACATTTCGCTGGCGTTCGCTCATGACCCCATCTTGGTGTATCTCAGTGGCACGTGCACTGTGCGGTCTCAATTGATATGGCTACCCATTGAGTCGCAGTGCGAATGGCCACCCGGGCATCGACCCGAAGCAGCAGTTCACCCTAGCGAATACGCCGTACACAACATTCTCCAGTTCCTAGGGAGCACGCGACTGCTGCGAGGATGCGCGATGTAGTGACCTTCCAAGGGCATAGGATTCTCCAATCTCAAAGGGCGAGCCCGGAGCTGACATGAGCAATCGCCACACCCAGGTACTCAAATCAAAGGTTGACTACCGCGGTGATGTCAGCCACCTGATTTCCACCTTGGGCGACGTGGTGGCCTTCGCGTCCATCTCACCTGGAACTATTGTCGACATCTCCAGGCCCAACTACTTCGCAAGCACGAGCCACTTCAAGCACGACCGCACGAGTCGGATTTGCAATTCCCGGTACCTCAATCTTCGAGCCGGGACTTGATTCGCTCTACTTCTACCTGCATTAATCCGTCATCATTCGCCAACGTAACTCACTTTCACGAGCTAGCGATGGAAGTGACAAAAGTAATGTGGGGCTGTATCGAATCATCCCCTCGAAAACTGCTAGGTACATCTTGAACTCAGACGAAATCGATCTCTCGCAGGATGGTACTCACGTAGCGACGCTTCGTGGTGCCTCCCCCGTAGGCGTCGGTCGTCGATTCTGGGTGGTTCTTGGAGCCATCGCGCTCGTGATTTTCGCCGCCACCCTCGTCGTGAGCTTCATCTCGGCCACTCATGACAACGCGAGGATTGACCGCCTCAAAGGACACGGCATTGCGTTGAGCGCCACAGTGGGCAATTGCATCGGCAATCTTGGTGGTAGCGGATCAAACGCCTCGAGTTACACCTGTACCGCTTCATACGCCATTGGCACCACGAGGTACCACGAGATCGTTGGTCTGATGAGTACATTCACTGCACCAGGAACCCACCTAGCGGTAGTTGCTGATCCATCCCAGCCGAGCACCATTGAGCTGGCATCGGCCGTCAGCTCCTCTACGGCGTCCTACCGTGTCTACGTGGCACCTGGTCTACTCGCCGCACTTTTCGTCGCTCTGACCCTGGGCTACCTGTATCTCCTGAGACGACCACCTTCATCTCGCGATTGACACTGGTGCCTTGCACCCATGGTCTTCGTCACCGTGAAATAATCGCTGGAGTTCACTAATGGTCGCCGATCAGTGCGCCACATTCGCGGGCCGAGCCGACGACCTAATCGTTATCCGGTCGTTGGCGACGACGCCCGCCATGATGGGCCAAGGTGGTCTCGCTCTGATGTCCACTCCGCGCTCCGACTGCGGCTCGCCCCAATAATCCCCCACTTCAGCGTGTAACTGGTCTCTGGCGAAGATTAGCTCTCAGACTGAGTCAGTTCACCCGAGTAAACGCTCGAGTGAACTAGTGGTAATTCCATAAAGATCAAGACCCAGAGATAGAAATGTGACTTAAGTTCCTGAATTTATGAAGACCTTGTGGGGGTTGACACTGTTACCTTGAGCGCATGGAACACACCTTTGAGACGATTATCGAACCCTTCCGTATTCACTCAGTCGAGCCTCTACGACTCACGAGCCGGGCCCAACGTATGAGCGCTATCGAGGAGGCCGGATTCAACCCGTTCAATCTTCGCTCCACCGATGTCTTGATCGACCTATTGACCGATTCAGGAACCGGGGCAATGTCGCGTGACCAGTGGGCCGCGATCCAGCACGGAGATGAGAGTTACGCCGGGTCCCCCTCGTGGTTCCGCTTCGAGGAGGCGGTGAAGAACCTTTTCCCCTTCACGCATGTCATCCCGACGCACCAGGGCCGCGCAGCCGAGAAAATACTCTTCTCCGTGTTGGGCGGACCTGGCAAGACCATCCCGAACAACACACATTTCGACACCACCCGCGCCAATGTTGAAGCGTCGGGCGCGGCAGCGGTGGACATGGTTATTGCCGAAGGTCGCAACGCGAGCACGATACATCCATTCAAAGGCAATATCGACCTCGAAGCACTCGAGGGTCTCCTCAGCGAACACGCCGACCAGGTTCCCGTAGTCATGTTGACCATCACCAATAACTCAGGTGGTGGACAACCCGTCTCACTAGCCAATATCCGTGGGGCCAGTGAACTTTGTCATCGATACGGCGTACCACTCTTCCTAGACGCCTGCCGTTTCGCAGAGAACGCCTGGTTCATCCACGAGCGTGAAGAAGGTCAGGGACACCGCGAAGTTGCCGATATCGTGCGCGAAATTGCCTCCCTCGCCGACGGGATGACCATGAGCGCGAAGAAGGATCCCTTCGGCAATATCGGCGGATGGTTGGCCCTCAACGATGACGCCTTAGCCGAGTCGTGCCGCAATGTGTTGATTCTCACTGAAGGGTTCCCCACGTACGGCGGACTTGCCGGGCGTGATCTCGAGGCGCTGGCCCAGGGTCTCAGTGAAGCCGTTAGTCATGACTATCTGCGCTATCGCATTCAATCGACGGCGTACCTTGGCGACGCGCTCGATGCCGCGGGCGTCCCCGTCGTCAAGCCAATTGGCGGTCACGCGGTCTATCTCGACGCCAAAGCACTACTACCCCACATCGCGCCGCTCGAGTATCCGGGCCTGTCGCTCGCGGTCGCGCTCTACGTCATGGGCGGTGTACGCAGCGTCGAGATCGGCTCGGTCATGTTCGGTCGCCAAACCGACGGAAGCGAGGTTCCTGCGGCCATGGAACTTGTTCGCTTGGCGATCCCGCGGCGCACCTACACCCAGAGTCATATCGACTACGTCATCGAGGTGGTCACTACCGTCGCCCGTGATGCCAATTCGCTGCGTGGATACAAGATGATCTATGAACCCCAGGCGCTTCGCCACTTCACTGCCCGGTGCGAGCCCCTGGCCTAAAGCTTCGGTCGAGCATCCCCATCCCCATCCCCATCCGTCGGCGCTCGCTCGCTCGCGAGGGAGAACTCTGCGCCTTGGTGAAGATGCTCGAGCCCTGCCACATCAACTCTAAAATCGCGGTCACGGGCCGAGTCACCCGGCGCACGTCGCCCAGACATTAGCGTCACTAGCGTGACTTCACTTTCGCCCGACGAGCCCAACGCAGCACCAGCCGCCGACACTCGGCGTGCGCGCATTATCGAACGCGCCAACGTGAACAATGTCCCATTGAACACAATCTTGGTGACGATCTTCGTGATCGTGGCCGTCTTCTTCGCCAGCAAGTTGCTCTACCGACTGCGGGACCTCATCTTGCTCCTCGTAGTGGGTGGCTTCATAGCATTGATCCTCAATCCCATCGTCGTGCGACTCCAGAAATGGGGCATCAAGCGTCGGGGTTACGCCGTGCTCATCGTCGCCTTCGTGGCGGCGATCACCTTTTGTCTCTTAGCTTTTGCCTTCGGCTACCCGCTCGTAAACGGCTTAACCCACCTGGCGAACAACCTGCCGACCTACGTGAATAATGCCGAGCACGGTCAGGGCTGGATCGGACATCTGATCTCCAAGTACCACGTGAATCAATGGGTCAGCGCCAACTCAGCCAAGTTGGTCACCTTCGCCAATGGACTCTCTAAGCCCGCGCTGGCCCTGGGTAAGGGTGCAATCTCGATGCTCATCTCATTGATCACCCTGTTCGCATTCGTCATTCTGCTTCTACTCGAGGGTCCCAAGATCCGTAACATCATCCTGATCTCACTGTCGCCCGAGCGGGCCCGACGCGCCCAGGAATTCGGTGCCCTCATTTCGAGAGCCGCCATTGGTTACGTGGTGGGCAACCTGATCTTGTCTGTCTCCGCCGGTGTTGTGGTGTACGTAACACTCACATTGACCCACGTACCCTTCGCACTGCTCTTCTCTCTCTGGGTCGTTTTAGTTGACTTCTTACCCCAGGTCGGCGGCGCCCTCGCGGGCATCCCAGTCGTCCTCTTCGCCTTCGTGCAATCAACCTCGGCGGGGGTAATAACCCTGATTGTCTTCGTGGTCTACACGTTGCTGCAGAACCACGCTCTGTACCCCATTGTCATGAGTCGGGCCATAAAACTCAACCCATTGCTGGTTTTCCTGTCGATCTTGATCGGTGCCGAATTGGGCTCTTGGGTCGGGGGATCCTTTGGCGGACTCGTCGGTGTGATTCTCGCCATTCCCATGGCTGCCGGGATTCACGTCATCGTCACACAGTGGTGGGAATCGAGTCGCCCCGCATCGCAACGCACACCCCAGAAATCCGACTAGAGCTCCTCGTAGGTCCCCACTATCACCGCGCGCGCCACGCTGTGTAAGAACAGATTGAACCCCAAATACGCGGGCGACGCATCCTCGGGCAAACCAAGACTCTCGACGTCGACTGCGTGCACGACAATGAAGTAGTGGTGCGGACCATGGCCCGAGGGCGGGGCGGCTCCCACGTAACCCCGCGTACCGGCATCATTACGCAGTTGCAGTGCGCCGTCGGGAAGACCCGCTCCGGACTGATCTCCTGCGCCCGAGGGCAAAGTAGTTGTGACAAGGGGGATATCAGCGACCGCCCAGTGCCAAAAACCTGAGGCCGTTGGCGCGTCGGGGTCGTAAACGGTAATCGCGAAACTCTTGGTGATCGAAGGAAAGTCCGACCACGCGAGTTGCGGTGAAATATCTCCTCCACCCGAGCCCATCATCCCGCTGACTTGAGCCATGGCCAAAGACTGACCATCGGCCACGTCGCTCGACATGAGCGTAAACGTGGGGATCTGAGGTAGTTCCTCGTAAGGGTTGCGGGTCATAGGTGGCGCCCTTCTAGTCAGAGCCACTCTCGTCGAGAGTGAGCGAATACGCGCGAGCCTAACGGCCCGGCAAGCCCAAAGCTGTCGAAAGGACCGTACGATTTTTTTTTTTAGATACCCAGCGCCATCGGGACGTTTGATTCCGTTGAGAATAACAGGGTTGTAGTTACTGGGTATCCGGCAGTTGCGGATGGTTTCCGGTCTTCCACGGTTCGAGACATTCGTTGGGATGGAGGTTGAGTAGTCTCAGAGTGACGAGGTGACAAAGATGAACCCAGTGGAGCAAGCATCAGCGAACTCAAAGAGCAGGGGGCGGACTGGAGCAATGGTGTCGGGTTCACGGGGGCGGTGGGCCTTCTGGCTATCGCCACGTTCTGGTCATTGGCCAACTTGTGACTCATGGGCTGGTCTTGGTGGACAGCGGTGACAATCCTGGTCCTGTTGCTAGTCATGACAATCCTTGGTGCCCGAGCACGAACCAATCGAGTGACACGACGCCCTGGGGACATGTCGCCAAGTGATTGTCGCAACTGATACAGCCCGGGCTGTCACCGAGGAGCGACAGCGCTGTGGGTGCTTCAATCGTGGTTGGCCAAGCACTGCGTCTCTCATCACAATAACGACGGGAGGACCGTCGAGGGAACCAGAACGCCGACGACCCGTTGACCCCGCGTGCCGGTGTCCACGCACTCGAACTGACGCCGCTGGCGACTTCGGCGAGCGCCCGTGCGGCCTGGTGGACCGTGAAGTCGAAGTGCCTTGGAATGGCTGGACCCAGGTGCGCGGCGAGGTGGCTCTCGCAGGCATCGCATTCGCGCGGGCCGTCGAGCAACTGACGAGCCAGCGTCCTCGTGAAGCGGTGGCGCGTCCCGTTATCCGGGTAGCAGAAGAAGAGTTGCCAGCGCGCGCACCCTTGCGCCCATTAGTACCGCCGCGCACGACGCGAGAGCGCGGGTGGCGAGGACACGCGGGAAGACCCTCGCGCGCACCACTGCCGACGGATCGACCTGTTATTGCTGAAACTTACTCGAACTACATACTTATTATTGTCAACGGAATCAAACGCACTACGCCACCACTGAAAAGAAAATCCACCAGGGTCAACTGATCAGCGCATAAGGAATTAGTCGGAAGCTCCAACCTGATCGGATGGCTCGGTGACAATGGTGCACCGTGCGTTCTGATTGAATTTTCAACAGTCTGGAGGGACGAGGTGGTCCTAGTCACTAACCTTGTCGAGACGTGGCCATCCTGATTGATTTGCAAAATGTCTCCCTCGAGGGTGCCGAACGAACGATATTGAAGGGCCTCTCGCTGACCGTCTCGAGTGGCGACCGCATTGGCGTGGTGGGCATCAACGGAGCGGGCAAGTCCACTCTGCTGCGCATCATCGCCGGGACGCTGAGCCCAGACGGTGGTCAAATTCGGCGCTCGAAGACTCTTCACGTTGGGTACCTCGAACAGATTCCCGAATTACCCGACGGCACCGTGCGCCACGCCCTGGGCAGCGGCTGGGAGATTGACGCGGCCCTTGACCGCCTCGGTATGCTCGACGCCGCCGACATCTCAACCACCCATCTCTCGGGTGGACAGCGTAAGCGTGTCGCTTTAGCCCGTCTCTTCTCCCAGGCCCACGACGTAGTCATTCTTGACGAGCCCACTAATCACTTGGACCTCAACGCCATCTCGTGGTTAGAAAATCAAATCTCCTCTTTTCGCGGTGCCGTCATCTTGGTGAGTCACGACCGTTTCCTACTCGATCAAGTGACCACACGCATGATCGAAATCGACCGCGGCGTCACGTACGTGCACGCCGGCGGGTACTCGAAGCTCCTGGAAGCACAAGCCGAGCGCGAGGCCCAAGCTCAGAGTACTGAACAGGTCCGACGTAACCTTGCCCGCCATGAACTCGCGTGGCTCCGTCGCGGCGTCAAGGCTCGTTCGACCAAGCCCCAGGCACGAATCGACGCGGCGAACCGGCTCCTTTCCACGCGACCCGAGGCCGCCGCACGTGACGGGTCGCTCGACTTGAGCATCGAAACACCGCGCCTCGGTAACACGGTGATCAAAGCTCACCAGGTGTCCTTCGCCTACCCCGGCGCACGTGAGGTTCTCAAGAACGTCAACCTCGAACTCGGTCCCGGCGACCGGGTGGGTATCGTAGGACCCAACGGAGCGGGCAAGTCGACGTTCGTCAACATCCTCGCCCAGCAAAATGAGCCCACCGCGGGCACTCTCAAACATGGTCCGACCGTCGTCGCATCGTATTTCGAGCAAGGAGACGGCGATATCAACTTGGACCTGACGGTGCAAGAACTGGTGGCCGGGCCCCAGGGAATACCCGGCTCACTCGCCGACGTGGCCCTTATGAAGAAGTTCTGGTTCTCCGGTGCGCTTCAACAAACCCGGGCTCGTGAACTCTCCGGTGGCGAGCGCCGACGCCTCCAACTCCTACTTGCACTGGCCAAGCATCCCAACGTGTTGTTCTTGGACGAACCCACGAACGACCTCGATCTCGAGACCATCCGCCTCCTCGAGGACTTCCTCAGCCAATGGCCCGGCACGCTCGTCGTCGTCAGCCACGACCGAACCTTCCTCAGTCGCACCACGGATCGACTTCTCGAAGTACACCCCGACGGTTCCATCAAGGACATCCCGGGCGGTATCGACGCCTGGATCGCGCGGGTTGCGGGAGTGTCCCTTACCCCCGAGGGAGTCGAAGACACTCCCTCGGGGGTCTCCAAGGGCCGTCTCCTGCGCGACGCGGAAAAAGATATGCAGCGTCTCGAGCGCAAACGCGCGACCCTGGGAGACAAGATCGCCGCCAGTCCTAATTATCTCGAACAGGCGCGTCTCGGAACGGAACTCGAGCAAGTCTTAAAGGACCTGGCCGTCGCCGAGGAATACTGGCTAAGCCTGGCTGACTAGTCCCGATAAGCGGCGAGTCGTTCACGCAACAACGAACGGAACCGATCGTTGTCGACCGACACTCCCACCCGTACGTGATTCCGAGCGTGCTCGCGTCGCCGATCAATGAAGGTGGCACCACGCGAGTGCACGCCCTCCACTTCGACGGCCAGACGCACGCCCTGCTTTTCAATGGCGCGGGGATCGAGCAGCTCGTACACCGCCATCGCGTCGTGCATGATGACGTCACGATTGCCGTACCAGCGATCATGGAACTGGGCGTAGGGCTCGAGCATCGCCGCCGTGCGTCGACCGACCTCGGTGCCTAGTCCATTGAAGTAGGCCAAGTCGTCGTCATTCAAGAACGCCTGGTGCGTGAGATCAAGGGGCATGAGCGTGATGCGCCAAGCTGCATCGAAAACCACACGCGCTGCCTCGGGGTCAGCCCAGATGTTGAACTCCGCGGCCGGAGTGACGTTTCCCTGGAAGGACGCGCCGCCCATGATGACCAGGTGCTCCACTCGTTTGTCAATGCCGGGGTGACGCTGCAACAGAACTGCGAGATTAGTGAGGGGACCAATCGCCACGATGCTGAGTGGACCCTCCTCGATCAGTTCAGCCATGAGTTCAACGCCGTCGCGCGGGTCCAGGGCCACCGCGGGTTCGTCCCACTGGAGGTCGCCCAGTCCGTCGTGTCCGTGCACCACACTGTCCTCTCCAAGCGGTTCACTTAGGGGCTGCGCACAACCAGCGGCGACGGGGACGTCATAACGCCCCGCCAGCGCCACGATGCGACGGGCGTTGAGCGCAGTTTTCTCGAGGGGCACGTTGCCATTCACTGTCACCACGCCCACCACGTCGATTTCGGGACTCACTAGAGCGAGCAGAATCGCGACGGCGTCATCCACGCCCGGGTCGGTATCAATTAAGACGCGAGTGCGAGCCATTGCTGTACCTCTTCCGTGGTTGGTAGTGACCCTTGGGCGCCGATGGCCCGGGTGGCCAACGACCCGGCCGTCACCGCGAAACGCAGGACTTCCAGGGGCGTATCGTGCTGCAGATACCGCGAAGCGTAGGCGGCGCAGAACACGTCGCCCGCTCCCACCGTGTCAATGACGTCCACGACCGGCGGCTTCGCCTCAGCCACGATCTCGCCGAAGGAGTAGTGCGCCGCACCGCGCGAGCCCATGGTCACCACGCAGTGCGCCAACTCACGCATATCGAGGCTCCGGGCCTCCAGTTCATTCGCAATGACCACGGCGCAACGTCGCAACGTCGACGCAGAGACCGGTCGAGCGGGAGCGACGTTCAAGATGAGCGACGAGGTGCGACGCGCTAATTCCTCCACGGTGTCGGCCGAGACCTCCATTTGCGCCAGCACCACGTCGAAGGGGTCGAGATCCACCTGGGCCAGATCCAAATCCGTGTTGGCGCCGGGCGCGACCACAATCTCATTCTCGCCTGCCGCATCGACGGTGATGAATGCCGTACCCGTTGGTCGCTCGCTACGTTGCACCAGGGAAGTGTCAGCACCATGTCGCGCCAGTGTCGCCAGGAGCCACTCGCCCATCTCGTCGCGTCCCACGCACGAGACCATGGCGGTGGCAACTCCCAACCGAGCGAGCGCGGCCGCCTGATTCGCTCCCTTGCCACCAGGCAACCGCTCAACATCGCTGCCTAGGACCGTCTCGCCCGGGATAGGCAACACGTCGCAGCGAACTACCAAATCCGTGTTCATACTGCCCACCACCGCGGCCCGCAGTCGGGCCGAGTCGCTCATGACGCTGGCAGGAACTTATTCGTGTAGTACGACGAAGGTGCCGGCACTTTCGAGATCAATCCAATGGACTTCAGCGCGTTCGACAGCGTGGTCCACTGCGCATTCGTCTCGACGAAGTACTTACCCGCAGTGTTCTTCAAGAAAGGAATCGTCAACTGCCAGCCCGAGATGTTGTACGCGTTGGTGTATCCACTCGCCGGGTAGGTCGTATCGAACAGTGCGGCCGCCTTCGTCGGGTTGGCGACCGCCCAGGCGGTCGCCTTAGCGATCGCAGACATGAAGCCCTTCAAGTTCGATCCACTCGACGCCGCATAACTCTTAGTGGTGGCGTAGTCCCAAATTGGGATGTTTGGTGCCCCCACGGCCGTACCGAGCAACTGACTAAGTTGGCCCTTGACCTTGGCCCCTTGGAAGCCAGGAATTTCGTAGTTGGTGGTCGAAGTGGAGAAGTTGACCTTGCCCGCCAACAACCACGTGGTGTCGATCGCATTGGGCTCGACCTTGATGTTCACCTGTGACGTGGTGAGTCCCGCACGCTTCAAAACGAAGGGCAGCATGGCCTCGGTCCAGGTGTCGCCGTAAGAGAAGATGCTCTTACCCTTGAGCTCACTCTTCAGGTTCGCCGCCGTGAGCTTGACGCCGGGCTTCGCGAAGATTGCCCAGTTGTTACTCATCGAATAGTTACCGATGGAGACAATCGGCACCTTCTTTTCGACAGCCACGCCCATGTCCGTGGTCGTTACGAATCCCACTTGCGCCGAACCGGTGGCGAGCATGAGCGCCGTGGAGGATGTGTTGGAGGGGAAAACGACTTTGACGTTAAGTCCGGCCGCACTGAAGAAACCTTCCTTCTGCGCCACGACGACAGGGATCAACTCGAAGTCGGGTCCCGGAAAGTCGTAGGCAAAGGTGACGGACTTGAGCGATGTCGCCCCCGACGCACCGCTCGAGAGCGTTACCCCCAAGGTCACCAGTGTGGCGGATAGGGCCAAGGCCCCGGCTAGACGCAACTTCATATGTATTCCCCTTTGCACTTCACCGTTGTCAAGAGGTTACTGGTCACCCTCAGGTGTCGCAATGTCGCGGCGACGCCAGCGTCGAACCGTGGTACGACGTAACCATGGAGTGGACACCACCTCAAGACCGACCACGGTCAAGAACCACGCCACACCGATTATCGCCATCAGCAGAGTGATGCCATAGACGGCGGGAGAATTGAGGTTCGATTCGGCGTGTTGGACGTAGAGAGCCAGCGACGACCCAGTGTTCCCCACCTGCTCCGGAGAAGCTAACTCTCCAATGAACGCCCCGGTGATTGCGTATGTCGCACCGATCTTGAGTCCGCTGAACAGTGGTGAGACCGTTGCGGGGACCTCGATTTGAATAAACGTGCGCCATCGCGAGGCGCCGTAGACCTTGGCCAGGTTGAGCAGGTCATGATCCACGTGGCCGAGTCCATCGATGACGCTGACCGTCACCGGGAAGAACACGATCCACACCACGATGGCGATGATGGGCTTCACCGAGCCGAAACCGAGAATTGCGGCGAGCGGAAAAGCAATGACAATGACCGGTACGGCTTGCGAGAGCACCAGCGAGGGGTAGAGCAATTTCTGGACGAAGGGGATCTTGGACATGACGACTCCGAAGAAGATCCCGATCAGGGCCCCCAAGAAAAACCCGAAGACCGTCTCTTTGATGATCTGCACCACCAACGGCGACAGAAGCGACCAATTATCGCTCACCGCCCGGATTGCGTCGAGGGGTCGCGGTGCAATATATCCCTGCACGTTAAAAATGACGACGACCGCCTGCCAGAGCAAGAGCAAAATGGCGAAGGACGCCACTGGCAAGATCACCTTGGCGAACGTCTTTCGATTCATCGCTCACCCCCGTGCAGCAGGTGCATGATCTGACTCTTCAGTGCAACGAAGGTCGGGTCGGTCAAGACGTCCAGACCACGTGGACGCGCGAGCGGGTTTTCCAAGTCCGCCACGATGCGCCCAGGACGTGGTGACATCACCAAGATTCGATCGGACAAGAAGATCGACTCGTCGACATCGTGTGTGATGAATAACACGGTCCGCCCCGACTCACGCCAAACGTCGAGTAACCACCGCTGCATGTCGAGTCGTGTTTGCGCGTCAAGAGCCCCGAAGGGTTCATCGAGTAACAAGAGTTGCTGATGAGTCACCAAGGTACGCATGAAAGCCACGCGCTGACGCATTCCGCCTGATAGAGCCTTGGGGTAATGATCCAAGAACTCTCCTAGCCCGTACCTCTGGGCGATTCCTCGGGCTTCGGCGCGGTCAGCCTTAGTGACCTTGCGAGTCAGTCGCGCAGCCATGGTGATGTTGTCCTCGACGCTGCGCCAAGGCACCAGCAGATCCTTTTGCAGCATGTACCCGACGTGACCCGTGGCGCCGATTACGTTACGTCCCTGCAGGAGGACCTCGCCCGCGTCAGGCGCGAGTAAACCAGCGATGACGTTGAAGAGGGTCGACTTGCCACACCCCGATGGGCCAACAATGGACACGAATGACCCGTCGTTAATTTGTAGGTCAGTCGGCGCCAAGGCCACCTTGTCAGCGAAGGTCTTCGTGACGGCCGAGAGAGCGAGGAGGGCCGGCGAAGTCATCCCCTCAATGTAGCCCTGGGCTCTGAGTCGGCCGAATCGACTCAATGACAACACGCACTGGCTTCTTAGCCGTCATTTAGCCCTGGCTTGAGCCAGTCTTCTATTGAACTGAAATGATGACAATATGATGACGGAAAGGATCTGTTCTATGAACGCTCTGCGTCGAGGTGTGCGAAGTGCTTTCAGAAACGCCATGCGTTCGGTCGGTGCCGTAGTCATTTTGGCGGTGGCAATCGCCCAAGCCCTCTCAAAGATCATTACGCGTAATGAGGTGAGCACTCAGAGCAACACGGTTCGAGACTCCACTGGCAACACCATCACGGTTGGACCGACGGGGTTTGGTAGTGGCGTCGGTAGCGGTGGTGCTCCCCCCACCAACGCTCAGAACACCGACCACTTCAAGATTCCCCACGTGGCTTCAGTGCACGCACTAATGGCCACTCGACTCTCGAACGCCCTGACCAACCCGTCCTCCCCAATCGCCGCCGGTACCTTCGGAGGCATCATCATCTCGAGTCCCATCACCACAGCCCTCGTCAGCGCATCAGGCGGCTCCTCCCCTGGCGGCTTTGTTCGACGCGGCGGCGGTTTTGGTGGTGGGGGCTCGAGTTTCACTCCACCCACTGAAGCCTCAGGGAGTGGGTGTCTCGAGTTTCCTGGCCAACGCGGTGTCAGCAGTGCTTTTAGGAATCTCCACATCTCCGTAGGCTGATCCGCCGTGGTGTTCGCTCTCATCGCGGACATAATCGTCCCTACCCTGGACTCCTCCGTGGCTTCGACGACCGTCCGTCCCGGCGAAGTGTTGAGGAACGAATAGTGCCCAGTATTGACCACCTCAACAAGACACTCCAGAGCGATAGCAGTGATGTTCACGCCGCACGCGATGTAGGTTTTTCACGCCACCGAGAGTGAAATAGTCACAAACATCGGGGCCAGTAGACCGGGCAGGTCCGCCCTCATCTCAGTACGTGGTTTGCTTGATGCGTCCGACGCCACCAGCATCGACATGAATGACGCATGGTTCGCCGACCTCATTTCATCGGGTCGCACTTAGTACCGTTCACGCCAGGTCGACTTCAACTTCTACACCTTCAATCTCATCCCCCAACCTGACAGCCAAGGAAAACGTGAGGTTCGCGCTGGAGTTCGCCGAGCGGCTTAATGATTGTCGCGATGCCCTTGGCGGAGAAATGCCCTCCTGGCAGGACTCGGGGCGTTAAAACTCAGCCTCGCGCCAGCAAGTTCTCGGGTGGCGAACAGTAACGCCTGGCCATCGCCCGAGTTGTCTGCGCGCAACCCCACTTAATCTTGGCCGATGAACTCCCGGGTTCCTGGGCCAAAATCACCGGCCAGATGATTGTCCAGTTTTTACGCGTGGCAGCCAGCACCCCACCAACGACAGTCCTGGTATTCACTCACGACGAACGAGTGGCTGGACTAGCCGACCATCGCCTGGAAATCGAGGACGGAATCATCACCGAGATTGCCCAGACCCCTGGGTTTCTCGCCTTCCGAGGCTGATGCTCGGAGGGGTGCAGTAGCCTCGGAAGCCGTATGGCTCTCTCTATCGGTATCGTCGGGCTTCCTAATGTGGGCAAGTCCACCTTGTTCAACGCACTCACTGACAACAACGTCCTGGCGGCGAACTATCCCTTCGCCACCATCGAACCCAACGTCGGCGTGGTATCGGTACCCGACGACCGTCTCGCACTGCTCGCGCAGGTCTTCGGTTCCGAGCGGATATTGCCCGCCTCGGTAACCTTCGTCGATATCGCGGGTATCGTGCGCGGCGCTTCAGAAGGTGAGGGCTTAGGCAATCAATTCTTGGCGGCCATCCGCGAATCGAACGCCATCTGTGAAGTCGTCAGGGTGTTCGAAGACGATGACGTTATTCACGTTGACGGCAAGATCGACCCCTCCAGCGATGTTGCCACGATCGAGACCGAACTGATTCTGGCTGACCTGCAAACGGTCGATAAGGCAATGAACCGCTTGGAGCGAGAAGCTAAAAGGTCCCCCGACGTGGCGATGAAACTCGCTCAAGTGAAAAAGGCCCACGACGCGCTCAACCAGGGTCTTGTCATATCCAAGACGACCGGTCTCGACCATGACGCCATCGCCGATCTGCATCTCCTCACCGACAAACCTTTCATCTACGTCTTCAACGTGGACGAAGACACCCTGGCGGACTCCGAGCGCCAACAAGTACTTCGCGACTCAGTCGCGCCCGCCCCTTGCGTCATTCTGTGCGCGAAAGTCGAGGCGGAACTCTCGGGACTTGCACCCGAGGAGGCGCTCGAGATTCTGCAGTCCTTCGGCCAAGATGAGTCGGGTCTCGCCCAGCTCTCTCGGGTTGGCTTCGCCGCCCTGGGTTTGCAGACCTACCTGACAGCGGGGCCCAAGGAAACACGGGCCTGGACGATTCGCCAGGGAGCGACTGCCCCTGAGGCTGCCGGCGAAATCCACACCGACTTCCAAAAGAACTTCATCAAGGCTGAAGTGGTGGCTTTCGAGGACCTAATGACGGCGGGAACTATGGCGGCCGTGCGCGCAGCGGGTAAGGCACGCATTGAAGGTAAGGACTACGTCATGCGTGACGGAGATGTCGTGGAGTTCCGGGTAAACGCCTAATCTGTAGGGGTAAGGCGTATGCGACAGAGGTCGGCGCCTCGCGTATATCAACCATCTTCTAGGAGCATTATGACCTCGTCAACTTTCGACTTCAAAGTCGCCGACCTCTCCCTCGCGTCCTTCGGGCGCGCCGAAATCACACTCGCTGAGCACGAGATGCTCGGCCTCATGGCCATGCGTGCTGAATTCGGCGACGCGAAGCCCTTGGCGGGAGCACGTATTGCGGGCTCTTTGCACATGACCATCCAGACCGCCGTACTTATCGAGACTCTGGTAGCGCTCGGCGCTGACGTGCGCTGGGTCAGTTGCAATATCTTTTCCACCCAAGACCACGCCGCTGCTGCGGTCGTCGTGGGACCCGAGGGGACGGGCGAAAACCCTCAGGGCGTGCCGGTGTTCGCCTGGAAGGGGGAAACCCTCGAGGAGTACTGGTGGTGCACCGAGCAGTTACTGCGTTGGCCGGGCTGTGACGGGCCAACGATGATTCTTGACGATGGTGGCGACGCCACATTGTTAGTACACAAGGGTCTGGAATTCGAGCGCGCCGGCATCGTGCCCTCACCCGAATCAGCTGAGTCCGAGGAATACTCGATCATTCTGCAACTTCTCAACCGCATCATCACCAGTGGCGAAAAGATTTTCGCACCGATGGCCGCGGGAATCATTGGTGTCTCCGAGGAGACCACCACCGGGGTGCACCGCCTCTATGAGATGGAGCGCGACGGAACCCTTTTGTTCCCGGCAATCAACGTCAACGATGCCGTCACCAAGTCGAAGTTCGACAACAAGTACGGATGTCGCCATTCGCTCATCGACGGTATTAACCGCGCCACCGACACGCTCATTGGTGGCAAAGTCGCAGTGGTGTGCGGCTACGGCGACGTGGGCAAAGGATCGGCGGAGTCGCTGCGTGGCCAAGGTGCGCGCGTCATCATCACCGAGATCGATCCGATCTGCGCTTTGCAGGCTGCGATGGACGGTTTCCAGGTCACCACACTCGAAGAAGCTCTCCCCTACGCTGACATCATCATCACCGCGACGGGTAACCGCGACATCGTGACCCTAGATCACATGCTGATGATGAAGCACCAGGCCATCTTGGGTAACATCGGTCACTTCGACAACGAGATCGACATCGCGGGGTTAACTAATCTGCCGGGCGTGAAGCGCGAGAACATCAAGCCTCAGGTCGACAAGTGGATCTTGCCCAATGGTCGCGCCATCATCTTGCTCTCCGAGGGCCGTCTGCTCAACTTGGGCAACGCCACGGGCCACCCGAGCTTCGTGATGAGCAACTCCTTCACCAACCAGACGATGGCCCAGATGGAGCTCTTCGCCAACGTGGCGAACTACGAGAAGAAGGTCTACGTCCTGCCCAAGCACCTCGACGAGAAGGTCGCGCGACTGCACCTCGACGCCCTGGGGGTGAAGTTGACCACACTCTCCAAGCACCAGGCCGACTACATCGGCGTGGCGGTCGAAGGACCCTTCAAGCCCGACAGCTACCGCTACTAAAGGACAGCGCCCCCGGGCTAGGCGCCTGAGTAGTCTCGGGAAAGGGAATCGCGCAACGCAGCCGGACCTGGGGGATGTCATGAAATCACACGCGGCACGACGCACCATTCTCGACGCCATCGGCAATACGCCTCTGGTCGAGATTGACGGCATCTGGGTGAAAATCGAATACCTGAACCCGTCGGGTTCGATCAAGGCGCGCATGGCGCGCTACATCATCGAGCGCGCCGAACACGAGGGTCTTCTGCAACCCGGCGACACCATCGTGGAGGCCTCGAGTGGCAACACCGGTAACGCCATGAGCATGGTGGCGGCGGTGAAGGGCTACAAGATGATCGTCGTGATGCCCGAGGGGCTGAGTCCAGAACGTTCGGCCATCTCGAGTGCCTTCGGCGCACAACTGGTCACCATTGGGAACTTCCACGTCAACCAAGCCCTCGATATCGCGCGCGAACTCGGCGAACGGCCCGGGCACTTCAGTCCGCGTCAATTCGAATCAGAGTGGAACGTCGAAGAGAACCGCACGTGGCTCGGTCCCGAGATCCTGAGCCAGCTTCCCAATGGCGAACTCCCCGACACCTTCGTCATGGGCGTCGGTACGGGGGGCACACTCATTGGAGTGGGCCAAGCCTTTCGCGAAGTCAATCCCGACGTGAAGATCGTGGGGCTCGAACCTAGTGAGTCGTGCACGATCCTCTGCGGCGATACCGGACTGCACAAGATCGAAGGTATCGCCGACGGTTTCGTTCCCGGCATCTACCAGCGCCATCGCGAAATCGTCACTCGGGTCGTCGACGTGCACAGTGACGATGCCGTCACTGAGATGCGGCGTCTCGCGCGAGATCACGGTATGTTGGTCGGTCCAAGTTCGGGCGCCAACATGGTGGCGGCGCGGCGTTTACTCCTGGAGAAGCCCGACGATCTGGTGGTCACAATCATGTGCGACGAAGGGGAGAAGTACCTGAGCGAGTACTTCATCGGTGAAGTGGAATCGGTATCGCTGGAGGGACTCTCAGTCGATGCCCAGTGAGGACCAGCGACCAACTACGTTCCCTCGTCGCACACCACTGCCCGAAATACGGGGCCCTGTGATAAACATCGCACGATGTTCTTCAACGTAACCACCGAACACAATCTAGAGAATCCTCAGCGCAACCCGCCCCTGTCGCGACAGTCCCTTCTTCGACGGCTCGCCGCCGTCCTCGCCATCGCGGCAGCGCTCGGTGTGTTCCTCGTTCTTCGCTGACGCCCCTTGACGTCACGCCCTCTCATGAGTATCTCATCACTCAACCTTTGCCACACCCGCGAACGGCGCCGCGTGGCAAAGGTTGAGTGATGCACGAGTCGCTAGAGCGGTGTGACGTAAGCCGCGTGCAGGCCACCGTCGACGAGGAACGTGCTCGCCGTCATAAACGACGAGTCGTCACTCGCGAGGAACAATACTGCGCTCGCCATCTCCTCGGGCCGTGCGAATCGCCCCATCGGCACGTGCACCAAGCGACGAGCCGCGCGCTCGGGGTCCTTGGCGAAAAGCTCCTGGAGAAGCGGCGTGTTGACCGGTCCCGGGCACAGCGCGTTCACGCGGATGTTCTCGCGCGCGAACTGCACACCGAGTTCACGGCTCATCGACAGCACACCCCCCTTAGAAGCGGTGTATGAGATCTGTGAAGTGGCCGACCCCATGATGGCCACGAAGGATGCCACGTTGATGATCGAGCCGCCGCCGCGCTGTTGCATGTAGGGGATGCCGTACTTGCAGCACAGATAGACGGACTTGAGGTTCACGTCCTGCACGCGCTGCCATGCATCGACCCCCGTGGTGAGAATCGAATCGTCATCGTTGGGCGAGATGCCCGCGTTGTTGAACAAGATGTCCAGTCCACCGTAAGCCTCGACGGTGGCGGCAAACATCGATTTCACGCTCTCCTCGTCAGCGACGTTCACGTGCACGTAGAGACTGCCGAGTTCTTCGGCGAGCGCCATCCCGGGCTCGTCCGCCACGTCCGCGACGACGACCTTGGCACCCTCGGCGGCGAAACGCACCGCCGTGGCTCGTCCGATGCCGCTCGCGGCACCGGTGATAATTGCGACTTTATTGTCGAGACGACCCATCATTCCTCCGTTGAGATAAATACATTCTTTTCTTCGCTGAACCCCAGAAGAGCGTCGGGACCGAGCTCACGCCCGAGGCCCGACATCTTGAATCCACCGAAGGGGGTGTTGTAGCGCACCGAGGAGTTCGAGTTCACCGATAATGCACCGGTCTCCACTCCGCGCGCGACGCGTAGCGCGCGCCCTGAATCGCGAGTCCAAATCGAACCCGACAGCCCGAACTGACTGTCGTTCGCCAGCGCGATGGCCTGAGCCTCGTCACTGAAGCGAGCGACCGAGACGACCGGACCGAAGATCTCCTCGGTAAAGGCACGACTCGTGGTGTCAACCGCCTCCAGAACCGTCGGCGCCATCCAGTAGCCCTTGCCTTGGGGGGCCACCCCGCGAAAGGCGACTTCCGCTTCATTGACGTAACTCATCACGCTCTCGCGCTGCGCGCCAGTGATGAGCGGTCCCATCTCACTGGCGTCATTGGTCGGGTCAAGCACCTTGACACCCTTGACGGCCGACTCAAAGTGCTCCATGAAGAGGTCGTAGGCGCCGTCTTGCACCAGGATGCGCGATCGCGCGCAGCAGTCCTGGCCGGCGTTATCAAAAACGGCGTAGGGCGCCATTGCCGCGGCCTTAGCCACGTCGGCGTCAGCGAAGACGATGTTGGCACTCTTGCCGCCCAATTCCAAAGTCACGCGCTTGACCTGATCCGCGCAGCCCGCCATTATCTTGCGCCCCGCGTCGTTGGAACCGGTGAAACAAACCTTGCGCACCGCCGGATTCGTCACGAAGCGATACCCCACGCTCGAACCCGCTCCCGGCAATACCTGAAAGACGTGCTCGGGGAGTCCCGCTTCGAGCGCCAACTCCGCGAGGCGCATGGCGGTGAGCGGCGTCAACGTCGCGGGCTTCAAGACCACCGTATTACCCGCCGCCAAGGCTGGCGCCAACCCCCAGCCAGCGATTGGCATGGGGAAGTTCCAGGGCACGATGATACCCACCACACCCACAGGCTCGTAGAAGGTGATGTCCACCCCACCCGCGACCGGTATCTGCTTGCCCGAGTGCCGTTCGGGCGCACCCGAGTAATAGTTCAAGACGTCGCGTACGTTACCGGCTTCCCATCGTGCGTTGCCGATTGTGTGTCCGGAGTTAGCGACTTCGAGTTGAGCAAGTTCCTCGTTATGTTCATCGACCACGGCGGCGAAACGACGCAACACGCGCGCTCGATCGATCGGTGTGACCCGACGCCAGGACTCGCCCGCCTTCTGGCTGGCCTCAATGGCGCGGTCGGTTTCGTCAACGTCGACAAGTTCAATGGTGCGAACCACCTCTTCAGTGGCGGGGTTAATGACGTCGTAGCTCATAGTCGTTCAAATCCTCGGTAGCGTTCCCAATCAGTGATAGCCGCATTGAATGCATCCACTTCCACGCGCGCGGCCTGCACGTAGTGGTCCACGACCTCATTGCCAAAGGCGTCACGCGCCATGGATGAGTTGTCGAAGAGTTCCATCGCCTCGCGCAACGTCGTGGGTACTCGCGCAGCGTCGGCGACGTAGGCGTTACCCACGAAAGCCGGAGGAAGTTCTAGCCCCTCCTCCATTCCGCGTAAGCCTGCCGCCACCAGCGCGGCGACCGCCAAGTACTGATTCACGTCGCCCCCCGGCACTCGACATTCGAAACGGATACCGGGACCGTGACCCACCACTCGGAACGCGCAGGTGCGATTATCGATACCCCACAACAGAGCGGTCGGGGCGAAGGAGCCCTCCACGAAGCGCTTATAGGAATTGATGTTCGGGGCGAGCAACAAGGAAAGTTCGCGCCCATACTTCAATTGGCCCGCTAGAAACTGCTCAAAGATGAGCGACATGCCATGCTCGCGATCACCGGCGAAGACCGGTCGATTCTCAGCGTCACGCAACGAAAGATGGATGTGACAGGAATTGCCCTCGCGCTCGTTGTACTTGGCCATGAAGGTAAGGCTCTGCCCCTCCTGGGCAGCTATTTCCTTGGCACCGAGTTTATAGAGGCCGTGCTCGTCGCACTTGTCCACCAGGGTGGCGTACTTGAAGGCCACCTCGTGTTGGCCAAAGTTGCACTCACCCTTGACTGACTCCACGACCATGCCCGCCGCGCGCATCGAACGACGGATGCGCCCGAGCAGGGGTTCCACCCGCGACGTGCCCTGAAGTGAATAATCCACGTTGTACTGGTTCGCGGGGGTCATATCGCGATAACCCGAGTTCCATGCATCTTCGTAAGTGGTGTTAAAGACGATGAACTCGAGTTCGGTACCCGCTAGTCCGTACCACCCACGCTCGGCAAGACGTCCGACCTGGTGTTGAAGCACTTGACGAGGCGACGGTGCCACCGCCTCACCGTCCGTTGTCTCGACGTCACAAAAGATGATCACGGTCTTGTCAAACCAGGGCACCGCACGAATGGTCGAGAAGTCTGACTTAAAAACGAGATCACCGTAACCGTGTTCCCACGAGGTGAGTGCGAAGCCGTCGATGGTGCGCATATCGACATCGGATGCGAGCAAGTAACTGCAGCCTTCGGTAATTCCCGCCGCTAGACCTTCGGCGAAGAATTGGGCATCAATTCTCTTGCCCTGCAACCGCCCCTGCATGTCAGTGACCGCCGTGATCACCGTGTCGACTTCGCCCCGGGCGATTTGTTCCAATAATTCCTCTCGGGACAGCCGTCCCGGGGGCAATGATGTCATGGGCTCTCCTTTGAGCAGGCTCGAATCGCGACTGGGCCTTCGCCGATACTAGTGAACATCGCACCTGACTGCAGTTAGATAAAAGTCAGACGGTTTAGTCGTTTAAGCATAGATTGTGACCTAATTCTCTGGTATACCGATGAGAATGCAACGCACAAGTTGACCGGAAAAAACGGGGGAATTTTATGGCGGACGACGTAGCAATAACGGCACAGGAGCAACAAGATATCGATCTCTTACACACGATGGGTTACGCCCAGGAACTCAAACGTGGAATGGGAGGCTTCTCGAACTTCGCAGTCTCCTTCTCAATCATTTCAATTTTGACCGGTGGAATAACTACCTACTACCTCGGCATGCAGGCGGGTGGACCATTCGTCGTCACCATTGGTTGGTTCATTGTCGGCGCTCTCACCCTTTGTGTCGGCATGGGCCTCGCCGAAATCACCTCGGCCTTCCCCACCGCTGGTGGTTTGTACTGGTGGTCGGCCCGATTGGCTTCCAAGAACAAGGCGGCGTGGTCCTGGGCCTGCGGTTGGTTCAACCTGGTGGGCCAGATCGCGGTCACTGCGTCGATCGACTTCGGCCTCGCGTCGTTCCTCGGGTTCTTCATCAGTCTCTACGACACGAAGTTCGTGAGTAACGCCCGTTGGGTCCTCTTGTTCTACGGACTCATCTTGCTCGCTCACGGGCTCTTGAACTGCTTCAGGGTTCAATTGGTCTCGATGCTGGCCAACGTATCGGCGTGGTGGCATCTCATCGGTACTGCCATCATTGTGGTTGTCCTCTTCGCAGTGCCCTCACACCACCAGAGTGTCTCGTTCTTGTTCCACCACGAGAACATGACCGGTTGGACCGGTCCGTTCGCCGGCGTCTACGCGTTCGCGATTGGTCTGCTTCTGGCCCAGTACACCTTGACTGGTTACGATGCCTCGGCCCACATGACCGAGGAGACTCTGGGTGCCGCCACTGGTGGCCCCAAGGGCATCGTGCGCGCCATCTGGGTGTCAATCATCGCGGGCTTCTTGTTGAACTTGGCGATGACCCTGGCCCTGCCCAGTGGAGAGAAGGCGTACGCCTCCATCGCTACCCTGGGCGCACCGGCCGGTGGAGAAGTCTTCATTAACGCTCTCGGCAACACCGGTGGCCGACTGCTCACGCTGATCGCCATGGTCGCCATGTTCTTCTGCGGTTTGGCGTCAGTGACTGCGAACTCACGTATGGCCTACGCCTTCTCTCGTGACGGAGCGGTCCCGGGGCACAAGTTCTGGCACCGACTGCACCCCACGACTCGCACACCCGTCAACGCGGTGTGGCTGTCGGTGGGGGCCGCGTTCATCTTGGGCATCCCCTCGCTGTACACCGTCAATGGGGCCTCAGTCGCATTCTTGGCCATCGTGTCGATTGGCACCGTCGGCCTCTACGTCTCCTACGGCATTCCGATTTTCCTACGCCTGCGCTCCAAGACCTTCGTGCCTGGTCCGTGGAATCTCGGAAGGTGGTCCAAGGTCATCGATACCATCGCCGTGATTTGGGTGGTGTGCGTCATGATCTTGTTCTTCGCACCCGCCTTCTACCCGTGGAACACTGCGATCGACATCAACTGGTCTGGTCCGGTCTTCATCGTGGTCATGGGAATCATCTTCCTCTGGTACGGCCTCTCGGCGCGCAAGTGGTTCACCGGACCCAAGATCCAGGGGTCCGAAATGGTGCTCGAGGAGATCGAGGTGGAGTACGCCGAGGGCATCGTTCCCGACGAAGCGTAGGTGCGAGTCGTGCCCCTACCCGCAAGGCGCACTTTCGATTGGGCGAGTGCACTAGTAGTGATCACCGACACCACGAGGTCGAGACCTACTCACGTCACCGGGCCGACTCCCAGCGCAAATCACAGGAACCAATACTTGGCTCCATCGTGAGCGAATAGGACACACGCTCGTAGAGCACGATGCCCCTCCCGCCGGGAGGGGCATCGTGCTCCGATCAATCAGTTCCGGTAACCCGCAAAGATATCGGTGACGTCGCCCTCCAGGCCCCGCGGATTCGTGACTCGCACGAACCACTCGGTGCCCATCGCCTGACGGAACTCCTCTTTGGACATCTTCATCCAGAAGGAGTCGCCGATCTGCGAAGCGTGCGCGGCCAGCGCGTCATACTTGGCATCGGTGACGCTCGACACGTCAATCGTGGCACTGATCATTTCGTCCGGAGTACCCATGTTGAGGGGCTCGCCATCGATCATGGGAGGGCCTTCGGGCTCACGAACGATTCCCTTGGCGGCGTCGTGCTTCGCGCGACGACGACCTTCCTCGTCCCATCGAGCTCGCATGATCTCCATGACCGAGTCGGGAATGGCGTTGTAGTACAGAGTGGGCTGGTAATCGATCAGCTGCAACGCAGCCAACGTGATGCGATTGGCCTGGATGTGGTCGGGATGTCCGTAGAAGCCAATCTCGTTGTACGTCATCACCACCTGGGGGCGCTCCGCGATCAAGATCTCAGCGAGGCGGGCCGCCGCGTCGGCCACGGGCGTCGCCCAAAAACTTTCAGGATCGCTGTTCTGGGGCCAGCCCATCATGCCCGAATCACGGTACCCGAGACGAACCAGCCGATCAATCCCCAAGACCTCGACCGCGCGGTCGAGTTCTTGGGCCCTCACCGCGGCCACCAGGTCAGCGTCGTGGTGTTCGGCGTCGGGCTTGGCTCCTTCGGGGTCGTCGCCACACTCACCATTCGTGCACGTCACCAGTACCGTACGTACCCCCTGCTCGGCGAGTAGTCGATAGAGTCCTCCCGTCGAGGTGGCCTCGTCGTCGGGGTGCGCGTGCACCGCCAAGAATGTCAAATCGCTCATTGCAGTCCTCCGAATAAATCTTCGACACAGGCTAGTGACGACTCGTCACGCCGCCACCCGAGCTGGTAGTACTCGGTACCAAAGATCAGAGCGAACAATTCAGCATCCATCGTGACGAGGTCAGCGTTATCGCTCTGGGAGGCGTGCGTGGCGATGGCCTGTTGCTTACGGGCGCTGAATCGCGAGACGTCCATCGCACAAGTCACCAACTCGTCTGGAATATCAGCGACCGCGTCCTGCACCCACGCTGGCAGGGAGACACCCTGGCCGAGCGCCTGGTGCACGAAAGACTTCAACACACTGCGCGGCACGACGGGATAGAACAGCCGCTGTGCGCACGAACTCAACTCGACGGCACGGCGCGTCACGATATGTGCCATCACGTGGTCGGGGTGTCCGTAGAAGCCGTTCTCGTCGTAGGTCACCACGACCGACGCATTCTCTTGATCGATGACATCAGCGATGAATCGCGCTGTAGCTTCGACGTCGGCGTTCATGAAGGCGTCGCCATCTTGATTCGCCAACCAACCCATCATGCCCGAGTCTTTGAAACCTAGGGTGAGTTGGCGGTCGAAACCCACGAGTTCACCGGCGCGCATCAGTTCACCCGCCCTGGTCGCACGCGTGACCGCCGCGTCGTGACCGAGGTCCGCGCCGGAACGACCGTGATCATCAAAACCAAGTTGACCCATCGTGCAGGTGATGAGGACGTTGCGCACCTCACGCTCGGCGTAATGCGACGTGATACCCGCGGTGAAGAGCGATTCGTCGTCGGGGTGAGCATGAACGCACAGGAGAGTCGGCATAAGTATCACACGAGATTACGAGGTGGAGATCTGAATGACACGAACCACCAAAAGGGTTCCCGCCGCGAAGAGATAGATACTCTGTCCACGCATCAAATAACGCCGTGCTCGCGAACTCGGCAGCGGCGTCAGTAGCGAAAGCCGTGGGGTACGCCAGTCGCGACGATCGATATCAAAAGTAGGTGGCGGCGACATCTTGCGTAATCCGATCGGTAGCCCGATGAGCAGGCCCACGAGGTCGAAACCGGCCAGCCACTCGAGCAGTGCGATGACGTTGACCGAGGTGAACAACGTCGAGACCATCAGTCCAACGGAGAGCACGACCAACACCGAAATGATGGTGATCGCGATGGCGTTGAGCCACTTAGGATTCACCCACGGGCCCATGACCGCACGGTCATTGCACAGCAACAACACAATGATGGTGGTCGAGGGTAACATCAACCCACAAATCGCCTGGACCGACAAGGTGATGAGACCGAGGGGGGCGTGAGGAATGACCGCCACCGTGCCGGCCAGTGCCAATAGCGCCGCGAATCCACCGTAAAATCCCTTGGCTTCAGAGAAGCGCGCATTCAGTCCTTGATGGCTACTCGATAGGTCGCCAATGGCGTAGGAACTCGCGAGCGTCACCGCCGCCGCACCAATTACCGAAGCGTTCAATAGCAAAATTGCGAAGAACCCTCCGGCACCGTGACCAACGTAGTGATTAAGACCATGCGCGACGTCCAGAGCTGAGGTGAACGCGTTGGTGCCGCCGTGCCCCGACAAGCCCGCCGCGGCTGACGCCATCAGCGCCGAGGCGCCAATGACGACAATGACTGAACCAATGATGGTGTCCGCTCGCTCGTAGTTGAGCCAACGTGGTGTGATCTTCTTGTCCACGATATTGGACTCCTGGAAGAACAACTGCCAAGGGGCCACGGTAGTGCCGATAATCGAAATGATGAGTAGCACCGCGGTGGAACTGGCGCCACCGCGGATGCCCGGGGTGATTGCGTGAAGAATCACTTGGTGTACTTGAGGCTTGACGACCACCAGCAGCGGGACCACGAAAATATTGATTGCGACGAAGAGCATCATGAAACGCTCCCAGCGACGAAATGAGCCCGTCGCAGTGACTGCAAAGAGTAGAGCGACGGCGACGGGTACCGATATATATGGTGAGACACCGAAGTATTCCATCGAAAGAGAAATGCCGATGAACTCGGTGACGATAATCAAGAAATTAAGAAAGAGGATCGAGTAAATCGATAGATTGCCCCAATAACGTCCGAAACGTTCGCGAATTAAGCGACCGTGCCCGACACCGGTGACGGCGCCCAGACGCGCCACCATCTCTTGAATGATGATCAGCACCGGAATAAGTACTGGCAGCGTCCACAGGAGGGTATAACCGTAGTTCTGACCCGCCTGCGCGTAGGTAGAGACGCCACCGGCGTCATTGTCGCCCACCATCACAATCAGCCCCGGTCCAATAATGGCCAGTAGGGTGAGGAGGCGAGCTCGTGCGCCTCGACGAGCGCCATGGTCGTAGGAGCCAATGGTGCCGAAGGCACCGGCAATCTGATTCTCGGTTGACTTCTCACTCACGCTCCATCTCCTTTCGTTCTCTCGTGGTCGTTCGCGAATCAACCACGTGGGACGAAAGGCGCTAGGGGCGCGCCCCGTCTCTCATCGGAGGTTGAGTCGTGTCATGGACAGCTCTCAAACTGGTACTAGGGGGTTTCAGACAAGCCCCCTTAGAACGATGGAACGCGAACTCCGGAGCATTATTCTTCCACCGCCGTCATTCCAAACTCCTTGCGCCAACCCTGCGGCAACAATTCTTCGAGCAAGTCATCAACGGTGATGACGCCAATCATGACGTTGTGCTCTTCGTCGAGCACGGGTACGACGGTCAGATTGAAGTCACTCATCTTGCGCGCCACGCGGTGCAAGTCCCAGTGTGGGTGCACGTGGCTCATCTGCGTTCGCGAGACGCTGAGGGCCAACTCATTGTCGCGCGCTTTCACCAGTGGCCCCAGAGCAGCCGCTCCAACGGTTTTGCCTTCGGCGTCGGTGACGAAGACTGCGTGCAGGGATTCGGCGGGCACGTTGGAAGTACGAATCGCCTCAATCGCCTCGGCCACGGTGGCGCTATCAGCGACGGAAACGAAATCGGTGTTCATCAAACCACCCGCGGTATCGGCATTGTACGACAGCAGTTGACGAACCTTGACTTGCTGCTGGGAAGGGAGCCCCTCGAGGATTGGCAGTCGGCGCTCCTGATCGATCTCGTTGATGAGATCTGCCGCGTTGTCGGGTTCCATGCGCGTCAGCAGTCGTGCGGCCTCAGTATCTGAACGCGATTCGAGGAATTCAAGCTGGTGTTCGGTGTCGAGTTCTTCAAAGACGTCGGCCTCGAGCTCCCGGTCGAGGCCGACCGCCTCAATGATCTCTTCGCCCTCTTCGTGGCTCGCATGTTCCACCAAGTCGGCGATCTGGGCCGGGTGCAACTTGGCCAACTTGCGATACGGGATGCGCAGCCGCGCCGAAGGCACGTGCGAGACGAAGGGTTCGATGGAAGCGAAGTCAACGATGGCCTCGGCCTTGAGACGTTGACCCATGCGCTGGCCCAGAACACGACGAAAGAATGGGCGACGTCCGGGGTCCACTCCCACCACTTCCCAGCGACCATCGATTTCTGCGATCTCAATCTCGTTGGCAATGATCAAACGCCCCCGCACCAGATTGATCAAGTTGCGTGCCAGGAGGTCCTCGGCCAACAGCAGCTCGCCGGGGCGACGCTCGAAACGGCGCAGGTCGACGCGTTTCCCTTGAAACGTCATGCGACCCTCAACTAGTCCACCAATCTTTCGAATTGGCACGAAGAGGTTGCGACCCTCGATGCGAATCACCGCTCCGACAATGGGCGGGTGCGCATCGTCGCCGAGCCTCGCGACCAGATCCTGGACGCGGCCAATCCGGTCACCGTCCTGATCAAAGATCGGACGGCGCAGGAACGTGGAGAGGTGGAGAATATCAGTCATGACGCACTCTGTAGCCCCTTAAGGCTACCCCCTAGCGCGCTCGAGCGACCGCGCGCTCAGTGAACTTCGAGCGAACAGTGCTGGTCATGGTCGTGATGGCCAGTCAACTCGCCGGAGTGAAGTGGGTCAAGACTTCGCCGACGAAATCAATGTCGTCATCGCTCACGCCAGCGTGAGTAACGAATCGAACGCGCCGGGGTGCGATGGTTCCGCACCACACGCCGCGCTGGGTGAGTTCGAACACGATCTGGCGGGCCTGAGGATGATCGAAGGCAACGATATTGGTGCGACACCGGGTCGGGTCGTACTCCGACTCGGGAAACGCACTCGCTACGAGTTCACCGAGCTTGCGCGCGCGAACATGGTCCTCAGCGAGGCGTTCGACCATGCTCTCCAGCGCCACCAACCCCGCCGCGGCGAGAATACCCACTTGTCGCATCGCTCCCCCGAGTCGCTTACGTTCAACTCGCGCGTCAGTCATCAACCCCGCTGGACCCGCGAGCAGGGAGCCCACCGGTGCGCATAGGCCCTTGGACAAACAGGCCATCACCGTGGTGGAGCAGGCGGCGATGTCGCGCGGCGACTCACCCGTGGCAATGGACGCGTTGAAGAGACGTGCGCCATCCATGTGAATTGGCTTGTCCCCCAGGGCGCGCGCCAACGCATTCAGATGTTCGAGGTCCCACGGTGCACCGCCGGCACTCATGTGGGTGTTCTCGAGCGCCACCATTGAGACGGCGACCTGATGATCTTGCTCCGCGTCGACGATGTCCATAACTTCGTCGACGTTCAACTCACCTCGCGCGTCGTCCACGAGAGCGAACTGCACCGAGGCATTGCGCGCCGAGGCGCCCATCTCGAAACTCACCACGTGCTGGCCTTTGCCCGCAATAATGACGTCACCGGGTCGAGTCAAGATCCTGACCGCGATCTGGTTCGCCATGACTCCCGAAGGGACGAACACTGCTGCTTCCTTGCCCACCATCTCAGCGAATCGCTGCTCGAGGGCGTGCACCGTCGGATCATCACCGAAGCCGTCGTCACCGACGACCGCGGAAGCCATTGCCTCGCGCATCGCGCGAGTGGGTTGGGTGACGGTGTCGGAGCGTAAATCCACGTGGCGGGTCATTGTAAGAGGTTAGCCATGCACTTCTAGACTGCCTTTCATGAACGATGAAACCTCTTCGATAGCCAACGATGCCACCAACGTCCACGATTTCTTGGGCATCCGTACGATTGAGGCCACGCCTGATCGAGTGGTCTTGGAACTCGACGTGACCGCGCACGTGCACCAGCCCTATGGCATATTGCACGGTGGCGTCTCGGCACTGCTCGCCGAAGGTGCTGCTTCGGTAGGTGGCAGCGTGAGCGTCGAGACTGGCCAGGCCGTGGTGGGTACCGAGTTGAATATTTCGCACCTGCGACCCATCCGCTCGGGAGTCATCACCGCAACAGCCACCCCAATTCGAAAGGGCCGCACGGTGCACGTGTGGGCTATTGAAATGACCGACGAGCGCGGCCGTCAGATTTCGGTGGCGAGATGCTCGTTGCAAGTTGTCACCGCCACCGTCTCCAACTAGGCCCACGGCATAGACTGACGGCAGTATCGAGCCAGTGAGGGGCTGACAACATGGGAGTTCGCTTCAAGGGCTGGGGAATTGGCCTGCCCGACCGCATTGTGACCAATGACGAGCTCTCGCTGACTCTCGACACCTCTGACGAATGGATCTCTGAACGCACTGGTATTCGCCAGCGCTACGTCGGTGGGACAGCGCGTTCGCTGGGCGTGATCGCCGGACGTAACGCCATGGCTGACGCGGGCGTCGAGCCCGAAGATATTGATTTCGTCCTGCTGGCGACCACGTCGCCTGACCGCATCGCTCCCGCGACCGCTGTATTGATTGCGAATGACCTCGGCCTGAAATGCCCGGCGATGGACGTCAACGCGGCCTGCAGCGGCTTCATGTACGCAGTGCGCACCGCACAAGGCTTACTCGAGACGGGTAACAAGCGCATCTTGGTTATTGGCGCCGAGCATCTTTCGAATTGGGTCGACTGGACGGACCGTAATGTCGCCGTACTGCTGGCCGACGGCGGCGGCGCGGCGGTCCTCGAATACGACCCCGACATCAACGACATACTTTCTTTCGCACTGAACGCCGACGGCTCGGGTGCCGACCTGTTGACCTGCGAGCACGAGGGCACCTTCACTATGGACGGCCGCGAGGTCTTTCGTCGTGCGGTGCGCGTGGTCGTCGAGTCGTCGCAACAGGCCCTCGAGCGTGCCGGTATTACCGCTGACGATCTGGCGCTGGTCATCCCGCACCAGGCGAATATCCGCATCATCCAAGCGGTCGTGGACCGCTTGGGTATTGGCATGGACCGTGCGGTCATCGCCCTCGACCGTTACGGCAACACTTCCAGCGCCTCGATTCCCCTGGCATTTGACGTTGCGCGTAGCGAGGGCCGCATCAAGACCGGCGACTACGCGCTCTTGACCGGTTTCGGCGCTGGTATGACGTGGGCCTCAGCCGTCGTTAAGTGGTCTTGAGATATATCGTTGCGTCTCCAACGAGTAATCACCGGCCCAACTCCTTTGGCGCGAGTATCGCGTGCGCGAAAGATCAGCACGACTTCCTAACGTAGTCAACGAGCCCTCGTTCGATGTTGCGCTGACGAAAGGAGGAATATGACTGCTATCAGTATCGATATCCTGATACCTCGGCCTCGTCAGATTGTGTGGGAGGAATTGCGCCACATCGATCGACACGTTCACTGGATGTCCGACGCGGTCAGCATTGATTTTCAATCCCAACAGCACGAAGGGGTGGGTACCACTTTCGACTGCTTGACCAAGGTGGGGCCCTTTAAGACCAAGGACGTGATGAGCGTCACGCGCTGGGATGACGCGGTCGCGATCGGCGTCACTCACCACGGTCTCTTTACGGGGCACGGCGAATTCCTTCTCGCTGACGAGGGGACTGACACGCGCATGACCTGGCGTGAGAACCTAGTCTTCCCTTGGTGGTTCGCCGGATCTCTGGGCGCCTTCGTGGCCCGCCCGCTCCTGTGTTTGATCTGGAAGAAAAATCTTTCCGGTCTCGCTCGTCTCCTAATTTCGTAGGACCGGGTCAGCCCGACGTCAAACTAGTGTTACAGGGTTTCGACGACTCGCGAGTACACCGCGGGACGTCGAAGACGTAGAACCTCAATCTGAGAGCGCCGCTCGTGAACCTCCTGAACGTCCACGTCGGCGAGGAGTACTTCTTCGTCGGTGGCGCCAGCTTCAGCGAGGACGACTCCCCACGGATCGATGATCATTGAATGACCGTGAGTCGCCAGACCCTCAGCGGTAGTGCCCGCTTGCGCGGCGGCGATGACGTAGGCGTGGTTCTCGATGGCTCGCGCCCGCAGCAGCACCTCCCAGTGCGCTGGACCGGTGAAGGCCGAGAACGCCGCCGGGACCGCAAACATTTCCGCGCCGGCCAGAGCGAGAGCGCGATACAGTTCGGCGAAGCGCACGTCGAAGCAGATGCTCATTCCCAGGCGCATCTCTCCCACGTCGACGACCTTCATCTCTTCGCCGGGTGTGAAATATTCTGATTCGAAGTACGTCACGCCACCGGGAGGCTGCGCGTCAAAGAGGTGCAACTTTCGATAGACCGCTACGACGTCGCCCTTCGGTGCGATGACCACGCTGGTATTGAAGAACCGACCATCGAGTGCTGGTTCGAGCATGCTACCCAGGTGGATGGTGAGGCCGCGACCCTTCGCTTCTAACCCCAATTGACGTATGAAGCCGTCCCCGAGAGTCTTGGCCGCCGTGTCGTAGCCCGAGCGAGGCCCCCAGTACGTGGCGTACTCGGGTAATTGGATATAGGTCGCGCCCATGTCGCTGGCTCGTTCGACCAGTCGAAAAATCGCCGACTCATTAGCCATCACGTCACTGCCCGACGTCATCTGGATCGCTGCCACCCGCACGGTACTCATTATCCACCCTTTTGATCGTTGGCGATTTTGCGCTGCATAATTCGTAATCCCGGTAAAGCTAGGCGGTCCTTCGCTCGATGAGACGCTTCCTTGGACGCAATCACGTCGGCCAGACTGGCAATCTGCACAATGACGCCGTCGATCTCGAACTCGCTCGCCCCGGCGACAATGGCGTCGTAGTCACGATGACCGGCGGGTCTCATCACCAGGTCCAGGTCACCGAAGGTCGTCGTGAGGTTGAGCACGCTGACACGCTCGAGGGGAGTCGCCGCAA